>CAZVUW010000024.1:14995-34311 GCA_964629825.1 uncultured Actinomycetota bacterium
CGTGTGGGTGCCGTTGGGCAGCAGCGTCGGGTCGAGCCGTCCGAGCACGCCCTCCGCCACCGTCGAGTCGCCCACCGCCAGGCGCCGAACCTCGCCCCCTCGGTCGTCGACCACGGCCAGAGTCCAGCCGAGCAGGTTCTCATCGCTGGCGGTGCCGACGACGTCGATGGCCGTCTTGAGGTCGATCTCCTCCGACGGGTTGATGAGACGCGCCGTCGGCGGCGTGCGATCGATCGGCACCGGTGCGTGGACGACGACCGGTCGGCTGGCGCTGGCGCCGCCGTAGGTGACGGTCACCTCGGCGCTGCCCCCGCCGACGCCGGTGATTCCGCCGTCCGACACCGTGAAGACATCAGGGTCGGAGGAGGTCCAGGTGCCGGTCTTCAGGATGTTCCGACTGCTCCCGTCGGTGTAGTAGGCCGTCGCCGCGAGCTGGAGCGAGCCGCCGACGAGCACCTGCGGGTTGACCGGGTTGAGCAGGATCCCGTCGAGATCCACCGCCGGTGGCAAGGGCGGCTCCTCGGGCACGGGCGGTTGGGGTTCACCGGGGAGAGGTCCGCTGGACACCGTCAGGCGGACGTGGTTGCCAGGCTCCACCGACGTCCCCGCAGGCGGGTCCTGAGCCACCACCGTGCCCGCTGGCACGGTCTCCGAGGGCTCGCGCACGATCTGCCCGATGCGCAGATCCTCTGCGTCCAGGACCGCGCGGGCGGCCGACTCCGTCTTGCCGACGACGTCGGGCAGGGCGATGGGCCAGCGCACCTCGATCGGGTAGGGACGCGACACCTTGCGACCGGTGGTGTCCTCGACCGTGACGACGATCCAGTAGACGCCGGACTGGCTCTCCTGGGGCGTCCACGACAGCGTGCCGACGACCGGGTCTATGGTCAGGCCGATGCCGTCCTCGCGGAGGATGGAGACGTCGAACTCGCCGGAGTTGTTGTACCAACCGGTGCCGTCGGTGGCGCCGAGGTACAGGCGCGTGGCGCCCGCGGGAACGATCACCTTCTGCTGGACCCCGGTGGCCGTCTTGCCGTCGCCGATGAAGAACGGCTGACGGATCTCCGGTGCCAGGACGGTGTAGCTCTGAGCCTCCGCCGGGCCGAAGTCGAGGGCCTCCGGTGGCTCGGAGGAGTCCGGCCGGTCGTCGGTGAGGAAGACGCCCACCAGGGTGTTGGCCGGCGCGGCGACGTCCGCGATGCCATGCACCGCTCCGCCGCTGCGGCGGAGCACCCCGTCGCCGTCTGTCGGAGTCGAGGGGACACCGCCCCCGAAGTTGACGCTGCCGGTGGCTTGGAAGGACAGCGCCTCTCCGGGCACCAACCCGCCGGGGACCAGCACGGGCGAGTGATCGGGGGCGCGGTCGCCGGGCAGGGTCGTCCCGTCTGGCATCCCCGCAAGCCACGGGTTTGAGTAGCCCGGCACGACCACGTCGATGCGCGTGGTGACGGAGAAGGTCAGCGGATCGCCGTCAGGATCGTCGGCGCACACGCGCCCCGAGTACGGGAAGCCGATGACCGCGACTGGTGGGGGTCCGCAGGTGATCCGCGGGTCGTTCTGCGGCTGGACGACGTCGACGTAGACCGTAGCAGGCACCGAGTCCGCGCTGCCGTCCTCGGCGACGTAGGTGAAGCGGTCCGCCCGGGAGGGGTCGTCCGGGAGGAAGGCGTTCTCCCTGAAGCTGTTCAGCCCGGAGGTCAGCCAGTTGGGCTGCTCCACGCGCGGGATCGTCCCGTCCGCGTTGACGTTGGTGACGTGGTAGCTGTGCTGGTTCCAGATGGGTCGGGCACGCACCCAGTTGCCCGCCGGGCTGCCGAACACATAGACCCCCGGACGGCGCTGCGAGCCGTCTGGCAGTGTCACGGCGCTGTCGGATGTGACGACGATCTCCGCTTCGCCGTCGGCGTCGACGTCCGCGACGATCGGGGCCTCCACCGTCGTCGTGGAGCCCATCTGGATCTTCGCCCGCACCTCTCCGGTCGCGCCGTCGAACACCCACAGGTGCTGCTCGTCGCGGTAGACGATCTCCGTCCGCCCGTCGTTGTCGAAGTCGAACACGGTGGAGCCGGTTGCCCCGGACGAGTCGGTGGTCGGCGCGACCCACAGCACCTGGCCATCGGCGTCGACAGCGACGTAGCTGCTAGCCCCCGCCACCCCGATGTCGGCGCGGCCGTCCCCGTCGAAGTCCGCGACGGTCGGGGCGCCACCACCGTTCCCGGCGATCGCCACCGGACCCCACTTCGGGATCATGTCGTGCTCGAACAGCCACACGGCGTTGCCGCGCACCAGCACGATCTCGGCCTGCGGGTCGTCGTCGAAGTTGCCGACGGCGTTCCAGCCATCCGACAGCGACATGTGGCGGCTCTTCGGCGCGCCGGTCTGACCGTTGTAGACGGTCCGGCCCGCCACGACGTCGGGCTTGCCGTCGAGGTCCACGTCGGCGACCACCGGCATGCAGTTCGTGCGATAGGCGCGGTTGCCGCAGCCAAAGCTGCCCGACGCCCAGAGCTGGGTGATGGTCCACTGCCCGTCGGCGTCCTTGCGTGGCTCGAAGGCCCGGACCTGCGAGCCGACGCCAAGAACGATCGCGGGCACGCCCTGGCCGCGCAGGTCCGCGATGGCGAGGTTGCCCTCGCCGACCGCCCCGCCGGTGTCGCCCTCGGCCAGCAGCTCGCCCTCGTGCGACAGAAGGGCCAGCGTGCGCCCGTTCGACCGGATGAAGGCGACCTCCATGCGGCCATCGCCATCGAGGTCCGCGATGACCGGGGAGGATGAGTACGCCTGAGCGTTCGGGACGGACCACAGCTCGCCGCCATCGGCACCGCTGAAGACGCGCAGGGCGTTCTGGGCGCCCTCCTCGCTGATGATGAGGACCTCGGGCACCCCGTCGCCGTCGAGGTCCCCGACGGTTGGGGTCACCAAGGTCTGCGCCGCGTCCCAGAACCACTCCAGCTCCGGGCTGAGATCCAGCACCGGGCCGTCGCCGAGCACCGTGATCTCACCCAGCCCCGGGTAGAGCGACGGCGGGTCGAGGGACTTGATCTGGACGTCGACGCTGCGCACGCCGGCGACCGGTCCGTCAGCGATCGCCGCCACGTCGAGGTCCAGGTCGCGGTCGCGCCCGTCACCGGGATCCGAGGGCGGGAAGGTGATCTCCTCGCTGCTCCACACCGGCTCACCCTCGGCGTCGCGCAGCACGAACACCGCCGAGGTCACGCCGTAGCCCAGCTCGGCGAACTGGCGGTTGCCGCGCACCTGGATCTCGCGGACGGCGACGTCGGCGGCGAAGGTGACCGTGGCCGTGTGCTCCACACCGCTCCCGGTGGGGACGAACCAGGACGTCTCCGGATAGCCGTCGATCAGACGTGACGCCGGGTAGCCGTTGTTCTGGATCGTTGCGGACGCCGTCGCTCCCGCCACGCGGGTCAGGTTGACGTCGGTGTAGATGGAGCCGGCTGCCGGCGAGTTGGGGGTGTAGGAGAACGAGCCGTCGTCGTTGAAGGTCAGGCGGCCGCTGGTCGGACCTGACAGCAGCCTCGCTGTCAGCCCGTCGGCGTCCTGGTCGCTGTCGTTGGCGAGCACGCCATCCGCCGCCTCGACGGTCAGGGTCTCGCCCGTCCGGGCCTCGTAGGCATCGTCCACCGCCACCGGAGCTCGGTTGGGCACGCCCACCGCCAGCGTCCACTGCTGGAAGTCGCTGCCGCCGCGACCGTCCTCGACCAGGACCGCGAAGTCGTGGGGTCCCTCGTGCTCATCCCCAGGCCCCCAGGTGATGCGCCCCGTGGCGGGGTCGATAGAAGCCGTCTCTGGGCCGGTCTGAAGGGTCCAGGTGAGGTCGTCGCCGTCCGGGTCCGTGGCGGCCGCGTCGTAGACGTAGGCGGAGCCGGTGGTGTGCCGGGTGGCGGGCTCGGTGGTGATGGCGGGGTCGCGGTTGACCGGCCCGGTGGCGAGCGTCACGTCAACCGGCGTGCCCGGCAGCACGCGCTTGCCGGCGAGCGGCAGCTGGCGCTCGACCTCCCCCGGATCGACGGCGTCGCTCGTGTCCTCGTCGACCGCTCCGACGTCCAGGTCGGCTGCCTCGATCGCGGCGCGTGCGGCGGCCTCGCTGAGGCCGACCACGTCGGGGACCTCCACCAGCTCGGGCCCGAGGGACACGACGATGTCCACCTCGGAGCCGAGCTCCACGACCGTGCCCGCGGCGGGGCTCTGACGGAGAACCCGGCCAGCCGGGACCGTGGCGGAGTGCTCGCTAGGGCCGACGTCGGTGACCAGCTTGGCGCGGTCGATCTTGTCGATCGCCTCGCCTTGGAGATCTCCAACGACGTCCGGCACGACGCCGGGCTCGGGGTCCGGCTCCGGCTCCGGGGTGGGTTCGGGCTCTGGGGTTGGGGTCGGCTCGGGCTCAGGGGTCGGGGTCGGCTCCGGCGTCGGCGTGGGCTCCGGGGTGGGCGTGGGCTCCGGCGTCGGCGTAGGCGTCGGAGTCGGGGTCGGCGTGGGGGTGGGCGTCGGCTCGGGCTCTGGCTCGGCGCGTTCGCAGGTCAGCAGGGCGCGCAGACCCTCCTCGACCTCCTCGGAGACCGCGCCGGTCAGGCCCAGGATCACCCCGCGCTCGATGTCCTCGCAGCGCTCGGTGAGGTAGGCGGCCACCTCGGGCACCACGCGCGCCAGCCGCTGGGCTGGGCCGCCCGCGCCCGGCCGGAGCTCGGAGGGCACGAGCAGGATCGGAGCACCGAGGCGCTCCGTCAGCGCACCGGCGACCAGGCTGTCGGGGAACTTCTGCCCGGTCGCGAACAGGATCGTGGACGGCACCCCGGCGATGCGCTCGACCGCCTCGGCCAGCCGCACCGCCGTCGCGAAGCGGTCCCGGCCGTAGATCCGGCCGACATCTCCCAGCCGGCCATCGACCTCGTCGAAGACCCCGGCGGAGACGGCCTCGTCACCGCCGAGCACCAGTGCCTCCTTGGGCTTGAGCCGGTCGAGGGCCCGCGCGATGACACCTGGCAGCCGCCGCTGCTTGACCAGCAGCGTGGGCACGCGCGCTCCGGTGACTCCGATCGTGCCGGCGCTCAGGGCGTCCGCGAAGCCGTCGTCGTCGCTCTTGCCGCGGCCGCGGGCGATGATCGCGCTCCCATCGGGGGCTCCCAGCACGGCCGCTATCGCGGCGGCGGTGGCGAAGCGCTCCGGCCCCCCGATGCGCTCGACGTCCAGGCCGAGCCCACGCAGCGTCGCTATGACGCCGTCGCCGACCGCCGCGTGCCCACCCACGACGACGACGTGCTCGGCGCCAAGCCGGCGCAGCTCCGCCGTGACCGCCGCTGGCAGCTCGTCCGGTGGGGTCAGCAGGATTGGTGCGCTCAGCGCACGTGCCAGCGGACCGGCAGCCAGCGCATCCGGGTAGCGGACGGCCGTCGCCAGGACCACCCGCTCGGCTCCCCGCGGGAAGAAGGTCTTCGAGGCCGCGATGGCGGTCCCGACGCGGTGGGTGCCGCCGACCCGCTCGATCGTCGCCGGCCGTTGCTTGACCGCTGCCTGCAACGGCGCCGCCGGGGGCAGCAGGACCGCCGCGAGGGCCAGGACGAGCAGGATGGTGGCAGGGTGCGCTAGGGCACGCAGGCGCAGGTGCACAGTGGTTCCTCCCCGCCGGCGCCACGACTTCCCGCAGCGGCCCCCGCCGCGCCGGCAGCTCTTCCCGCACTTCTTCGCGCGGATGATGCCGACACCGCGCTAACAGAGCGCTAACGCGCCCTTACGATTTAGGCGTGCGGATGGCGGACGAGGGCGACGAGCCGGGCTTTCACGTAGGTGTGCTCGGCACGCTCAGCCTGCACGACCCTGCCGGCGAGCCGATCGTCCTGACTTCGACCCAGCGCAGGCTGTTCGCCGCCCTGCTGGCTGCCCGACGGAACGGTGCCGGCACCCTCGAGCTGGAGGACGTCCTCTGGGACGGGGCCCCGCCGCGGACGGCGCGCCAGTCGCTGCACAACCACGTCCATCGGCTGCGCTCGCGCCTGGCTGGCGCCCGCGTGCTGCTCGAAGGCGACCGCTACCGCCTGGACCCGCCTCCGGTGAGCGACGCCGAGGTGTTCGAGCAGCTGGTGGCACGGGCGCGGCGGTCCCTCTCCGCCGGCTCCGCGTCGGAGGCGGTCGTGCAGGCGCGCCGCGCGCTGGGGCTGTGGCGCGGCGAGCCCTACTCCGACCTCCCGCACGGGTTCGGCGTCGCAGAGCTGCGGTCCCGGCTGGGCCGGCTCCGCGACGAGGCGGAGAACCTGCTCGCCCGGGCGCTGCTCGCAAGCGGCGACACCGCCACGGCGGTCGGCCTGCTCGAGGACCTGACCTCGCGCCGGCCGGAGGATGAGCAGCTCTGGGAGCTGCTCATCGACGCGCTGCACCGCAGCGGCCGTCGGTCGGAAGGGCTCGCCGCCTTCCGCCAGGCGCGCAGAGAGCTGGTCGACACGCTCGGGGTCGAGCCGGGCAGGCGACTTCAGGAGCTCCATCGGCTGCTGCTGCACGGGGCCGCCTCGGCGCCCGAGCTGCTGCCCGACCTCGGGCCGATCGGCCGCGAGCCCCTGCTGCACGACCTCATCGACCGGCTCGGCTGCGGCCAGAAGGTCCTCCTCTGCGGTGAGGCCGGCATCGGGAAGTCGACCCTCCTGCGCGGCGTGGGGGAGCGCTGGGCCAGCGAGTCCATCTACGTGGACTGCGGCTCGAGCCCCTTCGCGGCGCTGGAGCCGATCGCGACCCTGATCGAGCGCATGGCGCCGCGTCTGCGCCGCCTCGGGCTGCCGATGAAGCTTGATGAGATCGTTCAGCGGATCCCGACCGGCACGTTCGGCGGCTCGCCCGGGACCCTGGTCAGGCGCACCTGCGACGTGCTGGTGGCGGGTCTGGCCGCCGATCCGGGCACGCTGCTGGTCCTCGACAACGCCGACGGCTGCGGGCCGACCACCCGCGCGATCCTCGGCGAGGTGCTGACCCGCTGGGACGGGCCCGTGCTCGCCGCCGCGCAGGCAAGCGAAGAAGGACCCGGCTGGGAGAACGACCATGTGGTCGCTCTCGCCGGGCTGGACATCGCAGGGGCCATGGAGGTCGCGGAACGCCTGCTCGAGGCCGAGGTCGGCGAGGACTTCGGCCGCTGGCTGCACGACCTCACCGGTGGGCACCCGATGCTCATCGTCGCGACGCTGACGGACCTGATCGCGCGCGGCGCGCTGAACCTGCGCGAGGCAAACCCCGAGCCGCCCTCCCGGACGCCCGTCCCGGTGCACGTCCGCGACGTGCTGCGCGAGCGCCTGCGCGGGCTCGGCCGACGCACGGAGCAGGCCGTGCAGCTGCTGGCCGTCCTCGGCGAGCCGATCCCCTCGGCCAGCCTCGACGGCCAGCTGGACGCGCTCGCACCGGCTGTGAGCGAAGGCCTTCTCGTGCAGCGGGATGGGCGGATCGCCTTCGCGCACGACCTCCTCCGCCGCGTCGCCTACGAGGACATCCCGGCCGGACGCAGGACCGAGCTGCATCACGAAGCCGCGCAGCTCGACCTGGCTCCGGCCAGCCGTGCCGCCCACCTCCTGCGGGCCGCGGCGCTTGACCCGGCGGCCGCGCTGGCCGCCGCGGTCGCGGTCGCCCGTCGCGCCTTGGCGGAGCAGGCATACGGCGAGGGCGCCGAGTGGCTGAGCCGCGCACTGGCCGTCGGCGAGGGCCAGCTGACCCCGCTCGAGCGCCTGCGCCTCGAGGTCGACCTCGCGGACGCGCACCGGCTCGCCGGCATGGAGGGTCACGCCGAGGAGCTGCTCCGCGCTGCCGAGGCGACCCTGCCGACGGACGACGTCGACCTGCGGCGACGCGCGGTCCTCGCGGCGGTCCAGCTCGGCGGCGGGGTCGAGGTGGGGCCGACGCAGCAGCGCACGGCCGCGCTCGCAGAGCACGTCCTCAAGTCCGAGGGCGACCCGGCCTGGTGGGCCCGGATCGCGGCCGCGTCCAGCATCGTCCACTCGATGGCGGGGACACCCGAGCTGTGCCACTCGCTGTTCCTGGAGGCCTGGGACAGGGCGCCGGAGGACGACGAGGTCCTCGCAGGGGTCCTCCCCTACGCCTACATGGCGCTCGGGCACCCTGATGACCTCGACCGGCGCGCCCTGGCGGCGCAGCGACTGACCGCCGCGGCCGAGCGCACGAACGACCCCGTCGCCGCCTTCGAGGCCGGGCACCTGACCTTCAGCGTCGCGCTGATGCGCGACGACGTCCCCGCCGCCAAGGTGGCGCACCAGGCGATGACCGCGCTCAGCGATCGCGTGGCCGACGCGGGCCGCCGCTGGTCGCTGGCCTACCAGGAGGCGGCGCTGTCGGCGCTGGACGGCAGGCTCGATGAGGCTGAGGAGCAAGCGGGCCGGGCCCTGGCCATCGGTCAGGGCATCGCACCGCGACGCGCCTTCGCCGCCTACGCCGGCCAGGTGTTCGAGCTGCGGCGACTGCAGGGCCGCCTGGCCGAGGTCGCCCCGATCGTGCTCCACCTGGTCGCCGAGCAGCCGGAGGTGCCCGGCTGGGCGGCCGCCGGCGCGCTTGCGACGGCCGAGAGCGACCCGGCGCGCAGCCGCGAGCTCTTCGACGTCGCCGCGGCCGACGACATGGCGGCGGTGCCCAGAGACTTCTCGTGGTTGGCCGCCGCCATGAGCCTCGGCCGCGCCGCCGTCGTTCTCGGAGACGCCAGGCGCGCGGACCTGATGCACCGGATCCTGCGGCCCTACTCGGCCCTCGCCTGCTGGCAGGGCACATGCAGCTGGGGCCGCGTGGACGAGGTCCTGGCCGATCTGGAACGGGTGGCTGGCTAGACGCCCGTCGGCACGCGAAAGTGTCCACGCGAACCATCGATAGGAGAAGACGGTGAGTCAGGTGGCGCAGGACAGGCCGGGGTCGGCACGAGCGTGGGGACCGCTGGACGTGGCGGCGGTGGTGGTGGCGGTTCTCGGTCAGGCGGTGGTGCTGGTGCCGTTCACGATCGCGATCGGGCTGGTCGCACCGGCGTGGGCGGTGGTGGTCTTCTACCTGCTCGGCGCCGCCGCAGTCGCGCTGCTGTGGCGCACGATTCGGCGGCGGCCGCGACTGGCGCCGCTGATTCCGATCGTCAACGCGGCCCTCCTGGCCGGTGGGGTCACGGCGGGCGAGGCGTGGCTCGGCTGGACGGCCTGACGATGCACGCCACCGCTGCGCTGCGCGAGCGCGCGTCGGGGCCGCGCTGCTGGAGAGCGTGATGGCCGAGCTCATCGGCGCTATCGACCAGGGCACGACCAGCACCCGCTTCATGGTCTTCGACCACGACGGTCGAGAGGTCGTGCGGGCGCAGCTGGAGCACAAGCAGCTCCTCCCGCAGGCCGGCTGGGTCGAGCACGACCCCGCCGAGATCTGGGAGCGCACCCGCACCGTGATCCAGCAGGCGCTGACCCGCAAAGGGCTGGTGGCCGGGGATCTCGCCGCGGTGGGGGTCACGAACCAGCGCGAGACGACCGTGGTCTGGGACCGCCGCTCCGGCCGTCCGCTGGCCAACGCAATCGTGTGGCAGGACACCCGAACCGACCGCATAGCGGCGGCGCTCGAGCGCGACGGGCACGGCGATCTCATCCGTGCCCGGACGGGCCTGCCGCCCGCGACCTACTTCTCTGGCGGGAAGCTCCGCTGGCTGCTGGAGGACGTGGACGGGCTGCGCGCGGCCGCCGAGCAGGGCGACGCCCTGTTCGGCACCACCGACAGCTGGGTGCTGTGGAACCTCACCGGCGGGCGCAAGGGCGGGATGCACGTCACCGACGTCACCAACGCCAGCCGCACGATGCTGATGGACCTGCGCACCCTGGACTGGGACGACGAGCTCCTGGAGCTGTTCGGCGTCCCGCGCTCGATGCTGCCCGAGATCCGCCCCTCCTCCGACCCCGAGGGCTACGGCGTCACGCATCCCGACGGCCCGTTCACGGGCGAGGTGCGGCTCACCGGAGCGCTCGGGGACCAGCAGGCGGCGACGGTCGGTCAGGTCTGCTTCGCGCCAGGCGAGGGCAAGAACACCTACGGCACCGGCAACTTCCTTCTGCTCAACACCGGCACCGAGCCGGTCACCTCCGAGCACGGCCTGCTGACCACCGTCGGCTATCGCCTCGGGGGCAGCCCAGCGGTTTACTGCCTGGAGGGCTCGATGGCGGTCACCGGCTCGGCCGTGCAGTGGCTGCGCGACCAGCTCGGCCTCATCCGCTCGGCCGCCGACGTCGAGGCCCTCGCCGCCCAGGTCCCCGACACCGGTGGCGCCTACTTCGTGCCCGCCTTCTCGGGGCTGTTCGCGCCCTACTGGCGCGCCGACGCCCGCGGGGTGATCGTCGGGCTGTCGCGCTTCACCAACCGGGCGCACCTGGCCAGGGCGACGCTGGAGTCGATCTGCTACCAGACCCGTGACGTCGTCGAGGCCATGCAGGCCGACTCGGGCGTGCCGCTCGACGTCCTCAAGGTCGACGGCGGCGCGACGGCCAACGACCTTCTGATGCAGCTGCAGGCCGACATCCTCGGCGTGGCCGTGTCCCGCCCCGAGGTCGCCGAGACCACCTGCCTGGGCGCGGCCTACGCGGCCGGCCTCGCGGTGGGGTTCTGGGAGAGCACCGACGAGCTGCGCGCCAACTGGCGCGAGGAGCGGCGGTTCGAGCCGGCCTGGTCGCAGGACCGGCGCGACGCCGCCTACGCCGGCTGGCGCAAGGCGGTCGAGCGCACGTTCGACTGGGTCGACCTGGACTGACCACCCCCGCTACGGCCCCGTGTGGCCGGTTGGGTGTTGTTCTCGGCGGACATGTCCGCCGAAAACAACATCGAGCATCACCAGCGGCGGTCAGCCGCGGCGCTCAGCCGCGGCGCAGGGTGACGCCCAGCCGCCAGGCGGCCACGCTCAGCAGCACGACCGCGAACCCCGCCAGCACCGCCAGCGGCACCACGATGTCGCCGAGTCCGCCGCCACGGGAGCTGACCTCCCGCAGCGCGTCGATCGCCCACGAGTGCGGGATCGCCCGGGCAACGGTGCGCATGAAGGGCGGAACGATCTCGAGCGGCCACAGGGCCCCGCCGAGCATGCCGAGCGCGATGCCGAGCGGTGGGGCGATCGCCGACGCCTGCTCCGCGTTGGACAGCGTCGACCCGAAGAGCATCGCCGCGCCGGTGCCGACCAGGCAGAACAGGGACAGCGTGGCCGCGATCGCCAGCGGGTCGCCCCAGGAGACCCCGAACAGCAGGGCGGTCCCGATCAGGACGATCAGCGCCTGGCTCATCGCGATCGCGAAGCGCGCGGCGGCCTCGCCGACCAGCAGCAGGGGTGCCGACGCGGGCGAGGCCAGCATCCGATGCGTCACGCCGAGGCGCCGCGACTCGATCAGGGCGGCGCCCGCGCCCAGCGACGTGATGAACACGAACAGGATCAGGTTGGACTGGGAGGACTCGGCGACGCCGAAGGTGAACGACTCTCCGCCGATGCTCTCCTCGACGACCTCCAGCGCGGGCCGCTGGTCGGCCTGATCCACCAGGTCCAGCGCCTCCTCGAGCTCCAGGCCCAGCTGGGAGCCACCGACCTCGGCGGCCACCAGGCGCGCATCCTGGTTGTCCACCACCGCGGACACCGCGACGCGCGCCGCCGGCATCGACTCCGACCCCGGGTCGCCGAGCCAGCGCACGTCGGCGGCGGCACCCTCGCCTGACTCGACGCTCAGACCGCCGACGAGGTCATCGCGGCGGACCGCCCGCGCCATGGCGTCGGCGTCGTCGAAGTGCCGCACGTCCAGCGACGGCTCGTCCTCCAAGGCGGCGATCAGGCGGGTGGCGACCTCGTTGCCATCGCCGGTCACGCCGACGGGGAGCGCG
Source organism: uncultured Actinomycetota bacterium (assembly GCA_964629825.1). GTDB lineage: Bacteria > Actinomycetota > Nitriliruptoria > Euzebyales > Egibacteraceae > CAZVUW01. Next base: position 26,864 of record CAZVUW010000024.1, read on the forward strand.
CCGGAGCGAGGTCCGCCGATGCCGAACAGCAGGATGATCAGGAACGGCAGGACGATGATGAAGAACAGCCCGATGCGGTCACGCGCCACGCGCCGCAGCATCGTCGCGACGATGTTGAGGATCGTCCGCAGCCGCGAGGCGTGCAGAGGGGGGCCGGCCGCGGGCGCGGGCCGCTCGGGAGCCATCGTCGGGGCGCTCATGGCTGCACCAGCCGGTTGGCGCGAGGCAGCGCGATCGCCAGCGCCACCACGGTGAACGCCAGCGCCCCGAGCAGCGGCACCACTACGACGTCAAGGCCGCCACCGGCGGCGAGGTCAACGAAGCCGCGCAGCACCAGGCCGTTGGGCGTGGCCAGGGACAGGGGCTCCAGCTGCTGAGGCAGCGGGCCGAACGAGCCGCCCAGCAGCGCCAGGGTGAACACCACGATCGAGGTGAAGCCGTTGACCTGCTCCTCGGTCCTGGCGGCGGTGGCGACCAGGGTGGTGATCGCGGCCGCCGCGAGGGTGATGGCGAGGGCGAGCACCAGCACGCCCGCGGGGTCGCCCCACGACGCGCCGAACGCGACGTACATCACCAGCCACAGCGTGCAGATGCTCGCCAGCGCCAGCACCAGCACGGACAGGCCCGTGCCGACCAGGATCGACCAGCGCGGGATCGGGGCCGCGGCCAGCCGGGCGAGGCTGCCCTCCCGCCGCTGCGCCAGGAGGCTCTGCGGGCCCGACCCGACCACGAAGAAGACGAAGAAGACGGCCATGGCCGGCCCGAAGTAGCTGGCCGGGCTGGTGAGCGAGCCCTCCACCTCTTGATCGACCATGCTCAGGAGCGGCTCTGCCTCCAAGACCGCCGGGATCAGCCCCCCGGCCACCTGCGGGGGCGCGCCGGCGCGAGCGGCCAGCTCGGTGACCTGCCGCGCGCGCTCGAGCTGGGATCCGACACCCCGCGCGACGGCGGCGGCGAGGTCGCCGGAGAGGCTGCCGGGCTCGCGCAGGACGCGCAGCTGTGCCTGCTCCCCCGCCTGGGCGCGCTCAATGGTGCCGGCGGGAACGATCAACCCGGCGTCGGCCTCGCCCGCGTCGAGGGCGGCCCGCAGCGCGTCCTCGTCCGCGAGCTCGGTGATGGTGATGACGCTGTCGGCTCCGCCCTCCGAGAAGGCCTCGACGATCCCCTCGCCCAGCTGGCCCTCGTCGAGGTCGACCAGCCCGATCGTGATCGAGATCTCGTCCGTGGAGCCGAGAGCCAGCGACAGGATGACGGCCAGGCCGATCGGGGCGATGAACGCCGTGATCAGCGCGGAGCGGTCGCGCAACCGCGCGCGCAGATCCCGTATGGCGATGTCGAGCGCTGCGCGCATCAGTCCCTCAGCGCCTTGCCGGTGAGGTGCAGGAACACGGCCTCGAGATCCGGCTCGACCACCTCGACGCTGGTCACGTAGCCGCCCGCGGCGGTGGCGGCCGCGATCACGTCGGCCAGCAGGTGCCGACCGTCCGTGGCCAGGAGGGTCACGCCGTGCTCGCCGGCTACCGCCTCCGTCACCCCTTCGATGCCGTCGCAGGCGGTGGCGACCGCGGTCGGCTCGCCGTCGACGGTGAGCTCGATGCGGTCGCGCCCGCCGATGCTGGCCACCAGCTCGCGGCGGGTGCCCTCCGCCACCATGCGGCCGCTGTCGATGATCCCGACGCGGTCGCAGAGGCGCTCGACCTCCTCCATGTAGTGGCTGGTGTAGAGGATCGAGGTGCCGGCCTCGGACAGCGCGGCGACGCTCTCGAGGATGGCGTTGCGGCTCTGCGGGTCCACACCCACGGTCGGCTCGTCGAGCACCACCAGCTGCGGCCGGTGCAGCAGCCCGGCGGCGATGTTGACGCGCCGCTTCATGCCGCCCGAGTAGGTGCCGACGCGGTCGTCGCCGCGCTCGACCAGGCCTACGACCTCGAGCACCTCCTCGATGCGGGCGCGCAGCTCCGCGCCGCGCAGGCCGTACAGGCGGCCGAAGAAGGCGAGGTTCTCGCGTGCCGTCAGGTCCGGGTACAGCGCCAGGTCCTGCGGCACGTATCCGATCGCGGCCTTGGCGGCGCCGGCGTCGGCGCGCATGTCATGACCGGCGATGCGGACCTCCCCGGCGTCCGGCTCCAGCAGGCCGCACAGCATCGAGATCGTCGTGGTCTTGCCTGCGCCGTTCGGCCCGAGGAGCCCATAGGCCTCACCCCGCGCGATGCGGAACGAGACGCCGTCCACGGCCTGGACGTCGTCGAAGCTGCGACGCAGCCCGACGCACGCCAGCAGGGCGCCGTCGCCGGTGGCGACCGAAGCTGGGCTGACAAGGGCATCGGCCATCGGCATCCCTTCCGGGGCGGAAGCAGGCGCGGCCCTGACTCGCCCGCGGGCGAACCGGGACCTTCGTCGTGTCAGCCGGAACGTATGTCCGTTACGGGCGCTGTCAAGTGGCGGATCGAGCGGCCGAGCTGAGCGCGCGCCGGACCAGCACCACCAGCGACCGGAGCAGGTACGCGATCGCCACGGCCAGCAGCGCGAGCTTGCCCGCCGCGGCCAGCCCGACCAGCGGCGGCTGGGCCGCCGGCAGCGCGGCCGCCAGGGCCTCCACGCCCTCCTCCGCGTGCTGCTCCGCGCGGCCGATCATGCTGAGCAGCAGCGCGTTCTCCACTGCGTCGAGGAGCCCGGCCAGCAGCACCATCCAGCTCCACTCCAGCCCGAACCGCCCGCTGTCCACGCGGCCAGTGCTCGCGAGCAGCCGCCCGGCCCCGCGGCAGGCGGCGAACAGCCCGAGCGAGTAGAGGACGATGAACAGCCAGTCCCAGGTGACCTGGCTGCGGGCGCTGCCCAGCACCCCCAGCTCCGACCAGCGCACCAGCACACGCGCGGTCGCCGTGCTCTCGGAGGCGAGCTGCAGCCGCACCATCCCGGGATCGGTCACGCTGCCGAGCCCGCTGGGGGGTGGCTCGAGCGACGGCCACACGAACGCCCAGAAGACCGCGGCAGCGCCGACCGCGAGCAGCAGGCCGAAGGCGAGCACCGGGCCCGCGGATGGGCGCTGGAGGTTCGGGGAGCTGGCCGCCCTGGCCATGCGCGCAGGCCAGCCCGGCACGGTCACGGTCCCGAGCAGCACCGCGGTGACGATCAGCGCGAACACCACGAGTGCGCGGCCGCCGGGCTGCGACAGCCGCAGGTCGAACTCGCGCAGGAACCACCAGCGCGCCAAGGCATAGGCGATGCCCGCCGGCACCACGATCTGGAGGAAGCCGATGACCCCCGCACGTATCAGCGCGAGCAGGATCCCGGCCCAGAACAGGGCCGCCCCGATGGTCGCCACGGTTGCGGGGACGTTCTCGGAGAATGCCGACAGCGCCGTGATGCCGGCGCCCGTCGCCAGCAGCACGACCAGGACCCCGAAGCCCGTGGCGGAGCGGCGGGCCGCGGCGCGCGCGAACAGCGCGAGGGCGAGCAGGGTGCCGCGCACCGCAGACGCGGCGAAGCGCACCGGCGCGAGCACGAGCCCCTTGGCGCCGTTGGCGACCGTCGCCGACGCGACCACCGCGGCGTGGCTCGCCACCGTGGTGAAGTGGTCCGTGCCGATCTCCTCCAGGAGGTCCTCAGCGCCGACCCGGTAGATCTTGATCGCCTCGACGCAGGTCTCGGCCCGCAGGGTGCGCCCGTCCGTTGCCGGCGGGATCAGCCGCTCCAGCCCCATGCCTGCACGTGTTCGGGCGGCTCCGCCGGCGCGGTCGAGCGCGGTGGCCGCGGCCAGACCGGGCAGCTCCTCGCGCAGGACCTCGATCTGCATGCGGCGGGCGATCGCGGCTGCGCAGCGGGGCAGGCGTGCCGGCACGGGCAGGGACGGATCGTCGAGGAAGGCGAGCTCCCGCCGGATCGCGCCGCTGTTCGCGTCCTCGTCCCAGAGCCCGCCCAGGAAGTCGTGGTCGTCCAGGTCGCGGTCCCCGGGCGGCGGCACCGCGAGCTCGCGCACCGCAGCAGCAGCCTGATCCGAGGAGAAGCCGAGCTGGAGCAGGCGCGCCGGTGACAGCGTGATCTCCACCAGACGGGCGGCGCCGTCCAGCCGCCCCCACACCCAGTCGTTGAGAGCCCAGGAGCGCTTGTAGAAGGCGCCGAAGTGGCCCAGCTTCGCCCCTGCCAGCTTCTCGGCCCCGGTCGGCACGCCTGGGAAGGGGCTCGCGACGTTCGCGTCGACCTGGACCAGCTCGACGGCCTGCTCGAGCACGTCCTCACCGGTGGTCATCTGCTGCACGAGCTGCAGGCCGAGCAGGCGGCGCAGGACCTCGGCGGCAGGCTCGGTGCCGGCCTCGACCTTCGTCAGCGTCTCGAGGAGCTGGGCGAACTCGGCCGCGCGATCGCGATCGGATGGGCGCACGCGCGGGGCCGCCTCGAGCAGCGCCGCCACCGCGGCGGGGACATCAACGCTCCCGGGCGCGGTGGCGACCAGGGCCTGTCGCAGATCCCACACCAGGCGCGCGATGGCCTCGGCATGCTCGGCCAGCGAGCGGCGGAACACCTCGGCCGGGCTGGGCTGTCCCTGGGGGCTCGTGCGCTCGCGGCGCTGCAGCGCGGCAAGGAGCCGACGCGCCTGGCCCGAGCGCTGACGCCGGCGCACCGGGCCCCCGGTCGCGCCTCCTCCGCCGTCACCCTCCGGCTTGGGGTCTTCGCGGGGCATGGGTCCCGGCCAGCCGTCCACCGCCTCGCGCGCCCAGTCGCGCACGGCCTGGTGGTCCCCGCGCGCCGCCTTGACGAGCGCCGCAAGGGCCTCGTCGGCCTGGGCTCGCCAGTAGCCGCCGTCCACCGTGGCGAGCAGCCGGATCGCAGCCAGGCGCGTGTGGAGGCGGCCGCGCAGACGCTGGATCTCCACCAGCGCGTCGAGGCGGTCGGGCGCGAGCGGCCGGGTGGGGTCATCCCGCACGGCGATGAGCCAGACCGCCCACTTCAGCAGGTCGAGCACCACCGCGCCGACCCGGTCGATGGCGGTCAGATCCCAGCGCCAGCCGGGTCCCGTCTCCAGCGCCCCCTCCCCCACGGGCAGGTGGTCCGCGGGCAGCTCCCAGTCGGAGATCTCCGGCTCGAGAGCGGCCGTCAGCACCTCACGGTTCCAGGCGGCGAGGCGGTCGAGGAGCGGGATGTCGGCAGCCTGGTCGGCCCCCTCGGCGATGCCGCGCTCGACCTGGTCGACGACGAGCTCCAGCAGCCGCCGCTTGTGTCCGGTCCGGTAGAGGGGCCAGAGCCCGCGGACCAGGGTCTCGAACACCGACTCGGCGGAGCCCTCTCCCTGGGCGAGGGTCGCCAGCAGGTCGAGCCGGGCCGAGCGGCGCGTTCGCACGTCGCGGTTGTGGGCGCGGATCTCCTCGAGCTCCTGTCCCAGGGACTGGACCCGCGGCAGGGTGACGAGCGAGCGCAGGAGGATGTCGCTCGCGGGCGGCGGTTCTCCCGGCAGCTGGCCCTTGGCAGGCGCGCGGGGCTGGTCCCCCTCTGAGGGATCCGGCACGACGAAGGCCAGCACGCGGCGGACCTGCTGATCAGCAGGCATGCGGAAGATTGCGCGCAGCGCGGGGCGGACCGGCTGGTTCATGAGAACGCCGCCGTCGAGCACCCAGTCGCTGTGCGGAAGCGACGTGATGTGTGCCATGTCCGGGTGCAGGTCGTCGGCGTCCCGCCCGACCGGGATCAGGCTGGGCTCGAAGGCCACCGGGAATGAGGCGCTCGATCGCGCCGCAAGGGCCAGCCGGGCCGCGATGCGCTCATCCGAGAAGTCGTCGATGCGCGCAGGCCAGCGCTGCCGCCAGATCTCATCGAGCTCCTCCGGCGCGAGCAGCCCGGGCTCGCGCACGAACGTGCACCACTGGAGGTGCTCGGTGTTCGGGATGGGCGTCATGAAGTCGTCGAGGTAGGTCCGCGTCACGCCGCCGACGCTGACGATGGTCATCTGAAGGTGCAGCGGGAAGCCGTCGGGTTGGGCGGTCCCCTCCGCCAGCTCTCCCAGCGCCTCCCGCAGCGACGGCAGGAAGAAGTCGTCGCCCCTTAGCAGAGAGGGCGGGGCGGCGTCACCGAGGGGTCGCAGGAGCTTGGCGAAGTCACCCTTCTCGACCCACAGCTGGCGCAGGACCGACAGGTCGGCCCCGCGCGCCTGCGCCAGAGCCAGGCAGGCGCCGTTGAGCCCGCCGGCGCTGGTGCCGGTGATCACGTCCACACGAGCGCTGGTGCGGGTCAGGTCGAGCAGGGCGCCGTACAGCCCCCGATCCGCGGCTCTGCGTGAGGAGGCGGCGACCAGGCGGCCCAGCTCGAGCGCGACCCCACCCATGTAGATCGCCAGGCTGCTGCCGCCGACCATGGTCGTGGCGATGCGCAGCTGCTCGCAGTCGACTCCGTCGATGTCAGGATCTGCCGCAGGTGACATCGTCATCCGCTCCCTTCGCTCCGCGCCCTCCCGCCAGGCGCCCCACCGACCCGCAACGGCGGCGCGCGGCCGCAAGCAACCACACAGCCGCGCCCACCACAAGGGCCGGCGCCGGCCCGCCCTTTCGCGGCCGCCATCGGCCGGATGCCTGCAACGAGGCTGCGAATAGCCAGGAACGACTAGATCAATTGAAGTAGACCCGACCCGTCCATTGTTGGCATTTCGGCAAATCTCCTTGAACTGCACCGATGTCGCTCGGTGTAATGGCGCCATTCCAGGAAGCGAGGGCAGCTAGGCGTGCGCGGGAGGCTGCCCCACGCCCTGTGACGTCACAGGTGGGAGGTTTCCTGGGACTGTTAGTGCATTGCCGCCCCCGCGGATCCGCGGGTTCAAACGCACATATCCAAAGTGGAGGAGCAAATGATGCAATCCAGGCTGTTTGCAGCGCCTGCCCGCAGGGCCCTGGTCGTCGCCATGGCGGCCCTTCTGGCCCTCGGTGCGCTGGCCGTGCCGGCCGGAGCTGCCGATCCGACGCCCAGCGACAACGACACCAACCGCGCCAACGGCTGGGCGCACTTCAACGCCGAGCCGCGCGTGGGCGAGGTCGCCATCGAGCTGGTCAGCACCAAGGGCTGGGTGTCCTGCTTCGAGTACCGCGTCGACGGCGCCCCGACGACCGACCCCCGCCCCAACTTCAACCCCGAGATCACGGACGGGCTATGGCCCTACCGCTGCGTCAGCAACACCACCGCAGAGCTGGCGCTCCCGGCCAGCAGCCATGTCGAGGTGCGGATGGTCTTCGGTGGTGAGGCCGACGAGCGCTTCAGCTGGACGCGCGTGGACGTCCTGCCCGACCCGACGCCCAGCGACAACGACACCAACCGGGCCAACGGCCGGGCGCACTTCAACGTGGCCGAGGTCGGCCGCGGCACGGTCGAGCTCGAGCTCGTCCAGCCGATGAGCTGGATCGCCTGCTTCGAGTACCGCGTCGACGGCGCTCCGACCACCGACCCCCGTCCGAACTTCAACACCGAGA
>CAZVUW010000025.1:0-28850 GCA_964629825.1 uncultured Actinomycetota bacterium
CGCCGGCGCTCGTCGAAGTCCATGTCGATGTCCGGCATGGAGATGCGCTCGGGGTTGAGGAAGCGCTCGAACAGCAGGTCGTAGGCCAGCGGGTCGAGGTCTGTGATGCGCGTGCAGTAGGCCACGGCGCAGCCGGCCGCCGAGCCACGGCCCGGCCCGACGCGGATCCCGACCGAGCGGGCGTACTCGCACAGGTCCGCGACGATGAGGAAGTAGCCCGAGAAGCCCATCTGCTCGATGACGCCGAGCTCGAACTCGAGCCGGTCCACCACCTGACGCGGCAGCTCGCCGGTGGCCGGGTCCAGCCCATAGCGCTCGACCGCGCCCTCGAACACCTTCTTGCGCAGGTACTCGCGCTCGGTCATGCCGTCCGGGCAGGGGAAGCGCGGCAGGTGGTTCTGCCCGAAGGCGATCTCTACCTGGCAGCGCTCGGCGATCGCCAGGGTGTTGGTCAGGGCCTGCGGGTGGTCGCCGAACAGCGCTCGCATCTCGGCCGGCGACTTGACGTAGAACTGGTCGCCCTTGAACTGGAAGCGGTCCGGGTCGTCGCGCTTCGAGCCGGTCTGGATGCACAGGAGCACGTCGTGCGCGTCGGCGTCCGAGCGCTCCGTGTAGTGGCTGTCGTTGGTCGCGACCAAGCCGAGCGACAGCTCGTCGGCGATCTTGATGAGCTTGCTGTTGACCGCCGCCTGCTCCGGGATGTCGTGGTCCTGGAGCTCGATGAAGTAGCCGTCGCGGCCGAATACGTCGCGGTACCACGCCGCGACCTCGAGGGCCTTGTCGTAGCGGTCGGCCAGCAGCAGCTGGTTCAGCTCGGAGCCGAGGCAGCCCGACAGCGCGATCAGACCCTCGGCGTGCTCGGCCAGCAGCTCCTTGTCGGCACGCGGCTTGTACCAGTAGCCCTCGAGGTACGCGCGCGACACCAGCTTCATGAGGTTGCGGTAGCCCTGCTGGGTCTCGGCGAGCAGGCCGAGGTGGTGGTAGGGCTCGGCGCGACCGGCGCGACCGCCGCCCTCCGAGGCCGCGACCCTGCTGCTCTTGGTGAAGCGCGACCCGGGCGCGACGTACACCTCGCAGCCGATGATCGGCTTGACCCCGTGGCGCTGGCCGGCCTTGTAGAAGTCGATCGCCCCGAACAGGTTGCCGTGGTCGGTGATGGCGATCGCCGGCATGCCTTCCTGGGCGACCTTGCGCATCAGGCCGTCGATGCGGCTGGCGCCGTCCAGCATCGAGTACTCGGTGTGGACGTGCAGGTGGACGAACGAGTCCGGGGCCGGCGCGCTCAAAGTGTGCTGGACCTCCTCGCGGCCGAGTTCTGGCGGTGCGGTACGGCTGCGGGGAAGAGGCGGCGGCGGGCGCGACGCCAGCTGCTCGAGCGGCGACGCGGCCAGCGCCCGCTCTCGAGTTCGCCGAGTTACAACCGTGTGATCCGCGGGCGTCCTGACCTTACCACCCGCGGCGGGTCCTCCCGAGGCTACAGCGTGGACCGGGCTCTGCTGAGGTCCTCGGGCAGGTCCTCCTCGAGCTCGAGCCGCTCACCGGTGACCGGGTGCTCGAAGGCCAGCCGGCGGGCGTGCAGGGCCGGTCGGTTCAGGCCGAGCTCGGCGGCGAGCGCCGCCGAGGCGCCGTAGGCCTGGTCCCCCACGACCGGGTGGCCGATGGCGGACATGTGGACGCGGACCTGGTGCGTCCGTCCCGTCTCCAGGCGCACCGACACCTCGGCGCAGCGGCCGTGCGCGGCGAGCAGGTCGTAGTGGCTGACGGCGCGCTTGCCCCCGCCGTCGACGGTGAAGCGGGTGCGACGGGTCCGCGATCGGGCCAGCGGCGCATCCACCGTCGCCCGCGGCGGGTCTGGCACGCCCTCGACCAGCGCCCAGTACTCGCGCCGGACGGCGTGCGCGGTCAGCGCGGCCTTCAGGCCGTCGGCGGCCGCGGTGGTCTTCGCGACGACCATCAGCCCGGACGTGCCGCGGTCCAGCCGGTGAACGATCCCAGGCCGGTCCGGGTCACCGACGTCGGCCAGCGCGACGCCCATCGCGCGCAGCGCGTCGACCAGCGTGGCGCCGCGTGTGCCGGCGCCGCGGTGGACCACGACCCCGGCGGGCTTGGCGACGACCACGAGGTGGGCGTCCTCATAGCGCAGCGGGACGGGCTCGGGGGTGGGGGCGGGTGGCTCGGGCGCGGGCGCGACGACCTCGACCGTCTCGCCCTCGGTCAGGCGCTGGGACTTCGCCACGGCGCGACCGCCGACCCGCACCAGGCCGGCGGCGATGCGCTCGGCGGCGGCCGTGCGAGGCTCGTCCAGCCAAGCGGCGAGAACCTGGTCGATGCGGCGACCCGCCTCGTCAGGCTCGACCCGGCGGACCAGCACGGCGTCAATGGCCGGCTCGCTCATCACGCCGCCCGTCTAGCCGCGCGGGCCGGCGGTGTCCGGGCGCACCGAGGCGGTGCGCGTCCGGGCGTCCTGGCGGGCGCGCTCCTCCCGATCGACCAGGAACATCAGCAGGAGGATCAGCACCGCCCCTACGACGATGCCGGTGTCGGCGATGTTGAACTTCGGCCACCACCCGATGCTGATGAAGTCGACGACCCCGCCGTTGGGGAAGCCGGGCTCGCGGAACAGCCGGTCGAGCAGGTTGCCGAAGGCTCCGCCGGTGACGAGGCCGTAGGCGAACGCCAGCGACAGCCGGTCCGTCCGGGGCAGGGCGCGCAGGACGATCGCGAAGACGATCACGGACACGAGCACGAACATCCCCGAGAAGGCCGGGATGTTGAACGCAGCGTCGGTGTTGCGGACCAGGTGCCACTCGACCAGACCGCCGAGGCCCGCGTCGACGGGGCCGCGCCCCTGCAGGGTCTCGACCGCGAGCACCTTCGTGGCCTGGTCGAGCAGAACCCAGATGGCGGCCACGCCGGCGGTCACCGCGTAGACCAGTCGACCGGGCAGGGCTCGCCGCGGAGCCGCGGGCGCATCCGTAGCGCTGGCGGGGGTAGTCGTCATCCCGGCCACTGTAGAGGCACGCGCCGGATCAAGACCTCCTCCGGCTGCGGGTGAAGGTGACGGCCCCGCTACGATTCAACGGACGGCTTCCAGCGAGTCGCCGTCGACGTGCGGCGGCGTACCCACCGAGCAGTGCAGAAAGGTCTGTGCGTGGGCTTCGATCCAGTCCCTCAGCAGCCCTCGTTCCCGCGCCTCGAGGAGGAGGTCCTGGCGCGCTGGCGCGAGCGGAACGTGTTCGAGCGCTCGATCACCCAGCGCGAGGGTGCGCCGCTCTACCGCTTCTACGAGGGCCCGCCGACCGCCAATGGCCAGCCGGGCGTGCACCACGTGCCCGCGCGCACCTTCAAGGACCTGTTCCCGCGCTACCGGACCATGAAGGGCTACCAGGTGCCGCGGCAGGCCGGCTGGGACTGCCACGGCATCCCCGTCGAGGTGGCGGTCGAGCGCGAGCTCGGCTTCAACAGCAAGCGCGACATCGAGGCCTACGGCGTCGCCGAGTTCAACGCCCGCTGCCGCGAGTCCGTCCAGCGCTACGTGGACGACTGGAAGGCGCTGACCGAGCGGATCGGCTACTGGGTCGACTTCGACAGCGCTTACTGGACGATGAGCGACAGCTACGTCGAGAGCGTCTGGTGGTCGCTCGCCAAGCTCTACTACGACGGCCTGATCTACGAGGGCCACCGGGTCGTCCCCTACTGCCCGCGCTGCGGCACCGCGCTCTCGGACCACGAGGTCGCCCAGGGCTACGCCACCGCCGAGGACCCCTCGGTGTACGTGCGCTTCCCGCTCCTCGACGGACCGCTCGCGGGGGAGGGCGCCGCCCTGCTGGTGTGGACCACCACGCCGTGGACGCTCATCTCCAACAGCGCCGTGGCCATCGGACAGGACATCCGCTACGTCCTGGTCGACGCCGGCGAGCACGGCCGGCTGGTCCTGGCCGCCGACCTGGTCGAGACGGTCCTCGGCGAGGGCGCCGCCGTCCTGCGCGACGTCGGCCAGGAGGAGCTGATCGGCTCGCACTACGAGGGACCGTTCTCCTTCGTGGGCCCCGGATCGGGTGACGGAACCGAGGACCACCCGGCGTGGCGCTCCGTGCTGACCGCGGACTTCGTCACCACCACAGACGGCACCGGGATCGTCCACATGGCGCCCGCCTTCGGCGCGGACGACATGGCGGTCGGGCGCGCTCACGGCCTGCCGGTCGTCAACCCCGTCGACCTCGAGGGCCGCTTCGTCGAGCGCGTCGAGCCCTTCGCCGGGCAGTTCGTGAAGGACGCCGACCCGGCGATCACCGAAGACCTGCGCCAGCGCGGCCTCCTGGTGCGTGCCGGCACCTACACGCACACCTATCCGTTCTGCTGGCGCTGCTCGACCCCGCTGCTCTACTACGCGAAGCCGTCCTGGTACATCGCCACCACCAAGGTGCGCGACCAGATGCTCGCCGCCAACGCCGAGGTGGACTGGCACCCCGAGCACATCCGCGACGGCCGCTACGGCAACTGGCTGGTCAACAACGTCGACTGGGCCCTCTCGCGCGAGCGCTACTGGGGCACCCCGCTGCCCCTGTGGCGCTGCTCCGAGTGCGGCGACGTCATCGCCGTGTCGTCGCGGGAGGACCTCGGCCGGCGCGCCGGCCGCGACCTGTCGGATCTGGACCCGCACCGCCCCCACGTCGACGAGGTCGTCCTCGACTGCGCCGCCTGCGGCGGCGAGCAGACGTCCCGCCGCGTGCCCGAGGTGATCGACGCCTGGTACGACTCTGGGGCCATGCCGTTCGCCCAGTTCGGCTATCCGCATGTGCCGGGCAGCGAGGAGGTCTTCACCGACCGCTTCCCCGCCCAGCTGGTCGCCGAGGGCCTAGACCAGACGCGCGGCTGGTTCTACTCGCTGATGGCGGTCTCGACGCTGCTGTTCGGCCGCAACAGCTACGAGTCGGTCCTCTGCTTCGGCCTGGTGGTCGACGCCGAGGGCAAGAAGATGTCCAAGTCCCGCGGCAACGTCGTCGACCCGTGGGAGGTCATCAACACCTTCGGCGCCGACGCGCTGCGCTGGCTGATCATCACGGGCGGAAACCCCTGGGCCGAGCAGCGCATCGGCATGGAGACCGTCGGCGAGGCCGTCCGCCGCTTCCTGCTCACCCTCTGGAACACGGTCTACTTCTTCACGACCTACGCGCGCCTTGACGGCTGGACCCCGGCGGCCGAGGCGCCGCCGGTCTCCGAGCGGCCGGTCATGGACCGCTGGATCCTCGCCGAGCTCGCCGACGTCGTCCGCGAGGTGGACGCCGGGCTCGCGGTCTACGACGCCACCGCCGCCGGACGGCGGATCGCCGAGTTCACCGACGACCTCTCCAACTGGTACGTGCGGCGCAGCCGTCGCCGCTTCTGGTCGGAGGGCGACAGCGCCGACAAGCGCGCGGCCTTCGCCACCCTGCACACCTGCCTGGTCGAGCTGGCCGGGCTGCTGGCGCCGTTCACGCCGTTCATCGCCGACGAGCTGCATGAGCGCCTGGTGCGTTCGGTGGTGCCGGACGCGCCCGACAGCGTCCACCTGCGCGAGTTCCCCGTGCCCGACGCCAAAGCGGCCAACCCGGCGCTGCGTCAGGCGATGCGGGCGGCCCGTCAGGTCGTGGAGCTGGGCCGGCGCGCTCGCAACGAGGCTCGGATCGGCGTGCGGCAGCCGTTGCGCACCGCGCTGGTCACCCTGCCGGCCGGCGAGCGCGACAGCTGGAGCCTGGTCGCCGACGTCGTGGCGGACGAGCTGAACGTCAAGAGCATCGAGCTGCCCCAGGCGTCCTCCGACGTGGTCGAGCGCAGCCTCAAGCCGAACTTCCGCGCCCTCGGCCCGGTCTTCGGCAGCCGCACCGCCGAGGTCGCCAAGGCGATCTCCGCCGCCGACGCCGAGGTGGTGGCCGAGGCACTCTCCTCGCAAGGCTCGGCGACGATCGACGTGGGCGGCGAGTCGTTCACCGTGACCTCGGAGCAGGTCACGGTGGTCGAGGAGGCCCGCACCGGCTGGCAGGTCGCCACCGAGGGCGCCTACAGCGTCGCCATCGACCTGACCATCGACGAGGAGCTGCGCTCGGAGGGCATCGCCCGCGAGCTCGTCAGGGCGATCAACGACCTGCGCAAGCGCCGCGAGCTGGACCTGTCCGACCGCATCGTCCTGTCCATCGAGGCCAAGGACGACGTCGCCCGCGCCCTCGACGCCCACGAGCAGTGGATCGCCGGCGAGGTGCTCGCCACCTCGATACAGCGCAGCACCCCGGCCGGAGGCGACGCCGAGGAGCTCCAGGTGGCCGACTCCGCGGTGCGCGTGGCCATCGAGCGGGCAGCGTGACCACGCTGCGCCGTGTCTTGGCGGTCTTGGGAGGCCGCGCGCGGGTGCTGGCAACGGCGCTCAGCGGCAGCCCGCCGAGCAGCGGCGCCCCTGGCGGGCTGCGGTCCAGGTCGCGCGCGGCGGCCGGCGTGCGCGGTGCAGCCCACGTGGCGCCGCCGCCCTGGGAGCCGCGGCTGCTGACGGCCCTCGCCACCTGGGAGCCGCAGCCGCCCAAGACCCCCCTGGGCCGGGTGGCGGCCTACGCCTGGGCCGCCCCGATCACCCTCGGCGGCCTGATCGCCGGTCTGAGCGCCGGCGTGCGCCCGCGCCCGTACCGCGGCGCCCTGCTGTTCCCCGGCGCTCGCGGCCTCCCCCGCCGCTTCTTCGCCGCCCGCGGCTACTCGGCCTTCGCCATCGGCCACGCGGTCGTCACCCGCTCCCCCAACCCCAGCGAGCGCCTGCTCGCCCACGAGCTGGTCCACGTCCGCCAGGCCGAGCGCCTCGGCATCCTGATGGCCCCTGTCTACGGCCTGCTGCTGCTGATCTACGGCTACGCCCGTCACCCCCTCGAGCGCGCCGCCCGTCAGGCCCAGCGCCGCTGGCACCCCTAGCCGCCCGGGCGCGGGGGTCTAGTCGCGGGAGGGCTCGTCCTCTGCGGCCGCTCAGGCGTCGAGGCGTCAGTGTCCGACTCGGTCGCGGCCGGCTCAGGCTCACCCGCCCCGCCCTCGCCCGTGGCCTCGGCCTCGGCGGCCGCGGTAGGTGAGGCGCCGGCCCAGGAGGCGCCGCCTTCGGCGCTGCCGACGATGGGGCGGCGCGAGGGGCGGCGACGGAAGACGCCGATCGCGAGGAGGACGGCGGCGACCAGGCAGGCGCCGATCGAGGCGTACACCCACAGAAGCGGGTCGTCGCCGACGCCGAGGACTCCGAGCATGAGCAGCACGAAGCCCACGACGACCAGGAGCATGCTGAGGGCGATCACGGGAGCCTCCGCCGGCCTACTCGGAGCGCCAGTCGTCCTGGGTCTGACCGCCCAGGCGACCGGGCGCCGAGCCATGGCCAAGGCGCCGCGGCGCGGAGCCCTGCTCGCTGAAGAAGTCCTCGTCCAGCTCGATGTCACCCAGGACCGAGGTGGGCTCGTCATCCTCGTACCCGGTGCTGCCAGGGTCCTGGGTCACGTCGGGGTCGCTCGGCGGCGGCTGCGGGACGGCCGGGTGCGGCTCCTGGGCGGCGGGCTGGCCCTCGCTCAGCTCGGCCCCGTCGCCGTAGGTCGCGAGGTCGGCGATGGCGGCCGGCACGTCGGGCAGCTCCCCAGCGCGGTCAAGGAGCGCCAGCTGCTCGGCGATCACGGCGCGCACGCG
This sequence comes from uncultured Actinomycetota bacterium, assembly GCA_964629825.1. Taxonomy (GTDB): domain Bacteria; phylum Actinomycetota; class Nitriliruptoria; order Euzebyales; family Egibacteraceae; genus CAZVUW01. The sequence goes on from CAZVUW010000025.1 coordinate 7,678, forward strand.
GGTGCGGTATTCGGAGCGGAAGCGGACCAGGCTCTCGGCGGCGCGGGACACGCGCGCAGCCTCGGAGTCGAGGGCGGCGCGCTCGGCTGCTACACGCTGCTGGGATTCCTCGAGCATGGCGGCCGCCTGCGTGCGGGCGTCCTCGAGGATGCGCTGGGCCTCCTCCTGGGCGGCGGCGATGGTGTCGTCGGCGGTCCGCTGCGCGGTCATGAGGGTGCGCGCCAGAAGCTCGCTCGGCTCCTCCGAAGCTTGGCGCACGCGCCGCTCCAGCTCGTCGCGCTCGGCGATGAGGGCGTCAAGCTCGGCGATGACGCGCTCGAGGAAGGCGTCGACCTCCTCGACGTCATAGCCCCGACGGCGCTCGCGGAAGCGCTGGTTGCGGACGTCCTGCGGGGTCAGTGCCATTGGGGCCTCCTTGCGCAGCTACAGCCTGCACAGCAGCGGCATGAGCAGCCAGCGGATCCCGAAGAAGACGATCAGGGGCGACAGGTCAAGTGCGCCCGCGCCGATGCGCAGCGGCGGCAGCGCGTTGCGCAGCGGCCGCAGGATCGGGTCGGTGAGGGCCGACAGGAAGCGCGCCAGGGGCAGCAGCGGCTCCGGCAGCGAGGGCACCCAGGACAGGATGATCCGGGCGATCAGCACCAGCATGTAAAGCTGCAGCAGCGCGCACAGCAGGGTGCCGATCGCGGTCTGTGCCAGGATCATCCTCACGCCTGGTTGAAGAAGCCGCGCTCGCTGAGCCTGCGGCGCTCCTCGGTCGACACATCGGTTCCCACCGGCGTCAGCAGGAACACGCGGTCCCCAACGCGCTCGATCCGCCCGTCCAGCCCGTAGATCAGGCCGGAGGCGAAGTCGAGCAGCCGCTTGGCGACGCTCTCGCTGGCACCGGCGAGGTTCATGATGACCGGGATGCCGTTGCGGAAGCGCTCACCGACCTCCTCGACGTCGTTGAAGGTCGTCGGGTTGGTGATGTGCACCTTGTGCGAGGTCACCGGCCGCACGTTCGAGGACTGGCCGGTGCTCGACCCCGAGCTGGCGGACCCGAAGCCGCCATCGCGGTCGCCGATCGTCCGCACGGGTGCCGGGGCGATCCGCCGGACGTTGGACGGCTCGCTGCGCGAGAGGCCGCTGTCCGACTGCTGCGGCAGCTCCTCGGAGGCGTCGGCGTACTCGTCGTCGTACTCCTCGACCAGGCCGAGGAAGGCGCCGATCTTCTTCCATGTCTGCGACATCTCGCGTTCGCTCTCCTCTTGGCGTGTTCAGTCGCGGGCATCGGCCCGCTGCGGCCGCTGGCCGAAGATGGCCTCGCCGACCCTCACGATGGTGGCGCCCTCCTCGACCGCGGTCTCGAAGTCGCCCGACATCCCCATCGATAGATGTTGCACCTCGGGGAAGCGGCCCCGCAGGTCGTCTCGCAGCTCGCGCAGCCGCCGGAACAGCGGCCGCGGGTCCACCCCCAGGGGCGGGATGGTCATCAGCCCCTCGCAGGCGATGCCCTCCAGCCCGCGCACGCGTGCGACGAGCTGGATGGTCTCATCGACCGGGCAGCCGCCCTTCGCCGGGTCATCCCCCACATTGACCTGCACGAGGACCCGCTGCACGCCGCCACGCGGGGCCATGCGCTCGGCGATGGCCTCGGCGAGCTCGAAGCGGTCGACCGAGTGGATGAGGCTGGCGAGCCCCACCACGTCGCGCACCTTGTTGCGCTGCAGGCGGCCGACGAAGTGCCAGCGCACGCCCGGGCCGATCTCCTCGCTCTTGCGCCGCAGCTCCTGTGCCCGGCTCTCGCCGAAGTCCGCCTGGCCGACGCGCCGGCCGGCGCGGATGGCCTCCGCGTCGAAGCCCTTGCTGACTGCGACCAGCGTGACCGCGTGCGGCGACCGGCCGACGCGCTCGGCGGCGGCGGCGATCCGCAGCTGCACCTCGGATAGGCGCTGGCGCAGCGCCAGATCCCCATCCGCGCGCACGCCCGCTCCACCCGCCGGGACGGCGGACGAGCGGTGGTCGCTGCGGATGTCGGAGTGCACAGGCATTCGGCCCGAGTCTAGGTAGGTCGCGGTCCCGGCCGGCGTAGGCGCTCCACACCGACCCCTTTCGGCAGACGCAACGGCTAGCGCTTCAGGAAGGACGGGATGTCGAGGTCGTCGTCGTCCCCGATGCGGATCGGTGCCTCCTCGGCCGCGGGACGACGGAAGACCTCATCCTCCTCGTCCTCGTCCTCCTCCTCGATGAGGGGGCGCGGCTGCGGCGCCGGCGTGGCGGCGGCCGGGGCCTCCTCGGCCGGGGCGGGCGGCTCCTCGCGCGGCTCCGAGCGCTCCGGCGCGCGCAGCGTGGCGCCGCCGACGGACATCGGCGCGGGGACGTCGGCGAAGCCGGCCGCGATGACGGTCACCTTGACCTCATCACCCAGGGCGTCATCGATCACGGCTCCGAAGATGATGTTGGCGTCGGGGTCGGCGGCCTCCGCGATGACCTCGGCCGCCTCGTTCACCTCGAACAGGCCGAGGTCGCTGCCTCCGGCGATCGTCAGCAGCACGCCGCGGGCGCCCTCGATGGATGCCTCGAGCAGGGGCGAGGACACGGCCATGCGGGCGGCCTCCAGCGAGCGCTGCTCGCCGCGCGCCTTGCCGATGCCCATGAGGGCGCTTCCGGCGTCGCGCATCACGGTGGAGACGTCGGCGAAGTCGGTGTTGATCAGGCCAGGGGTCGTGATCAGGTCGGTGATGCCCTGGACACCGTGCAGGAGGACGTCGTCGGCCAAGCGGAAGGCCTGGAGGACCGAGGTCTCCTGGTCGGAGATCTCCAGCAGACGGTCGTTGGGGATCACGATGAGCGTGTCGACGGCCTCGCGGAGCTCCTCGATGCCCTTCTCGGCCTGGACGCCGCGGCGACGGCCCTCGAATGTGAACGGCCGGGTGCACACGCCGATGGTCAGGGCGCCGAGGCCCTTGGCGATCTCCGCGACGACCGGAGCGCCACCGGTGCCGGTGCCACCGCCCTCGCCGGCGGTGACGAACACCATGTCCGCGCCCTTGAGGACCTCCTCGATCTCGTCGCGGTGCTCCTCGGCCGCCTTGCGTCCCACCTCGGGGTTGCTGCCGGCGCCGAGACCACGCGTGAGCTCACGGCCGATGTCGAGCTTCACGTCCGCGTCGGACATCAGGAGTGCCTGAGCGTCCGTGTTCACGGCGATGAACTCGACGCCCTTGAGCCCGGCCTCGATCCTCCGGTTGACCGCGTTCACACCGCCGCCGCCGATGCCGACGACCTTGATGACCGCGAGGTAGTTCTGAGGTGGCGCCACTGGATCTCTCCTTGTCGCTGGGGTGCCGTCCAGCGGGCCGGCTGCCACCGCGCCGCTGTCGGAACCCGCGCCGCGCCGGGCCCGGGAGGGGTTGGCGAGGCGGGGGAAGAAACTCTCACCCTCTAGTTCAGGGTTATAGTTATGTCAACCTCGACCGATGGACCTTACGCACTTGAGGCTTCGTGGTCAAGCCGACGGACGTGTGCTGCTGGCGGCCATCAGTTGAACGGGACGCTCAGCCCTGAGCCGGGATCAGCACCGGGTTGTCGGGCGCACGGACGTCCAGCTCGGCGACGCCGATGTCCTCTCGGCCCTGGAGCGCGGCCTGCTCCCGCGCCTGATCGAGCAGCAGGTTGATGACCCTGGCCTTGTCCTCTACGCGCTCTGCGCGGCCGAAGCGCACCCACACATCGCTGTCCAAGAGGTGCAGTCGCAGCGAGCGCTCGCTGGAGGCCTCGTAGCGATCCACCTGCGCCCGCAGGGGCCCGGGCAGCTCCAGGTGGACGGCCAGGGCGTTGCGCACGGCGGCGTCCGATGCCCTGTCCCCGGGCCCGGGCAGCACGGAGTCCGGCGCATCGATGACGACCAGGTCCTCCTCCTCGCCCCCGCCGACCACGACCCCGTCGGCGTCGAGCAGCCAGGAGGCCTCCGGCAGACGCACGACCGCCACCGGGGTCCGCACGTCGACCGCCACGGAGATGGTTGAGGGAGGCCGCCGGGACACCGCGACCGAGCGCACCCAGGGCAGCCGGGCCACGTCCGCGCGCACGGCCTCCAGGTCCACCTCCAGCAGCCGCTCCCCCGGCCGGATGCCGGCCAGGCTGCGCACCAGCTCGCTCCGCTCTCCCGTGACGCCCTCGATGACCACCTCGTCCACGGCGAACAGCGGCGAGCGCGTCACGGCATAGGCGCCTGCAGCCAGCGCGACGACGGCCACCAGGCTGAGGAGCTGCAGGCGGCGGCGCCTGCGCTGCTCCTCGGCGACGGCGCGGCGGCGCTCGCGGATGCGCTCGTCCATCGGCGGTCGGCTCCCGCGCGGCGGGGCGGAGGCGCTCATCGCCGCTCCCCCGCGAGCTCCTCGAACCCGGCGATCACGACCTCCGTCTCCAGGCGGACCCCGTGCACGCGGTGCACCGTCTCCTGCACATGGCGGATGACCGCCAGCACATCGGCCGCCGTGCCGCCCGGGTCCACGGTTATGAAGTTCGCGTGCACCGGGCTGACGCGGGCGCCGCCGACGCGATGGTCCTTCAGACCCGCCGCCTCGATGAGCCGGCCCGCAGACTCCCGGGGTGGGTTGCGGAAGACGCTTCCGCAGGAGGGCTCGCTGAGCGGCTGGTGGGCGCGGCGCCAGCGGCGCATCTCGTCCATCTCCGCGCGCAGCGCCTCGGCGGAGGCCGGGCGCAGGCGCAGGCGCGCGCTGATCACGACCGCGTCGGCCGGCAGCTCGGTGTGGCGATAGCGCATGCCCAGCCGCTCAGCCGGGATGCGCTCGACGCGGCCCCCGTGAGCCAGCCGGACCACCTCGGCGTCGACCAGCACGTCGGCCATCTGCCCGCCGTGCGCACCGGCGTTCATGCGCACGGCACCGCCGAGGCTGCCCGGGATCGCGATGCCGAAGGCCAGCCCCGCCAGGCCGGCCCGCGCGGTCTTGGTCGCCAGCCCGGGCATCGGCTCTGCCGCTCCGGCCGTCACAAGTTCTCCGTCCACGGACACGCCCTGGAAGGAGCGCCCGAGCCGGACGACGACGCCCGGCCAGCCCTCGTCGGCGATCAACAGGTTGCTGCCGCGGCCGAGGATCAGCCACGGACGGTCGTGCTCGGCGCAGACGCGGGCGATGGCGACGAGGTCCGCCGCGTCCTCGGCGGTCACCAGCGCGGCCGCGGGACCGCCGACGCGCAGGGTCGTGTGGGGGGCCAGCGGCGCGTCGACCGCGATCTCTCCCCGGACGGCCGCTTGCAGCGCCGCCACGAGCCCGGCATGGCGTCCGCCGGCGCCCGACTTGTCGCGCCCCGTGCCGGACCCGCCGCCGACGGTCATGCGCCGCCCTCCAGCGCGGCCACGACGCGCGGGCCCTGCGCTGTGATGTCACCGGCGCCGAGCAGCAGCACGATGTCGCCGCTGACGGCGATCTCCGCCAGAGCCTCTGGCAGGGCGTCGACATCCGGCACGGCGCGCAGCCGGCCCCCGACGGCGGAGCCCTCCCCGATGATCTGGTCCGGTCCCGCGCCCGGCACCGGGGCCTCGCCAGCGGCGTACACGTCCGTCACCAGCGCCAGGTCGGCCTCCGCCAGCGCCCGGCCCAGATCGGTCCCGAACGCCGCGGTGCGCGACCAGCGGTGCGGTTGGAAGGCGACCAGCACCCTGCCCCCGGGTCGCGCCTGCCGCGCGGCGCCGATGACCGCCCGGACCTCCGTCGGGTGGTGCGCGTAGTCGTCGATGACCAGCACGCCCCGCGACTCGCCGATCCGCTGGAAGCGGCGCCGCGTCCCGGCGAACGAGCCGATGCCGGCCCGGATGTCCTCGACCTCGACGCCCGCCCACATCGCGGCGGCCGCGGCGGCCGCCGCGTTGCGGACGTTGTGCAGCCCCGGCTGGGGCAGGTGAAGGTCCGCCACCTCGAAGTCGGGGCCCCTGAGGCCGAACACCGCCCCGTCCGAGGCGAGCTGGAGACCGGTGATCCGCAGGTCGGCGTCATCTGCCGTGCCATAGGTGAGCAGCCGCCCATCGACGGCGGCACCGAGGCGCCGGGAGCCGGGGTCATCCCAGCACAGGATCACCGGAGCGCCGGGCGTGCGGCGGTCGAGGAAGCCGACGAAGGCCTCCATGAGCGCCACCTCGTCGGAGTACTCGTCGTGGTGGTCCATCTCGATGTTCGTCACCACCGCGCAGTCAGCGGTGAGGTGCAGGAAGGACCGGTAAGCCTCGTCCGCCTCGGCTACGAACAGCTCCCCCGCGCCCGAGCGAGCGCCGGCGTCGCGGTCGGCGAGCACCCCCCCGATGGCATAGCCGGGCTCGCGGCCGGCGCGCTCGAGGATGGTCGCGACCATGGCGGTGGTCGTGGTCTTGCCATGCGTGCCCGCGATCAGGATCCGCCGGCTGCCGGCCATGACGAGCTCCAGCAGCTGGGCGCGCAGCAGGACCGGCACGCCCCGCATCCGCGCGGCAGCCACCTCCGGGTTGTCGGCGGGGACTGCGCTGGAGATCACGACCAGGTCCGCGGCGCCGACGTGCTCGGCGGCGTGGCCGACGTGGACCTCGGCGCCCAGGGCGGCCAGGGCGTCCACAGCCCCACCGCCGCGCAGGTCGCTGCCGCTGACCGGATGGCCGCGCTCGAGGAGGATGCGCGCCAGGGGGCTCATACCTGCCCCGCCGATGCCCACGAGGTGCACGCGTGCGCCGGGGGCAAGCGTGTCCGGGACCGGCGGGAGGTCGCCGTGCGCCCCGGTCATGACGCCTCCTCCGCGGTCGGCTCCGGCGGCAGCCCGGCCGCCTCCAGCAGTAGGCGGGCGACGGCCGATGCAGCGTCCGGGCGTCCCAGGGCCCTGGCCGCCGCCCCCATCTCCGAGCACGCCTTCGAGTCGGTGAGCAGCGGTCCGGCCACCTCGAGCAGGCGCTCGGGCGTCAGCTCGGCGTCTGGGACGAGCACGGCGGCACCCGCCTGCGTCAGCGCCGCGGCGTTGGCGGTCTGCTCGTCGGCGGCGGCGTACGGGTACGGCACCAGGATGCTCGGCAGGCCGCACGCCGTGAGCTCGGCGATGGTCGAGGCGCCGGAGCGGCACAGCACGAGGTCCGCGAGCGCGTAGGCGAGGTCCATCCGCTCGATGAATGGGACGCATGCGACCGGCGGCGCCGCAACGGCAGCCTGCCAGGCGGCCGCGACGCGCTCCGCGTCCCGCTGCCCGGCGGCGTGCAAGACCTGCACGTCCCCGAGGGCGGCCAGGCTGGCGGCGGCGCCCACGGCGGCGGAGTTGAGGCGCTCGGCGCCGAGGCTGCCGCCGAAGACGAGCAGGGTGCGCCGGTCCGGTCGCAGCCCGAAGGCGGCCGCCGCCTCGGCCCGCAGCGCCTCCCGATCGGCGGAGGCGAGGCCGCGCACCTCGGCGCGCACCGGGTTGCCGGTGAAGACCACCCGGTCGGGATGCGGGAACCGGTGCTCGACCCCCGGCACGCTGATCGCCACCCTGCGCGCCCAGCGTGCGGCGATGCGGTTGGTCAGGCCGGGCACGGCGTTCTGCTCGTGCAGGACCAGCGGCACGCCGGCCAGGCGCGCGGCGGCGGCCAGCGGTCCTGCGGTGTAGCCGCCGAACGCGCCGGCGGCGAGCACACCGCGCTCGCGCAGCAGCCGCCGGAGGGTCAAAGCGCTGGACAGCACGACGGCGGGCACCGCCAGGTTGGAGAGGCTGACCTTGCGGCGCAGCGGTCGCGACCGGACGGTGTGCAGCCGCCAGCCCGCCGCCGGGACCAGCGTGGCCTCGAGGCGGTCGGCGGTGCCCACGAACTCCACGTCGAGGTCGGGCCGCAGCGCCTTGAGGGCCTGCGCCGTTGCCAGCGCCGGGGTGATGTGGCCTCCGGTGCCGCCGCCGGACAGGACGATCCTGGGCGTCACGACGCTCCCCTCGCGACGTCCTCGGCGGGCTCATCTGCCGCGGCGCCGGGCTCGGGCTCGCGGCCGGCGCGCGCAACCGACATCAGCACTCCCAGCGCCGCCATGGTCACCAGCAGCGACGAGCCGCCCGAGCTGACCAGCGGGAGGGTCACGCCGGTGACGGGCAGCAGCCCGACGACGGAGCCGATGTTGATCGCGGCCTGCAGAAGGAGGCCCCAGGTGATGCCGGCCGCCAGCAGCCGCCCGAAGGGGTCGGGTGCACGCCGGGCGGCGCGCGTGCCGGCGACCGCCAGGGCCACGAAGAGCCCCAGGACCGTGAGGGTGCCGAACAGCCCCAGCTCCTCGCCGATGATCGCGAAGATGAAGTCGGTGTGGGCGTTGGGCACGTACAACCACTGCCCGCGCCCCTGGCCCAGGCCGCGCCCGAACAGCCCGCCGGAGCCCAGCGCCAGCAGCCCCTGGATCGTCTGGTAGCCGAAGCCGTCCGAGTACGCGGCCGGGTCCAGCCAGGCGGCGATGCGGCCGCGGCGGAACCCTGCGGTGGCGATGCCCAGGACGCCGGCGGCGACCACCGACCCGGCTCCCACCGCGACTATGCGCAGGGGCAGCCCGGCCGTGTACAGGCACACCCCCCCGACGGCGGCGATCAGCGCTGCCGTCTCCAGGTCCGGCCCGGCCAGCACCAGCCCTGCCGCCAGCACGATGCCGGGGACGGCGGGCAGCAGCAGGCTGTACAGATCTCCCTTGCGCAGACGCCGCCAGCGGCCGGCCAGCAGGGCACCCAGCCACAGCGGCAGCGCCAGCTTGAGCAGCTCGGTGGGCTGGATGCTCAGCGGCCCGACCTCGAACCAGCGCCGCGCCCCGCCCACCTCCTTGCCGAGGCCGGGGACCAGGACCAGGGCGCACAGGGCCAGCGCCACGAGGAAGATCGGTCCGGCCCAGCGCCGCAGCCGGCGGTAGTCGACGGCCGCCGCGACCACCAGGACGGGCAGCCCGAGCAGGGTCCACTGCAGCTGCCGGGCGAAGATGTCGAAGGCATCGCCGGTCAGGTCGGCCGAGCGCACGAACGAGGCCGAGAAGGTCATCACCAGGCCGAGGACCGACAGCGCCGCAACGGTGGCGGCGAGCAGCCAGAACTCGGCCGTCGAGCGGCCGGCGGGTCGCAGACGGCGGCGCTCCGCCTCCGGCGTCCGGCTCATCCGCCCGTCCCGCTGCGCCCGAGGTAGTCGGCGTAGAACAGCCCGAGGCCGAAGGCCACGGACAGGCCGCCGATGATCCAGAAGCGCACGATGACCGTGACCTCCTGCCAGCCGACCAGCTCGAAGTGGTGGTGCAGAGGCGCCATCTTGAACACCCGGCGCTTGAACAGCCGGAAGCTGGCGACCTGCACGATCACGCTCATCGTCTCGATGACGAACAGGCCGCAGAGGATGATCAGCAGGAGCTCGGTCTCCGTCAGAACGGCCAGCGCGGCCAGCATCCCGCCGATCGCCAGCGAGCCGGTGTCGCCCATGAAGATCTTGGCCGGCGGCGCGTTCCACCACAGGAACCCGAGGCAGGCGCCCATGGCCGCGGCGGCGGCGATCGCCAGGGCGTTGGAGTGCGCGAAGGCCTCGGGCGTGTACCAGGCCTCATGGCGGAAGATCCAGAAGGCGATGATCGTGTAGGCGCCGAACACGAGCGCGCTCGTCCCCGCGGCCAGTCCGTCCAAGCCGTCGGTCAGGTTCACGGCGTTCGACGTGGCCGCCAGGATCACGAACGCCCACACGACGAAGAGCCGGCCCAGGTTGATGTCGACCGGCCCGATGAACGTCAGGCTCGTCGAGATGCCCGCCAGCTCGACCGCGGCCAGGGCGAATGCGATCGCGATGACCGCCTGGCCGCCGAACTTGGCCGTCTTGGTCAGCCCCAGGTTCCGGTTGCGGCGCAGCTTGATGTAGTCGTCGATGAAGCCGACCAGGCCCATCCCCGCGAAGGTGCCCATCGCGACGAGCCCGCCGGCGGAGTCGGCCGGGCCGAACACCAGCGTCGCCACGAAGTAGCCGCCAAGGGCGGCCAGGATGATCGCGGCGCCGCCCATGGTCGGGGTGCCCCGCTTGATCATGTGCGCCTGCGGCCCGTCCTCGCGGATCAGCTGGCCGTAGCCGCGGGTGCGGAAGAAGCGGATGACCAGCGGCGTGCCGATCAGCGACAGCACCATCGCGACGCTCGAGGCAACGAGGATCGGCCTCACCGCTGGCCTCCGGTTTCGGGGCGGCCCTTGCTCTCGCTGCCTGCGCCGCTCTGCCCGCCCGCGGCTCCGCCGTGGGCCGCGATCAGCCGCTCCGCCAGACGGTCCAGCCCGACCGAGCGGCTGGCCTTGACCAGGACGGCGTCGTCCGGCCCGATCCGCCGGTCGAGGAGGTCCGCGGCCGCCTCGATGCCCTCAGCGCTGAGCAGCTCCAGGGACCCGGCCCCGACCTGCCGGGCGCCCTCGGCGATGCCCTCGGCCTCCGAGCCCACCACGACCAGACCGTCGAGCCCGAGCTGTGCCGCCTTGCGGCCGACGACCAGATGGGCCTCGGCGCTGGCGCTGCCCAGCTCGGCCATCCGCCCGAGCACCGCCCAGCGCTGCCCGGACACCGCCAGCCGGGCCAGGGTCGATAGGGCCGCCTCGGTGGAGGCGGGGTTTGCGTTGTAGGAGTCGTTGAGGACGGTCAACCCGTCGGCGGTCCGCACCAGCTCCATGCGCCAGCGCGACAGCCGGGCGGCCGGTAGCGCTGCCGCGGCAGCCGCCACGTCCACCCCGAGCTCGGCGGCGACCGCCAGCGCGGCCAACGCGTTGCCGACGTTGTGCTCGCCGGGTGCGCTCAGGCGCACCTCGGCCCGTTCGCCGTCCGGCCCGAGCGCCGTGAACGAGGGCCGCGCCAGCTCGTCCAGGCGCACGTCGACGGCCCGCCAGTCGGCAGCCTCGGCTCGGCCGTAGGTGATCACCCGGCCGGGGGCGATCTCGGCCATCGCGGCCACGCGCGCATCGTCGGCGTTGAGGACGGCCAGGCCATCGGCTCCGAGGCCCTCTACCAGCTCGGCCTTGGCACGCCCCACGGTGTCGACGTCACCGAGCAGCTCGAGGTGGGAGGCCCCGACCGCTGTGACCACGGCGATGTCAGGCCGGACCACGGGGACCAGCCGGGCGATGTGCCCGAGGCCGCGCGTCCCCAGCTCGGTGACGACCACCTGGGTGTCGCGCTCCAGCAGGCACAGCGTGAGCGGGACGCCGAGGTCGTTGTTGTAGGAGCCGGGAGCCGCGGCGACGCGCCGCCCCGGCCGGCCCTCGGCCGCCGCCGCGACCGCCACGGCGATCAGATCCTTGGTCGTGGTCTTGCCCTGCGAGCCGGTGACGGCGACGACCGCGGGATCGACGGTGTCGCGCAGCCAGGCGGCCAGCCCCAGGAGCGCATCGGCCGGGTCGTCGACCAGCACCGCACCGGGCTCGCCGGCGGGTTCGGCGTCCTCGGCCTGCAGGTAGCCGGCGGCTCCGCGGCCCACGGCATCGGCGATGAAGTCATGTCCGTCGTGCTGCTCCCCCGGCAGCGGCACGAACAGCGCGCCGGGCCCGGCCCTGCGCGAGTCGATGGTCACGGCCGTGACCACGCGGGCGGCGTCGGCGGGGTCGGCCAGCTCTCCGCCGACGACGTCGGCGATGTCGGCGAGGTCGAGCGGGATCACCGCTGCGCCTCCCGGTAGGAGGCGGTCAGCAGCTCCCGCGCCACGGCCCGGTCGTCGAAGGGGATGGTGCCGTCGGCGAGCTCCTGGTAGGTCTCGTGTCCCTTGCCGGCGATGACGACGAGATCGCCGGGCCCGGCCTCAGCGAGCGCGGCGGCGATGCCGGCGCGGCGGTCCACCATCTTGATGACGCGGTCCCGCAGCTCCTCGCCGGCGCCGGCGGCCATCTCTGCGAGGATCGCCTCGGGGTCCTCGCTGCGGGGGTTGTCACTGGTCAGCACGGCGAGGTCGCTGAGCTCCGCGGCCGCGGCACCCATGAGGGGGCGCTTGGCGGAGTCGCGGTCGCCGCCGCAGCCGAGGACCGTGATCAGCCGGCCCTTGGTGAGGGCGCGCGCCGCCTTCAGGACGTTGCGGACGCTGTCGGGCGTGTGCGCGTAGTCGACGATGACGCCGAACGGCTGTCCGGCGTCGACGCGCTCCATCCGGCCGGGGACGCCGCGCAGCGCCTCGACCCCGGCCGCCGCCACCTCCGGCTCGATCCCCGCGGCCGCGGCGACGGCCACTGCCAGAAGCGCGTTGGAGACGTTGTAGTGGCCGGGCAGGTTGGTCCGCACCGTGACGGAGCCGCCGTCGTGCCTGGCGGTGAAGGTGGAGCCCTCCGGGCCGCTCTGCACGTCGACGGCGGTCCAGTCGGCGGGGCCGCTCAGGGCGACCGTCGTGACCGGAACCCCCGCCTCGGCGGCCATGCGCCGCCCCCAGGCGTCGTCGACGACGACGACGGCGCGCTCGGACAGCTCCGGTGTGAACAGGCGGGCCTTGGCGGCGAAGTAGTCCTCGAGGTCGCGGTGGAAGTCGAGGTGGTCCTGGCTCAGGTTGGTGAAGGCCGCGACGCTGATGCGGGTCGCGTCGATCCGCCGCAGCGCCAGCCCGTGGCTCGACACCTCGAGCGCGGCGGCCGTCACACCGTCGTCGCGCATCCGCCGCCACAGCCGCTGAAGATCGCTGGCCTCGGGGGTGGTGCGCAGCGCGGGGATGGCCACGCCGGCGCTGCGGGTCTCGACCGTGCCGACGAGCCCGGTGGTGTGGCCGGCGGCGGCCAGGATCGACTCGAGCAGGTAGGCGGTCGTGGTCTTGCCGTTGGTCCCGGTGACCCCGAGCAGCAGCAGCTCCTCCGAGGGGAACCCGTGCACGCGCGCAGCGATCGGCCCCAGCGCGGCGGCGACGTCCGGCACCACCAGCTGGGGCACGGCCAGCTCGAGCGGCCGCTCGACCAGCAGGGCGGCGGCGCCCGCGGCGATGGCGGACGGCGCGTAGTGGTGGCCGTCGCTGCGCTGCCCCCTTCGCGCCGCGAAGAGGGCGCCGGGGCGGACCTGCCGGCTGTCGTGGGTGACGTCGCTCACGGGGGTCGAGCCGTCGCCGATCAGCTGTGAACCCGCCACTGCGGCGGTCAGATCGCCGAGGCGGACGACGTCGGGGCGGGCGGTGGGGATCACACTGACCTTCCGGGACGGCAGCGGGGAGCGACGGAACGGCCGACGGCGCTGTGCGCGCACGCGTTCGGTGCGGCGAGGATACGAGGCGGACCTCCGGATGCCTTGCAGCCTGCCCGGCCGGAGGGACACGAGCGCGGCCATCAGGGGCGTGGCGGGGTGCTCTCCGCGGCGGTCGACGTCGCCGCGGCGACCGCCGGGACGGCGGTGGCGCGCTCCTCGGGCTCGCTGGGCGGCACCCGCCGGTGCGCCAGGGCGAACTCCATGATCTCGCTGAACACCGGAGCGGCGGTCAGGCCTCCATAGATGGGGGTCGGCTCGTCCAGCATGACGGCCACCACCAGCGCCGGGTCGTCGGCGGGTGCGAAGCCGGCGAAGGTGGCGATGTAGGCGCCCTCCTCGTAGCCGCGGCTCGTTGCGGAGGGCTTCTGCGCGGTGCCGGTCTTCCCGGCCACGCTGTAGCCCGGGACCGCCGCGAGCCCGCCCGTGCCGCGCTCCACGACCCCGGTCAGCATCTGCGCCAGGACCTCGGCGGTCTCCTCCGAGATGGCGCGCTGACGCTCCGGCTCGGGGGCGGGGACCAGGCGGCCCTCGGCGTCGACCGTCCCGCGCACCAGACGGGGCTCCTGCCACACGCCGCCGGTTGCGACCGTCTGGAACACCCCCGCGACCTGGAGCAGGGTCGCGGACACGCCCTGGCCGATCGCGATGGTCGGGAGACTGGTGGACCACCAGTCCTCGACCGCAGGGAGCAGGCCGGCCGACTCGCCGGGGAAGTCCAGCCCGGTCGCGCGCCCGAAGCCGAACTTGACCAGGTAGTCGTGCAGGCGCTCGGGTCCGACCCGCTGCGCGATCTTGATCGTCCCGACGTTGGAGGACTCGGCCATGATGTCTGAGACCGACATGACCTCCTCCGGGTGCGGGGAGGAGTCCTTGAAGCGCTTGTCCCCGACCACGTAGCTGTCCGGGACGGTGAAGGTCTCGTCGACGCCGACCAGGCCCTCCTCGAGCGCGGCGGCGACGGTGACGACCTTGCTGACGCTGCCGGGTTCGAAGACGTCGGTCACCGCCCGGTTTCGGCGGGCGTAGTCGTCCGAGGACGACAGGTCGTTCGGGTCGAAGCTGGGCGCCGACGCCATGGCGAGGATCTCGGAGGTGCGCACGTCGAGCACCACGGCCGAGCCGCCCAGGGCGTCGTAGCGCTCCACCGCCTCTGCCAGCGCGCGCTCGGCGACCGCCGCGATCTGGCGATCCAGCGTCAGGACCAGATCCGTCCCCGGCCGGGGCGGGTCCATCTCCTTTGGCGCCCCGGAGATCGTCAGCCCGCCCGGCGCAGCCTCGAGCTCGAGCCGGCCGGGCTGGCCGTGCAGCACGTCCTCGTAGGCGAGCTCGAGCCCGGCCAGGCCCTGGTGGTCGATCCCGGAGAAGCCGACCACCTGCGCCGCCAGGCCGGGCGCGGGATAGGTCCGGGTCGGCTCCTCCAGCACCCCGATGCCGGCCAGCTTCATCTCCTTGACCTGCTCCCCCACGGCGTACGGCAGCTGGCGGCCGAGGTACGTGAAGCTGGTGTCCTTCGTCAGGGGCTCGAGCAGCTCGTGCGCAGGGCGGCCCAGGAGCGGCGCCAGCCGGCTCGCGATGATCGCCGGGTCCACACCGCCGGCCTTGATGGCGCGCGGGTCGGCGTAGATGCTCGCCGCCGCCAGCGACATCGCCAGCGGCTCACCGGCGCGGTCGTACAGCCGGCCACGGCGCGCCGGCAGCTCGATCTCCCGCCGGGCCTGCTGCTCGGCGCGGGCCCGGTACTCGGGCGCGTCGAGCACCTGGACGCTGATCAGGCGCCAGCCGATGACGCCCGTGAGCAGCAGGTAGACCGCCAGCAGGCCGGACAGGCGACGACCGGAGCGGACCCTGGCCAGGCCGGAGGACTCCCCGGGCCGGCGCGTGCGGCGCCGGGTGGGCTGAGCGGGCCGCGGGCGGCGCCGGGCCGCCTCGTCCTGACGCCGACGGCGCCGGGGTGCCGCCGCCTGACGCGGACGGCGCCGGGCCTGCGAGCCCGCGCCCCGCGGGGCACGCCGTGGGGCAGCCCCGGTCGAACGCTGCTGCGGGCGCCGCGCTGCGCGAGCGGGACGCCGGCGCACGCGGGCGGCCGGCCGGCGCGTCGCGGTGGTCGAGCTGCGGCGACCGGCTGTGCGAGCTCCAGCCACCGGCGCTAGTCCCCTGCGCTCGCCGCCTGCGGGTTCGCAGAGGACTTGTGCGGGTTGGGCGGCGGCTGCTCCTCGTCGCCCTCCGCCGTCGGCGTGACGACGGCGGGGCGGCTCACCATCAGAAAGGCCGGGCGCTCGGCCTCGACCATGCCGAGCTGTGTCATGGCGACGTTCCGGACGCGCTCGGGCGACTCCAGGTGAGCGACCTCGGCGGTGAGCTCGTCGTAGCGGATGGACAGCGCCTCGATCTCCGCGCTCAGCTCGCGCGCGGCGAAGGCGGACTCGGCCGCCAGAGCGGACAGGCTCAGGATCCCGAAGACGCCGCCGACGACCACGACCACGATGGCCAGGAGGAACGGCCAGGTGCGCCGCGGCTTCTGGACGACGCGGAGCTGCGGGCGGCGATCGGGTGCGGCCGTGACCTGGGGACGACGGACTGCGGTGGGGAGAGCTGACATCTAGCGTCCTCCTTCGGGGAACGGCTCAGGGGTCCGCTCCGCGGCGCGCAGACGGGCAGAGCGCGCGCGGGGGTTCCGTGCGACCTCCTCCTCACCGGCGCGCTCGGCGCCACGGGTGAGGATCCGCACGAGCGGCGACCGGCCGCAGGCGCACACCGGCAGATCCGGAGGGCACACGCAGCCGGCCGCGGCCTCGGCGAAGGCCTCCTTCGCGATCCGGTCCTCGAGCGAGTGATAGCTGAGCACCGCCAGGCGCCCGCCCCTGCCGCCGTCGGCTGGGGCAGGGGCGGCCAGCTCCAGTGCCTGGGGAAGGGAGGCACGGAAGCGGTCCAGCTCGCCGTTGACGGCGATCCGAAGCGCCTGAAAGGTGCGGGTTGCGGGGTGGGTCTGCTGGCGGCGGCGGGCCGCCGCGGGGGTGGCGCCGACGACGACGTCGGCGAGCTGGCCGGTGGTGGTCAGCGGGCGCGCCCGGACGATGGCCTCGGCGATGCGGCGCGAGCGGCGCTCCTCGCCGTAGATCCACAGGACACGGGCGAGCTCCTCGGCGGGGAGGTCGTTGACCAGGTCGGCCGCGGTGGTGGGAGACGACGGGTCCATCCGCATGTCAAGCGGTGCGTCTGAGCGGAAGGAGAAGCCGCGCTCACCGGTGTCCAGCTGCATCGACGACACGCCGAGGTCGTAGAGCACGCCGAGCAGCGGTCCCACGCGCTCCACGACCGGCCCGACGTGCTCGGCGAGCTCGTCGAACGGCGCGTGCACCAGCACGACGCGCTCGCCGTAGGCGGCCAGGCGGCGCCGCGACAGCTCCAGCGCCCCCGGGTCGCGGTCGAAGCCGACCAGCACGGTGCCCGAGCCGCTGGCTGCCAGCAGGGCCGCGGCGTGCCCGGCGGCGCCCACCGTGGCGTCCACGACGACCGCGGGCTCCTCGCCCCGGACCGCCAGCAGGTCGACGATGCGCTCCACGAGCACCGGCTCGTGCGGCCTCCGGGGTCCTGCCATGGGCCCCCCCTGTTCGACGCGCGACAGCAGCATCTAGAAGATCCCCGCCCCGAACGGCTCGTCCGTGCCGGCGAAGTCGGCCATGGCCTCGTCGCGGTAGGCCTCCCAGCGGGCGTAGTCCCACAGCTCGACGCGCGAGTCGTTGCCCACCACGGCGACCTCCTTGGTGAGGCCGGCGTACTGGCGCAGGCGCGCCGGGATGGTGACGCGTCCCTGGCGATCCAGGGACTCGGCGTGGGCGTTGGCGAGCATCATCCGGGCGAAGCGGCGCTCGCGGCTGTCGGTGGTGCGCAGGGCGCGGAGGTTCTCGACGACCCGCTCCCAGTCGCTCCGCGGGTGCACCGCCAGGCAGTGGTCCAGCCCCACGGTCATCACCAGCCCCTCCGACAGCTCATCGCGGAAGGCCGAGGGCAGGATCACGCGTCCCTTGGGGTCCAGCGTGTGCTGGTACTCCCCCAGGAACATCGCTCACCCCCGGCGACTTTCCTCGACCCGATCGGGCTGCCACTGCCATGGACTGCCGTCGGGCCTTCGACCCCCCGCGCCTCCCACGGGGACTCCATCTGTCCCCACTGTCCCCCACTTCACACCACCTTGTCAACCAGGCGCGCCACCATCCGGGCACGCTGGAGGCGTGCGTGGAGACAAAACCGCAGGTCAGAGACGGTGGTGTGAAGTGGGGCGCCGGGGAGGGCGGGTGCGCGGCTAGGAGGCGTCGAGGACGTCGCCGAGGTAGTCGCGCCACTCCGGCTGCAGCCCGCCGACGGCCACGACGAGCCAGAACGCCGGGCGCGGTGCGAAGGGGCGGCGCCGCAGCTCCATGCCCGCCTCGGCCGGGGTGCGGTCCTTCTTGCGGCTGTTGCAGCGCCGGCAGGCGGCGACGACGTTCTCCCAGGAGTGCGGGCCCTTGCGGGAGCGCGGGACGACGTGGTCGACGTTCTCCGCGGCGCGGCCGCAGTACTGGCAGGTGTGCCCGTCGCGGATGAACACGCCGCGCCGGCTCAGGGTGGCGCGGCGGCGATACGGCACGTGCACGTAGCTGCGCAGGCGGATCACGGACGGAGCCGGGACCGACACCTGCGCCGAGCGGAACAGATGCCCGTTGGCGCTGACCAGGTCGGCCTTGTCCGAGAGGACCAGCACGACCGCGCGGCGGGCCTCTACGACGCTGAGCGGCTCCATGCTCGCGTTGAGCACCAGGGCCTTGCCTGGCGCCGTGCTCGCGAGCTGTGGTGGTGGACCAGCATCCACACCGCCCTCCCGCTGTGTATGGCCGCGCCCACTGTACTGCCCTCGGGCGGGCTGTCAGGAGGACAGATCGACGACCTCGAAGCCGGCGAGGGCGTTCAGGGTGCTGCCCCACACGGTGACGACCGAGTCCAGGACGTCGGAGCGCTCGTGCTGCTCCCCCAGCACCAGCCAGCAGTAGGCGATGTGCTCCACCATGGCCACGAGCGTCGAGGCGATGGTCGTCGGGGGCGGCCCGCTGCGTCCGGACGCCTGCACCAGGGCGGAGACGTTCTCGGCGACGCGGTCGACGAACAGGGCGCGCGAGGCGAGGTACAGGTCCGCGAACGTGCGCTCGTCGCGGGCCGCCTCGAGCCACACCCGCATGACCACGACGTCACGGGCGTAGCGGTCCAGGAAGCCGCCGATCACGGCCTCCAGGGCGCCGCGGACGTCGCTGGAGCCCCAAGGCTCCGAGGCCAGCGCGGTGATGTCCGCCTGGCTGACCTCGACCAGGTCTGCGAGCAGGGCGGCCTTGTTCTCGTAGTAGGTGTAGAAGGTCCCGTGGCTGACGCCGGCCCGGCGGACGACGTCCTCGACGCGCGTGCCGCTCCAGCCGAGCTCGTCGAACGCCTCCTTGGCGGCGGCGCGCAGCCGCGCCGCGGTGCGGGCTCCGCGGGACGTCGGGGGTGCGCTGGGACCCCCGCCCGTGGCCTCGTCGCGGGGGGACATCCCGGCCTCATGCTCACTCATGGTCGGCACGGACGCTATCGCCTCGCTTGCAAACCGCCGGCATCTGATGCCCGCCTTCAACGGCAGGCTACCGCCCGGCGTCGCTACACTCGCCGAGCGGATCCCGGACACCCCATCGGCGGGCGCCGGCTCGGGGTCAGGACGACGAAAGAGCGCAGATTGGCCACGAAGCGCCAGGGCACGGTCGACGTGCAGCAGGTCGCCAGCGAGATCGCCCGCGTCGAGGAGCACATCGCGAGCGTCGTCGAGGGCAAGCCCGACGTCATCCGGCTCGTCCTCGTCTGCCTGCTGGCGGAGGGCCACATCCTGCTCGAGGACGTCCCCGGGGTCGGCAAGACCCTGCTGGCGAAGGCGCTGGGCCGCGCGATCGCCTGCAGCGTCCGCCGCATCCAGTTCACCCCCGACCTCCTGCCGAGCGACGTCACCGGCGTCACGGTCTACAACCAGGAGCACAACGACTTCGAGTTCAAGCCGGGCGCGATCTTCGCCAACCTCGTCCTCGGCGACGAGATCAACCGCGCCACCCCCAAGACGCAGTCGGCGCTGCTCGAGGCCATGGAGGAGCGCACGGTCACGGTCGACGGGCGCACCTACGAGCTGGCGGCGCCGTTCCTGGTCATCGCCACGCAGAACCCCATCGAGCTCGAGGGCACCTACCCCCTGCCCGAGGCGCAGCGCGACCGCTTCCTCATGCGGCTGTCGATCGGCTACCCGTCGGTCGAGGCGGAGCTCGAGGTGCTCGAGGTGCACGGCCGCGGCGACCGGGTCTCCACCCTCCAGCCGGTGACCGACGCCCAGGCGGTGAACGACCTCATCGAGGTGGTCCGCGACGTCCACGCGGCCGCCGCGCTGCGGCGCTACATCGTCGACCTCGTCCGCGCCACGCGCGAGCACTCGGCCGTCGAGCTCGGGGCCTCCCCGCGCGCGTCCCTGGCGCTGCTGCGGGCCGGCCGCGCCCTGGCGGCCATCGGTGGGCGTGACTACGTGGTGCCGGACGACATCAAGTCGCTGGCCGTCCACATCCTGCGGCACCGGCTGATCCTGACGCCCGAGGCGCAGATGCGCGGGGTCACCGCCGAGGACGTCATCGAGGAGCTGCTGGCCAACGTGCCGGTCCCGACGCCGGGGCGCGGGCCACGATGACCGGCCGCGGCACCGCCCTCCTGGTCGGTGCCTTCGTCCTGTGGGGGGTCGGCCGGCTCCTCGGCGTGGCCGAGCTCTACATCGTCGCCGTCGCAGCGGCCGCCCTGGTCGCGGGTGGCGCCATCGCGATCCGGCTCGCCTCCGCGCGCGTGTCCGTGCGCCGGGGCCTGTCCGAACCGCGCATCCTGCACGGCGCCACCGCCGAGGTGACGCTGGAGCTGCGCAACGACGCGCGCCTGCCGGCACCACTGCTGCTGGTCGAGGACCACGCCGACTGGGTCCTCGAGGCCCAGCCCCGCTTCATCGTCTCCGACCTGAAGCCGGGCGCGACCGCCAGCCTTCGATATGAGGTGCGGGGAACCGTCCGCGGTCGCCACCGGATCGGCCCGCTGCGGCTGAAGGTGCGCGACCCGTTTGGCACCACTCAGCTCATCCGGCGCTACTCGGCCGCGGATGAGCTGCTGGTCTACCCCCGGGTCGAGGCCCTGCCCGAGGGCATCTCGCGCGGCAACCACCGCGGCTCGCGGCCACGCGATCACCGCCGGCTGCTGAACGCCGGGGACGAGTTCCACGCGCTGCGCGACTACGTGCAGGGCGACGACCTGCGCATGATCCACTGGCCGACGACAGCACGCCGCAACAAGATCGTCGTGCGCCAGCACGAGCTGCCGCTGTCGTCCGAGGCCACGGTGTTCTGCGATACGCGCGCCAGCGCCAGCCACGGCGCCGGCGCGGACTCGACCCTGGAGGCGGCGATCTCGGCCGCCGCGAGCGTCGTGTGGCATCTGGCCGACCGCGGCTACCGCTTGCGCCTGGTCACCGATGCGGACCCCACCCGCCCCGTCGAGGGCTGGGAGGCCATCCTCGAGGCGCTGGCGGTCGCGCAGCCCAGCACGGCGGACACGCTCGGCCACGCCCTGAGCCGCGTGCGCGGCGGCGGCGGAGAGGGGCTGCTCGTCTGCGTCGTGATGGTCCCGCCCGGCGACGAGCCGGTCGCCAGCCACCCCGACGCCCGTGCCCTGCTCATGGCCGGCCGCGGCTGGGGTGAGCGCGTCGCCGTCGTGACCCACGCGCCGCATCTGGACGCGAGCCGGGCCGGCGCGTTCGCGGCCCTCCTGCGGACGGCAAGATGGAAGGCGACGACCCTGCCGGTCGGGGTCCCCCTGGCCGAGCGCTGGCCCGAGGTGCTGTCCACGCGGGCCAGAGCCGCCGCCCAGCGCCGAACCAGCGAGAGCGCCTGATGGCCGCACCAACGCTGACGCACGGACCGACCAC
The DNA here is from genome assembly GCA_964629825.1 of uncultured Actinomycetota bacterium. Classification (GTDB taxonomy): domain Bacteria; phylum Actinomycetota; class Nitriliruptoria; order Euzebyales; family Egibacteraceae; genus CAZVUW01. Next base: position 28,842 of record CAZVUW010000025.1, read on the forward strand.
CCGCGAGGG
>CAZVUW010000025.1:28950-33056 GCA_964629825.1 uncultured Actinomycetota bacterium
TTCCTGCCGCACACGCTGGTCCTCGGCTTCGTGCCGACGCCGGCGACCCTCGACGCGGCCCGGCAGCTGTGGCTCGAGGGCATGGAGCTGGTGCGCTCGCGGCCGGCCCCGGTGGTGCCACTCGACGGCCTGGTGCTGCTGACCGTGACCGGCATCTGGTGGGTCGCCCACGTCGTCGACGGCCTGGTGTTCAGGTTGGACGCCCCGCTGCGGGCGATCGGGATGGCCCTGCTCTTGTGGGTAGTCCCCTTGGCGGTCGCGCCCGAGGGCGGCTCGGCCTGGGCTTGGGCCGTCCCGCTGCTGGCGGCCGCCACGCTGCTGCTGGCGGTGACGGCCGACGCCGAGGTGCTGCGCTGGGGCGCGCCGGTCGGCGCCCCCGGTGGCAGCGTCAAACCGGTCGGCGCCGCCGGCTGGCCGATCGCACTGGTGGCCGTCATCGCCGGCGTCGTCCTGGGCGGCATGCTGCCGGGCTACGAGGACCCGCCCTGGTACGAGCTGCGCGGCCGCGGCGGAACGACGCTGACGACCAACCCGATCGTAAGCATCCGCTCGAACCTGGTCGCGCTCAGCGAGGCGCCGATCGCTCAGGTGCGAAGCCCCCGCCCCGTGTACCTGCGCCTGACCGCGCTCGACATCTACGGCGAGAACGAGGAGTGGAGCTCCGAGGGCATCCGCGCCGGCGACGCCTCCGGACGACTCGCCTTCGAGACCGCGATGACCTACTTCGGTCAGATCGACGTCGAGATCTTCCCCCAGGGGCTGGGCAACGCCGTCATCGTGCCCGTCCCCTACCACCCGACCGGCCTGGGCGGCGCGCCGGCGGACCGCTTCCGCTACGACCCCGCCAGCGCGACCGTCACGGTCAGCGAGGCCGGGCTGCCGGAGGGCGGGCCGTACACCGTCACCGCGGCGGTGCCGGCGCCACCACCCGATCTGCTGCGAACCGCGACCGCCACGCCCATCCCCAAGCTGGTCGCGCTGCCGTCCACCGTGCCCTCGGCCGTGGTGGAGCTGGCCGAGCAGATCGTGACCAAGGCCGGCGCCACCACCCCGTTCGAGCGCGCGTTGGCGATCCAGGATGAGCTGCGCAGCTGGGAGTACTCGACCGACCCGCCGCCAGGCCACGGCGCCACGGCCATGGAGTCGTTCCTCCAGCAGCGCATCGGCTACTGCGAGCAGTACGCCGGGACCATGGCCGTGATGCTGCGCTCCCTCGGAATCCCGGCGCGCGTCGCGGTCGGCTACACCCCGGGCGACCTGATCGACGAGGAGCAGGGCCTTTACCAGGTCCGCAACGCCAACGCCCACGCCTGGGTGGAGGTGCGCTTCGACGACCTCGGCTGGATCGCGTTCGAGCCGACGCCGCGCACCGACGGGAACGTGCTCGTGCCGGACGAGGAGGACCTCGCCCCGGCGCTGACGGAGGCCCAGGAGCGCGAGGCCGCGGCCGAGGCGCAGCCGACGCCCACGGCCAGCCCCTCGCCGGTGCAGGACTTCCCCGACATCGAGACCTTCCCGACCGAGCGCGCCCCGCGCGAGGCCGCCTCAGGCGCGGAGGACGACAGCCCGTTCGGCCTGCTGGTCGCCGGCCTGCTGCTGGTCCTCGCGCTGGGCTCAGGTGCGGTGCTCCTGGGAGCACGGCGCCGCGGCATCGTGACCGAGGTGCCGGCCGAGGTGGTGCTGGATGCGCTCGCCGCCGTCGAGCGCGTCGCGACGGGGCTCGGCCACCAGCGGCGTCCCTCTGACACCGACGCCGAGTACCTGGAGCGCGTGTTCGGAGACGACCAGCACGCCGTGCTGCTGGCCGAGGCCGCGGCCAGGGCGCGCTGGGCTCGACGGGTCCCGTCCCGTGACGCCGTCGAGGCGACCAACGCCTCTTCGGCGCTGCGCGCGCAGCTCCTGGAGAACCTGACCCAGAGGGAGCGCCTGCGGCTTCGAGCCGGTGCCGTTGCCCGCCGCACCGGGCGCTGGGTGACCACCCGCGCGCAGGGTCCGCTCGCCCGCCTCCGTCGGCTGCTGCCCCGCGGTCTGCGGCGGCGCTAGATCAGCGCACGTCCCCGTTGCCGCCGCGCTGGTCGCCCATGTAGCGCTGGAACCCGCCCCGCAGCTGCCCGCTGAGATCCTTCTGCCCCGCCCCCAGGCGCTTCAGCTGGTCGCCGCCGATGACGACGCTGCCGAGCATGATCACGAACGCGATGACACCAAGCGCGAGGCTGCCGGTCGGGATGTAGGCGAGCAGCAGAACGAAGCCGAGGACGAACCCGATAGCGGCCAGCTTGATCCTGCTGCGGGCCCGCGAGGACACCGTTGTCGTGCCCACGGCACGCACCAGCTTCGGGTCGTCCTCCCGGAGTCTGGCCTCGATGTCAGACAGGATCTGCTGTTCACGGTCTGAGAGCGGCATGCTCGGGCTCCGAGGTTCGGCTCAGTCAGGCTGTTGCCCCCGATTGTGCGTCATCTGCTCCGTCTGCGCACCGGGATGGTTCTCTATCGTCCCCTGAACTCGGGCTCCTCACGCGCCGCTCCTGCACGCGCAGCGGCGGCGAAGTCGGCCGACCTGAGGCAGCGCTCCTGAGCAGCGCGCTCGGCTGCCAGCGCGGTCACGCGGTCGCTGTTCAGAGCCTCGCGCATCAGGCGCGGGATGGCGCCAAGCGCCACCGTCGGACCGGACGCCAGGCGGGCCGTGTACGCCCTGGCCTGGGCGGCGAAGTCGTCCTGATCGAGCACCGCGTCAACCAGCCCCCAGGCGTGCGCGGTTGCGGCGTCGATCCGCCGCGCCGACATGGCCAGATCGGTGGCGCGGCTGAGACCGACGAGCCGCGGCAGCCGATAGGTCGCGCCGAGGTCCGGCAGCAGCGCCCAGCGCGCCTCGAGCAGCCCGAAGCTCGCGTCCGGCGCGGCCAGACGCAGATGCGCGGCGAGCGCAAGCTGGCAGCCCGCGCCCAGGGCGACGCCGTGCACGGCCGCCACCGTCGGCACCGGCAGGTCCTCGAAGGCCGTGAACGCCTGCTGAAGCCAGGCGATCCACTCGTCCGAGGGCGCCTGGGCCACCTGCCCCGCGAACAGAGAGGTGTCCAGACCGGCGCTGAACGCGCGCCCTGCGCCGATCAGGAGCACCGCGCGCACGCTGCCCTCCTCGGCGGCGGAGGCAGCCGCCGCGGCGGCGTCGTGCAGGCCCTTGAACGCGTCCTCGTCCAGCGCGTTCAGCTTGTCAGGCCGGTTCAGCCGGACCACGCCGACCGCGTCCGCGCCGACCTCGAAGACCACCCGCTGCTCGCCCACCTGCTCCTCCTCGCCCGGCCCAAACCTACGCCAACCGCGGTTCCGGGTGAACCATGCCGCGCGCCGCCTTGGTAGGTCCAAGCGAACCCCCTCTACCAAGGAGAACCTGTCGTGCGCCCAGACCCGAGGACCGCTCGCCGTGTCGGACCACTGCTCGCCATGGCACTGGTGGCTGCCCTGCTGGCCGCGCCGCCGGCGCTCGCGGACCAGCCCGACCCACCGACCAACCTCCGCGTCACCGCGGTCACCCATTCGTCGGCCACGATCGAGTGGGACGGACCACCCGGCAGCGATGAGACCACCTGGTATCGCGTGGAGACCAGCCGCGGCTGGGAGCGCAGATACCAGTACGCGGTGGGACCGTCCGTCACCCTGACCAACCTCTACGCCGGCCAGCCCTACGAGGTCAGGGTCGAGAGCCTCTACGAGGTGAACTGGTCCGAGCCCCTGGCGTTCGAGACGCGGCCGCTGCTACCCCCGCCCACCCCCACCAACGTGCGGGCCACGGTCTTGCCCGGCAGTGTGACGGTCGAGTGGGATCCGTCGTTCCTGGACGGCGTCGAGGCCGACTGGTACGTGGTGCGTTGGAACGGGTTCCACACCGGCGTGGCCACGAAGGCGACGTCGATCACCCGCAGCATGCCGCCGGGCGGAGACCTGAGCGTGACCGTCACAGCCAGAACCGGGCTGATCACCGAGTCGCCGCGCTCGGAGCCGCTGAACCTGGTCGTGCCGCCGCACCCGGACTGGGAGCCGCTGGGAGCGCCCACCAACCTGCGCCTCGTCGCCGACGACGCCGGGATCATCAAGCGCCTCGAGTGGGA
>CAZVUW010000026.1:0-32744 GCA_964629825.1 uncultured Actinomycetota bacterium
AACCAGGGCGACCCCGATGGGCTGCGCGACCTGGCGGCGACCGTACAGAGCCTCCTGTCTGACCTGACCGGCTTCGAGACCGAGCTGAGCGGTGACGAGGAGGTCCCGGCCAACGACTCCACCGCCGTGGGCGAGGCCGTCTTCCGCCTCACCGAGGACGGCATGGGGCTCGAGTACGAGCTCAGCGTCAACATCCAGAACGTGACGCAGGCCCACATCCACCTGGCTCCTCCGGGGACCAACGGCGGAGTGGTGGTGTGGCTGTACCCGTCCGCTCCGCCGGCGCAGCTGATCCCGGGACGGACCAGCGGCGTCCTGGCGACCGGCACGATCACGGCAGCGGACCTCCGCGGCTCCCTGACAGGGCAACCGCTCGAGGCGCTGCTGGCCGAGATCAGAGCCGGCAACGCCTACGTCAACGTCCACACCTCGGCATTCCCAGGTGGTGAGATCCGCGGACAGCTGTAGCAGCTGAGTCCGCCCTTGGCGGGGTCTCCCGCCGCAAGGGTCGGGGCCCGGACCGTTCGGTCCGGGCCCCTTCTCGTCTGGAGTCAGCGTCGGGGTGTCTCGTAGTCCTCGGGGGTCGTGTCGGCGGCGACGGCGCCGCGCTCGCCGAGCGGCTCGGGATGACCACGGGTCGAGTCCCTGGCGGTCTGGCGCTCAAGCTCGGCGTTGATCTCGGCGCCGAGCAGGACGATGAACGATGTCAGGTACATCCACAGCATCAGGATGATGATCCCGGCGAAGGTGCCGTAGGTGGCGCCGAAGCTGCCGAAGTTGTTCACGTACAGGGTGAACCCGGCGGAGCCGATCAACCACAGGACGGTCGCGATCGCCGCCCCCCAGCTGACCCAGCGCATCTTCGGCTGATCGCGGTCGGGGGCGACCTTGTAGACCAGCGCCAGCGCCCCCATGACCAGCAGGGCCAGCAGCGGCCACTTGGCGATCGAGATCACGGACTGGGTCGTCTCCTCGAGCCCGACCGCGCCCATGAGCGGCGGCAGAACCGCGATCAGACCGATCGCGAGGACCAGGAAGACGATGCCACCAAGGGTCAGCACCAGCGCCAGTCCCCGCTTCTTGGGGAACGAGCGGTTGTCGACCTCGTTGTAGGCGGCGTTGCAGCCCTCGATCAGTCCGGCCATACCACCCGAGGCGCTCCACAGCGCCAGCAGCAGCGAGCCCACCAGCGCCAGCGACAGAGCGCCCGCGCTGCCGGAGGCGACCTGGGTCATCTGGTCCGTGAGGAGCGTCGAGGCCTCCTCGGGCAGGGCGCTCGCGAAGCTGGAGATCTGCCGGGTGATCTCCTGCGGGCTGGCGATCAAGCCCCAGATCGTCACCGCCGCGATCACGGTCGGGAAGAGCGACAGGAGCGCCTTGAAGGCAACCCCCGCCGCCAGCAGCGACAGGTGGTCGTTCTTGATCTCGGCCTTCACGCGCTTGAAGATCGCGACCCAGCCACGAGCCGGCACGTCGCTCGGCTTCTCCGCGTCGCGGCCCGCCGGGTCGCGCAGGTCCCGAACCTCCTCGTCGCGCAGGTCCCGGTCGTCCCGGACCTCGTCGTCGCGCAGATCGATGACCTCGTCGGCCTTCGCTGCGTGCCTGCCCATGGGTCTTGCCATCTGCGCCCACCTCTTGGTCCGCGTCGTGTTCAGCCTGCGTTCCCGCCACGCCACCCTTTGAACCGGATGCCGCGGATGCCGGCCGTGGCCGCTCAGCTCTCGGCGATGGTCTTAGCCCACTCGGCCAGCAGCCGATCCAGGCCGGTCACCAGACGGTCGAAGGAGCGCTCGACGTCGCGCGGCAGGCCGAAGCCGCCAGCGGACTCCAGCGCGGCGAAACCATGCAGGGCCGCGCGCAGGGCACGGGCGGCGTCTATGGCGTCATCGCCTTCCAGGCCGTAGCCGGCGAGGACCTCCAGGACCACGTCGAGCACGACCTCGGTCGCGGCGAGGTGCTCGCGGTCCTCCCGCTCGGGCGCCTGGACGGTGGCGGCGTAGCGGCCGGGGTGCGCCACGGCGTAGCGGCGGTAGGCCTCGGCCACGGCCCGCAGCGCCGAGCTGCCGGTGCGCCCGTCCGCTGCGGCCGCCAGCGCCTGACCTAGCTCCGTGACGGAGCGGATGGTCAGGCGTCGCTGGAGGTCATCGAGGCCGTCCACGTGCTTGTAGAGGCTCGGCACCGCGACGCCGAAGCGCTCGGCGAGGGCGGCGAGGGTGAGGCGGTCCCGACCGACCTCGTCGGCCAGCCGGGCCGCCTCGGCGACCACCAGATCGGGGTTGAGGCCCGCCCTAGCCACGGGCGAAGGCCTTTCCGAGCAGCGCGATCACGGCGGGCGCGACGACGTCGGGCTGCTCGGCGTGCGGGTAGTGGCCGACGCCTTCCAGGACCAGGACCTCGGCGTCCAGGCGCTCGCCGACCAGGCGCGCCTCGGCCGCGGCGTCCGGGAAGTCGGGATCGGCCGAGCCCATCAGCACCAGCGTCGGCGCGCTGACCTCGGCGAGGCGCGGCTCGACGGGGGCGTGGCTGGTCCTGGTCGTCGCGAGGAACGCCTGCCAGCCGCCGGGCCGTGCCATGCTCGTCCGGATGCGGGCGCGGTGCTCGGCCAGGTCCGGCGGCGGCGCCAGCGGATAGAGCTTGGCGTAGTAGGCAGCCCACAGCGCGGGCCCCCAGGGCCGGCGCAGCGCCAGCCGCAGGGCCGCCCGCTGCGCCCAGGAGATCGGGACATCGCGCACGAACGGGCCGGCGAGCACCAGGCCAGCCACGGCGTCGGGCCGCTCGGCAGCGGCCCACACGGCCGCCGCGGCACCCATCGACCCGCCGATCACCACCGCGGGGCCCCCGAGGTGCTCGATCAGCGCCAGCACGTCGCTGCCGGCGGCGAGGTCGTCGTAGCTGTCGAAGGTCGTGTCGCTGTCACCGTGCCCGCGCAGGTCCATGGTCGCCACGCGGTAGCCGGCCTCGACGAGCCGCGGGACCAGGAATCGGTACACCGCCCGGGTGTCACCCATGCCCGGGACGGCGACGACCAGCGGGCCTTCGCCGTGAACCTCGTAGGCGATCCGCCCGCCCGGGCGGGCGAGGTGCTGGGTGCGGCTGGCTTGTGCGGTCATGGTCATATCGGCCTCCCTGCTGACGCGCGCGAACGCTTGGCTAATGTCGTTAGCCAAGTATGGCTAAGGGTATTAGCCATGTCAACCGGGTTGTCACGCGCCCACCCACACCGCCCGGTGTTGTTCTCGGCGGACATGTCCGCCGAAAACAACACCGAGCCTTGCGTGGGGACCTAGGCCGGCGGGCGCTCCAGGCGCAGCCAGCGGTGGTCGTAGCCCTCGAGGGTCAGGTCGAGCCGGCCGTCCTCCAGCGGCACCGGCCGCTCCCCCGGCTCCAGCAGGTTGCGGACAGCCGAGCCCTCCTCCGCGTCGAGCTTGACCTGGATCTTGAGGGGCTCGGCGGAGAGGTTGTGCACGCCCACGAACGTGCGGCCATCCCAGTCGCAGCGATGGACAAGCACCGCGTCCTCGCCGACGTCGATGACGCTCCAGGTACCCCAGCCGATCTCAGGCGTCTGGCGGCGGCGGTGGATGACGCGCTGCATCCAGCGCAGCAGCGAGTCGGGGTCGGACTCGGCGGCGCCGACGTTGACGGCCAGCGGGCCGAACCGGCCTTCGGTCACCGGGCGGTGCAGCCGCGAGGGGCGCGCCGTCGAGAAGCCGGCGTTGGGCCCGTCGCTCCACTGCATCGGGGTGCGCACGCTCATCCGGCCCTCGATGTCGAGGTTCTCACCCATCCCGATCTCCTCGCCGTAGAACAGCACCGGGGTGCCGGGCAGGGAGAAGAGCAGGCTGTAGGCCAGACGCAGCCGGCGCGGGTCGCCGTCCACCATGGCCGGCAGCCGCCGTCGCAGGCCGCGCCCGTAGAGCTGGTGCTCGGGGTCGGGGCCGAACGCGTCGAAGACCTCCTGTCGCTCCTCGTCGGAGAGCTGGTCGAGGGTCAGCTCGTCGTGGTTGCGGACGAACATCGCCCACTGGGCGTTGTCGGTCACGGGCGGGAGATTGGCCAGCGACCGGGCGAGCGGCTCTGCGCTGCCGCGCGCCAGCGCCAGGTGCAGCCGCTGCATGACCGGGAAGGCGAACAGCAGCTGGAGCTGGTCCGCCTGCTCGTCGCCGAAGAACTCGACCAGCTGCTCGGCGGGCAGGTTGACCTCCCCGAGCAGGGCGGAGCTGCCCTGCCGGCGGGTCATGAACGAGCGCAGGTCCTTGAGGAAGCCGTGCGGGTCGAGGTCGACCTCGCCCTTGATCCCACCGGTCTCGATCAGGAAGGGCACCGCGTCTACCCGGAACCCATCCACACCTAGCTGGAGCCAGGTGCCCACGACCTTCGCCATCTCGTCGCGCACCGCCGGGGAGGCGATGTTGAGGTCGGGCTGGTGGGAGTAGAAGTGGTGCAGATAGTGCTGGCCGGCCTTCTCGTCGTAGGTCCAGATGCTGTCCTCGGCGTCGGGGAAGACCACGCCCGTGCCGGGCTCCTCGGACGGCTCGTCGCGCCAGACGTAGTAGTCGCGGTAGGTCGACTCGGGGCTCGACCGCGCGGAGCGGAACCACGGGTGGCGGTCGGAGGTGTGGTTCACGACCAGGTCAACGATGACTCGCATGCCGCGGTCCTTGGCGGTGCGGACGAACGCGACGAAGTCGCCGAGCGAGCCGAGGCGATCATCGACCGCGTAGTAGTCGGTGATGTCGTAGCCGTCGTCGCGGTTGGGCGACGGGTAGAAGGGCATCAGCCACAGGCAGGTCACGCCGAGCTCGGCGAGGTAGTCGATCCGCTGGGTCAGGCCCTTGAAGTCGCCGCAGCCGTCCCCGTCGGAGTCCTGGAAGGTCTCGACGTCCAGGCAGTAGATGACGGCGTTCTTCCACCACAGGTCGCTGGTTCGAGCGGTGCTCACGCGGTCACCTCCGGCAGGACCTTCTCGGCGAAGGCCTCGATGAACGGCTGCTGGCGCTGCCCCACGTGGTGGAGGTAGAGCGCGTCGACGCCCAGCTCGGCGATGCGATTCAGCTGCTCGGCATGCCAGGCGAGGTCGGATGAGACGAGCACCGGGCCGATGACGTCCTCGGCGCGCACGAACCGGGCGGCGGCGTCGAACTGCTCGGGCTGCTCGAGGTTCCAGGCCAGCTCGGAGCCGAACACGTTGGTGCGCCACTGCTCGTGGGCGATGGCCAGGGCGGTGTCGTCATCCGGCGCCCAGCACAGGTGCACCTGGACGTTGACGGCCTTGCCCTCACCGCCCCCGGAGCGGAAGGCGTCGATCACCCGCCGCAGCTGGTCGAGAGGCTGGTTGATGGTGATCAGGCCATCCGCCCAGCCGCCGACCGTGCGAGCGGTCTGCTCGCTGACGGCGGCGCCGATCAGCGCGGGCGGCTCCGCGGGGCGGCTCCAGATGCGGGCGCGGTGGACCTTGACCAGCCCGTCGTGGGTGACCTCCTCGCCGCGCAGCAGCGCACGGATGACCTCGACGCACTCCAGCAGCCGGGCGTCCCGGACCGGCTTGGTGGGCCAGCGCTCGCCGGTGATGTGCTCGTTCACGGCCTCGCCCGAGCCGAGGGCCGCCCAGAAGCGACCGGGGAACATCTCCCCGAGCGTGGCGATGGCCTGGGCCACCACAGCGGGGTGCTGCCGCTGGCCGGGCGCGGTGACGACGCCCGCGGCCGCACCGGGGATCGTGGCCAGCGCGGCACCCAGCCACGACCAGGAGTAGCCGGAGTGTCCCTGGGCGGTGCCCCAGGGCGCGATGTGATCCGAGCACATGAACGCGCCGAAGCCGGCGCTGACCGCTCGCTGGGCGCTCGCGAGGAGCTCTCCCGGGGGCAGCTGCTCGTGGGAGGCGTGAAATCCGATGGTGACCATGAGGGGGCACGTTCCCGCTCCGGCCGACCGGCATTCACCCGCCTAGGTGTCGGCTTCGCCCAGCACCAGCCGCGGCGGCAGGCCCAGGAACCGCCCGTAGCGCTGCGCGGCCTCCTCGAGCATCGTGATCTCCTCGGGTCGAAGCCTCCGGAGGGGGTGCAGGTCGAAGCGCACGGAGCGCTTGGCGACCGTCCTGCGCATGCCCGCCACCATCTGCCCGTCGACCAGCGCCATGCCGATCTGAGGCTCGCGGCCCTTGGTCAGCAGGCCGTCGGCGTCGAGGACGTAGCGCGAGTCCTGATAGCCCCGGTAGTACTCGTCGAGGAGCTGCAGCAGATGGCCGCGCGGCTCCAGCGCGTCGGAGGCCGGGGGCTCCTGGCCGAACCAGTAGATCCGCCCGTCGTGCTCGAAGCGCTCGAGTCGGTCGGCCACCGCCGAGAGCCCGGTGCGGACCTCCGTGCGCGACAGCGTCGCCCAGTAGGCGAGGTCGAGCTCCGTCGCCGGCCCGTGGCTGGTGAAGTAGCGCAGGGCGATCTCGGCCAGAGCCTCCTCCTCGTCCAGCCGCCGGGCTCCCGGCGCGCGCTCCTCGAGCAGCGCGTAGGTGTGGTCGCGGCCCTGCCGGACCCCGCTGCAGATCAGCCCCGAGAGCTCCGCCTGCATCACGACCAGCCCCAGCGCACGGCCGCTCAGCGGAAGCCCCGCCTCGGCCAGACGCTCGCCCAGCTGCTTCCTTGTGAGGTGGACGCCTTCCGCCAGCACCTGGGTGATGACGCCGAGGGCCCGATCCATGGCCGCGTCGTCCACTCCGAGCTCGTTCTGGTGGCTCTGGATGATCCGCAGCAGCCGCGGCGCGCTGAGGTCCAGCAGCCAGCGGATGTCGTCTGGCGTGACGAAGTGCCAGGTGGTCCGCAGCACATGCGTGCGGAGGATCTCGCCGGCGTCGAAGCAGCGGGCGAAGTCGTCCTCTGACATGCCCGTGGTGCGGTCCGCCACCGCCCAAGAAGCCTGGGGGTGGTTCTCGGCCTGCACCCCGAGCAGGCCCCTGACCACCTCAGGTGCGGACGAGTACGACTGCCCGGCCAGGTGCAGCGAGTGCAGCCGCCAGCGTGCGATCGCGCGATCGTCCATCGGGGTGAGCCTGCCAGAGACCGTTCGGGCCTGCATGACCGACGTGCAATCGCCAGCCACCCACCAAGATGTTGTTTTCGGCGGACATCTCCGCCAAGAACAACATCGGGCCGGGGGGAGCCAGATCGCGGCGCTGAGCCCTGCCACCCCCGCGTCAGCCGCGCAGGTGGACCCGCTCGCCCTGCGGGCTGAAGATCGCCAGGAGCTCGACCGGGCCGTCGACCGCACCGAACCAGTGCGGCGTGAGCGTGGAGAACTCCACCGTCTCGCCGGGCTCGATCACCTGGTCGAGGGTTCCAAGCAGCAGGCGCATCCGTCCGCTGAGCACGTACATCCAGTCGTGCCCCTCGTGCACCGGCAGAGGGTCGGGCGGAGTGCTGCGGCGGGCGTCGATGCGGCACTTGTGCACGTGCAGACCGGCGGCGGAGCCGCGGTGGGTCAGGGGCCACAGCGTCAGGCCGTCGAAGGTGCGCGGCTCGCTGTGCACGCGCGGATCGACGGCGACGGCCGGGCCGAGCAGCTCGTCGACGGTGACGCCGAGGGCGGCCGCCAGCCCCGGGAGGTGGTCAATCGCGAGTCGTCGCTTGCCCGACTCCAGCCGGCTTAGCGTCGACACGTCGAGGCTGGCGGCCACGGCGACCTGCTGGAGGGTCAGCCCGCGCTCCTGGCGGAGCCGGCGCAGCCGACCGCGGACCCGCTCGTCCAGAGGCGCGGCTTCTCCCTCGTTCATAGCCCTCCAGTCAAAGTCCCACTTGCCAGATTAGCAACTCTGGTTGCCAGGTCGCAGCCCCTCACTAGGCTGGCGCTCCCAACAGCGAAAGGCGGTCCGATGCAGAGCCCAGCACCCGAGCAGCACGAGGTGGACGTCCGTGAGGTAGACGTCCTGGTGGTGGGCGGCGGCGCCGCCGGACTGTCCGCCGCGCTGGTCCTGGGCCGCTCGCGGCGCAGCGTCCTGGTCGTCGACGACGGCCGCCCGCGCAACGCCCCGGCCGAGGCCATGCACGGCTTCCTGACCCGCGACGGCACCTCTCCCACGCGGCTGCTCGAGCTCGGCCGGGAGGAGACCGCCCGCTACGGCGTGAAGCATCGCAGCGGCCGCGCCACGAACGCCGCGCGCGCGGGCGACCGCTTCCGCGTCGAGGTCGAGGGCGTGGGGACGGTGCGAGCCCGGCGGCTGGTCGTGACCACGGGCCTGGTCGACGAGCTGCCACCGGTGCCGGGCCTGGCGGAGCGCTGGGGCCGCGATGTGATCCACTGCCCCTACTGCCACGGCTGGGAGGTCCGAGACCAGACCATCGGGGTGCTGGCCAACACCCAGTGGGCGCTGCACCAGGCGGGGCTGTTCCGCCAGCTGAGCGAGCGGGTCATCGTCCTGCGCCACACCGGTCCCGAGCTCGACCCCGAGGCCGCCGAGGCGCTGGTCAGATCCGGCGTGCAGATCGTCGACGGCGAGGTGGCGGAGCTGGACGTGCGCGACGACCGGCTGGTCGGTGTGCGGCTGGCCGACGGGCGCGAGGTCGCCCTCGACGCCCTGGCCGTCGGCACGCGCCTTGTGGCGCGCTCGCAGCTGCTCGAGGCGCTGGGCGCCCCGGCGGTGGAGCACCCCTCCGGCATGGGCACCCACATCCCCTCCGACCCGATGGGAGCGACCGAGGTCGCGGGGGTCTGGGTCGCCGGGAACGTCACCGATCCCAGCGCCCAGGTCATCATCGCGGCCGCCCAGGGCTACCGGGCCGGCGCCGCCGTCAACGCCGACCTGGTGCTCGAGGACCTGAAGCTCCAGGGGCAGCCCGCATGACGCCGCCCCACGACCGCGACTGGGACGAGTGGTACGAGGTCGAGGGGGCGGGCGGGCCCGTCTGGTCGGGCGAGCCGAACGCCACCCTCGTGGCCGAGGTGGCCGGCCTGGCGCCCGGCAGCGCACTGGATGTCGGCTGCGGCGAGGGTGCGGATGCCATCTGGCTCGCCGAGCGTGGCTGGCGGGTCACGGCGATCGACCCGGCGGCCAGCGCGCTGGAGCGCGCCGCGGCCGCCGCCAGCGCAGCCGGTGTGGAGGTGGACTGGGTGCGCGCCGGGCTGCTCGAGCTGCCGACGGCGCGGCCGGGCAGCGGCGGGCGCGGCGGACCCGCCCAGCATGACCTGGTGGCCGCCCACTACGCCGTGCTGCCCAACACCCCCGAGGCGCTGGCGGTCCTGCTGGCGGCGGTCGCTCCGGGAGGAACCCTGCTGGTGGTGCATCACGAGGGCATGCACGAGATCGCCCGCAAGCACGGCTACGACCCGGCTGACTTCCTCGGCCCCGACGACATCGCGGGACAGCTCGACGAGGGCTGGACGATCGAGGTGCACGAGCCGCGTGACCGGCCCGAGCATCTGCGCGCCCGGGCGCCCCACGTGCGCGACGTGGTGCTGCGCGCCCGCCGGACCGGCGCGGCGGGCTGAGCGTCCGGGACCGCTGGCGGCCGCCGACCCCAGTCAGAGGGCGCGCAGGTTGCGCAGATTCGAGCGCGCCAGGCCGAGCATCTTGCCGACGCCGCCAGCGAGGACGGTCTTGCCGGCGGCCATGGCGAAGCCGCGGATCTGCTGCGCGGTGATGCTAGGCGGCATCGAAAGGGCGTGCGGGTCGGTGACCACGTCCACCAGCACGGGACCGGAGGTCGCCAGGGCCTTGGCCAGGCCGTCGCGCAGCTGGGAGGGCTCGGTGATGCGCACGCCCTCGATCCCGGACGCCCGCGCGATCGCGGCGTAGTCCACCTTCTCGAGCGCGGTCCCGTGCGCGGGGAAGCCCTCCACCAGCATCTCGAGCTCGACCATCCCGAGGGAGGAGTTGTTGAACACCACGGCGGTCAGCGGGAGACCGTGACGCCGGACGGTCAGCAGCTCGCCCAGCAGCATGGACAGGCCGCCGTCGCCGCACATCGCGATCACCTGACGGCCCTCGGCCGCGAAGGCCGCGCCGACGGCGTGCGGCAGCGCGTTGGCCATGCTCCCGTGGAGAAAGGAGCCGAGCACCCGCCTGCGCCCGTTCGGGGTGAGGTAGCGCGCGGCCCAGACGTTGTTCATGCCCGTGTCCACGGTGAAGATCGCGTCGTCCGCGGCGACCTCGTCCAGCACGCTGGCCACGAACTCGGGGTGGATCGGCGAGGTGTCGGCCAGGTCGGACGTGTAGGCGTCCACGACGCGGCTGAGCGCCCGCTCGTGTCGGGTCAGCATGTCCTCGAGGAAGCGCCGCGAGCGCTTGGGCTCCACCAGGGGCAGGAGGGCGCGCAGGGTCTCGCGGACATCGCCGTGCACCGCCACGTCCAGCGGCGTGCGCCGTCCGAGGCGGGTGGCGTCGTGGTCGACCTGGACCGTGCGCCGGCCCGGCAGGAACGAGTCGTAGGGGAAATCGGTGCCCAGCAGGACCAGCAGATCCGCCTCGTGCATCGCCTCGTGGCACGCGCCATAGCCCAGCAGCCCGCTCATGCCGACGTCGTAGGGGTTGTCGTGCTGGATCCACTCCTTGCCGCGCAGCGTGTGGCCGACCGGGGCGGCGACGGCCTCGGCCAGCGCCAGCACCTCCGCACGGGCGTCGCGCACGCCCGCGCCGCAGAACAGGGTGACGGTGCCCGCGCCGTTGATGGCGTCCGCGAGTCGCTGCACCTGCTCGTCTGACGGCAGCACGCGGCCGCGCTCCAGGCAGAAGGAGCCCTCACCGGTCGGGTTGGGCGCGGGGCGGTCGGCGACGTCGCCCGGCAGGACGACCACGGCCACGCCCGGCGCCCCCAGGGCGTGCTGGATCCCGATCCGCAGCATGCGGGGCATCTGCGTCGGGCCGGCGAGCGTCTCGCACCACACGCTCGCGTCTACGAACACCCGCTCCGGGTGCGTCTCCTGGAAGAACCCGGTCCCGATCTGGTCGGTCGGGATGTGCGAGGCCAGCGCCAGGACCGGGGCGCCGCTGCGGTTCGCGTCGTAGAGACCCTGGATCAGATGGGTGTTCCCCGGCCCGCAGCTGCCCGCGCACACCGCCAGCCGCCCGGTCAGCTGGGCCTCGGCCGAGGCCGCGAAGGCGCCGGCCTCCTCGTTGGAGACGTGCACCCACTCGATCCCGTCCGCGCGGCGGATGGCGTCCACCACCGGGTTGAGGCTGTCGCCGACGACGCCGTAGACGCGCTCGACCCCCGCCTGCACGAGGATCTCGACGAGCTGCTCGGCGACGCTCATGGCAAGCCCTCCTGGTCGCGGCGGCCGAACCCGGCCGAGGTCGCGGCGACCCTACCCACGCGCCGGTCGGCCACACGGGGGCGGAGGGCGGAGGGGCCGGGCAGCGCGGGGATCAGACCCTGCGACCGAGGAAGGCCAGCAGCTTCGTCTGCTCGTCGGCGTCGGCCGGGGCCTCCACGGGGGGGCCGAGCACCCCGGGAGCGCGAGCCGCCTCGCCCAGGTCGCGGGCGTCCTGGGCGATGCGGTCGAGCTCCTCGGGTGGGATGGTCTCGTCCAGGCCCGCCGCGCGAGCGAGGTCCCAGCCGTGCACGACCAGGTCGAAGGACAGGAAGCGGTCGACGGCCCACTCGAAGGTCTGCTCACCGAGCTGCCCGACGTAGGTGCGGGTTGCCGTGGCCGGGTCCTCCAGCCGTGACAGCACGGCGCTGCGTGCGGCAGCGAAGGCGCTGACGGGATCTTCGTCGACGGCGGGGCCGTCCGGAGCCTGCTCGCCGATCAGACCCAGGAAGGTGCCGTGGCTGTCGATGACGTGGCGGACTACGTCGCGGGCGGTCCAGCCCTCGCACGGGGACGGGGACTCCCAGCCGTCCTGCGGTACGGCGGCGACCTTCTCCGCGAAGGCCGTCGACAGGCGGTCATAGCGCTGCGAGATCTCTGACATGCCCCCTAGCATGCGCCGCTTGCTGCGGCCGAACACCTCGAGCATCTGGACCGGGTGGACGCTCGGCGGGACCGGGTTCCCGATCAGAGACCCGCAGAGTCGGCCGAGGACATCACGTCCACGGAGGTCACCGAGGACGGCAGCTCCCCCGGGCGGGCGAGGCGGTAGCCCTGGCCAGACCCCACCCCGAGGCCGCGCAGGGTCTCGACCTCCGCCCAGCTCTCCACCCCCTCGGCGATGAGGGCGGCATCGATGTCGCCGGCGAAGGCCACCATCGCGGTGGCGAGCGCCCGGCGCGCCGGATCCTCGTCGATGCCGCGGGTCAGGGCGGTGTCCAGCTTGATGATGTCGGGGTTGAGCGCCAAGACGTGCTGCAGACCCGAGTAACCGGCGCCCGCGTCGTCGACCGCGATGCGCAGCCCGCCGTGGCGGAGGGGGTCGAGCGCACCCATGAGCTGCTCGTAGTCCTCGACCGGGAGGTGCTCGGTCAGCTCGAGCACGATGCGATCGGTGGCGTGCTCGGAGAGCATCTGCGCCATCTCGGGTCGTTGGGCCGTGCTCGGCGAGGTGTTGATCGACAGGAAGGCGCCCTCAGGGAACTCCGAGAGCCCCGCCAGGGCCGCCCTGGCAGCGGCGAGCTCGAGGTCTGGACCGCGGCCGACCTCGGCCGCCTCCTCGAACCACTCCTGCGGTGAGCGCCGCGGCTCGATATCGAACCGAGCCAACGCCTCCAGCCCCACAACGGCTCCGCTGCGCAGGTCCGCCACCTGCTGATAGACGATCCTCAGACCCCCGTTCGCCAGGACCGAGTCGACGCGGTCGCGCCGCACGCGCAGGTCCTCCTCGCGGCGCCGCTCGGCCTCGGCCCTGCGCGCGAGGTCGGCCTGCAGCTCGGCGTTGCGCCGACGGACGTCGGCGTGCAGCAGGGCGGTCTCGAGCAGGTTGCGGACCCGCAGCAGGACCTCCGTGTGATCGAAGGGCTTGATCAGGAAGTCCTTGGCGCCTGCTCGCAGGGCGCGCTCGCGCGCCGCCGCGGTGGTGTCCGCGGTGAGGACTATCACGGGCAGGAATGCGTCGGCCGGGAGCAGCGCCTGGAGCTGCTCCAGGACCTCGAAGCCGTCCAAGAAGGGCATGTGGAGGTCGAGCAGCACCAGGTCGGCGCGGGTCTGCTCGAAGCGCTCCACCGCCGTCCGCGGATCGGTGACCGGGTGCACTCGTGTGATGCCGGCGGACTTGAGCAGCCGCGTGAGGATGGCGACGTTCGCCGGCTCGTCATCCACCACGAGGACGCTGGCAGCCGCGATCCGGGCACCGATCAGAGGCGCCTGCAGGGCGTCGTCCATGCTCGCGGCTCCCTTTTGTTCACTACAGGTGAGTGCATGTTATTGTGTCGCTCGCGCGTCACCCACCGTCATCTTCGCACCGAGCGTCGCCCAGCCCCCACTCGCGGTCGCCTCGGTGCCCAAACCGCAGGACGGACGCCCGTGGTCGATCTGGAGGCAGTGACCCAGGTCGCAGTGGCGCTGACCTTTGTCAGCCTCGCCGTCGGCACGCTGATGAGGGCCCCGCGTTACGGCTCGGCCGGCCGGTGGGTCGCCATGGCCTTCAGCTCCCTGGCGCTGGCGCTCAGCCTCACCTGGGGTCTGAGCTTCGCCGGGGTCGACGTCCCCGACTGGCTCGCCCGGCTGGTCCTCCTACTCATCGTCCTGTTCCCATACCTGCTGCTGCGCTTCACAGCCTCGTTCGTCCCGCTGCCGAGAACCCTGGAGGTGGTGGCCGGGATCGGCGCGCTGATCTCCTGCGCCATCGTCTTCCTGGTGACCGCGGAGTCGGACGTGGCCGTCCTGCTCGCCGCGCTCCTCGTCTACTGGGTCGGCGTCGCCCTGATCACCGTGGTGCGGCTGTGGTCGGCGGGCCGCGGGCAGCCAACGGTCGCGCGCAAGCGAACGCGCCTGATGAGCCTCGCCACGGCCGCCCTGATCGTCGCCCTGCTGCTGGAGGTCTTCCCGCAGAGCGGTCCGAGCTGGCTGCACATCCTCGCCAACACGGTGACCCTGGTCAGCGCGCTCGCCTTCGGGCTCGGCCTCCAGCCGCCGCTGCCGGTCCGCCTGTGGTGGAACCAGCCCGAGACCGATCGGGTCCGGCAGGGGACCCGCGCGGTCCTGGCCGCGACGACGATGGAGGAGATCACCGCCGCCCTGCTGCCCCCGTCGGCGCGGCTCGTCGGGGCCTCCGGCGTGGCACTGGTGGACTCCGACCAGCGCGTCCTGGCCTCGTTCGGCGATGCGCCCGCGGTCGGCGAGGTCCTGCCGCCGCTGCCGGGGCGGGAGAGCGCCGACACGGTCACGCGGGAATCCGTCTCGCTCGAGGACGGACGCCGTGAGCTGGTCGTCTGGACCAACCCGTACACGCCCTTCTTCGGCCGCTACGACCTGGAGCTGCTGCGCGCGATGGCGGCCATCGCGACGATCGCGTTCCAGCGCTTCGAGCTGCTCGAGTCCGAGCGCCGCCGCCGCGCCGAGCTCGAGCAGCAGCGCATCGACGCCGAGAACGCGCGGCAGGAGGCCGAGATAGCCCGCGCCGAAGCGGAGGTGGCGCGCGCCGAGGCCGAGGCCGCGCGCGAGGACGCCGAGGCGGCGCGCGAGGAGGCCAACCGCGCGAACACGGCCAAGACGGAGTTCCTGGCGCGGATGAGCCACGAGCTCCGCACCCCGCTGAACGCCATCCTGGGCTTCGGCCAGCTGCTGGAGACCTCGCCGCTGAGCGAGGAGGACGCGGACGCCGTCCGCTACATCCTCAAGGGCGGTCGGCACCTGCTCGCGCTCATCAACGACGTGCTCGATCTGGCCGGGATCGAGGCCGGGACGCTGACGATGTCCCTGGAGCCGGTCCACGCCGCCGAGCTCATACAGGACACGCTGCCGATGGTGCGGCCGCTCGCGGCGTCACGGAACATCGAGCTGCGGGCCTCCGAGGAGGGCTGCGACGTCTTCGTCAACACCGACCGGCAGCGCTGCCGCCAGGTGCTGCTCAACCTGCTGTCAAACGCGGTCAAGTACAACCGCGACGGCGGCGCGGTGGAGGTCTGGTGCACCAGGCCCGATGAGAAGACCCTGCGCATCCTGGTGCGCGACACCGGACCGGGCATCGACCCGAGCCGCTTCGACCGGCTGTTCTCCCCGTTCGACCGCCTCGGCGCCGAGCACACGAAGGTCGAGGGCACCGGGCTCGGGCTCGCGCTGTCACGCCAGCTCATCGAGCGCCTCGGCGGCGCGCTCGGGGTGGACAGCGCCCCCGGCAACGGCAGCACCTTCTGGCTGGACCTGCCGCTGACCGAGGCGCCACTGGCCGAGGACGAGGCCGCGGCACCGGCGACCACCGCGGGTCGCGCCGCCGGCCGCACCCTGCTGCTGGTCGAGGACAACCTGGCCAACCTCCAGGTGGTCCAGGCCATGCTGCGCAGGCTTCAGGGGATCGACGTCCTGCCGGCGATGCAGGGGGGGCTCGCGGTGGATCTCGCCACCCAGCACCGTCCCGACGTGATCGTCCTTGATCTGCACCTGCCGGACGTGCCCGGCCGTGAGGTCCTGCACCGCCTGCGCTCCGACCCTCGGACCAGGGGCATCCCGGTCGTGATCGCCAGCGCGGACGCGTCGCCGCGCCGCATCCGCCAGCTGCTGGACGAGGGCGCGTTCGACTACGTGACAAAGCCGCTGGACCTCAACCGCTTCCTCGAGGTCATCGACTCGGCCCTCAACCGGTCCCGATCGCGAGACTGACCACCCGACCTGCGTCGGGCGGTCAGCACCCGTCGACCGGAGTCAGGCGCTCGCGCCGGGACCGCTCACGTCCAGCGCGGCGTGCGCCGCCGCCAGCCGCGCGACCGGAACCCGCAGCGGCGAGCAGGACACGTAGGTGAGGTCCGCGCGGTGGCAGAAGGCGATCGACGCGGGATCGCCGCCGTGCTCACCGCACACGCCGATCGGAAGGTCGGGTCGGGTGGCGCGTCCGCGCTGCACCGCCAGCTCGATCAGCGCCCCGACGCCCTCGGTGTCGAGCGTCGAGAAGGGGTCCGAGTCCAGCAGGTGCTCGGACAGGTAGCGCGGCATGATCCGACCCTCGACGTCGTCGCGGGAGAACCCGAACGTCATCTGGGTCAGGTCGTTGGACCCGACCGAGAAGAACTGCGCGTGCTCCGCGACCCGGTCGGCCAGCAGCGCCGCACGCGGCGTCTCGATCATCGTGCCGATGTGATACGGCACCTCGCGGCCGACCTCCTCGGCGACCGCCGCCGCCTCCTCCCGCACCAGCTCGGTGAGCCAGGCCAGCTCCCCGGGGGTGGCGACCAGCGGGATCATGATCTCGACGCGCGGCTGGCCGCCGTCGGCCAGCACTGCCGCCGCCGCCTCCAGGATCGCGCGCGTCTGCATGCGATACAGGGACGGCTTGAGGATCCCGAGGCGGCAGCCGCGCAGACCCAGCATCGGGTTGGCCTCCTGCCAGTGGCGCAGCGCGCCCAGCAGGCGCCGACCCTCGGCGTCGAGCTCTCCGCGCGCCTCCTCGACGAGCAGCTCCTCGATGTGCGGCAGGAACTCGTGCAGGGGCGGGTCCAGCAGGCGGATCGTCACCGGCAGGCCGTCCATCGCGGCGAGGATCTGCCGGAAGTCCTCGCGCTGCGCCTCCAGCAGCTCCGCGAGCGCAGCCTCCTCGGCGGCCTCGTCCGGCGCGAGGATGAAGCGCTGGACCAGCGGCAGGCGCTCGCCGAAGAACATGTGCTCGGTGCGGCACAGACCGACGCCCTCCGCCCCGAGGTCACGGGCCCTCGCGACGTCCGCGGGCGTGTCAGCGTTCGCGCGCACGCCCAGGCGGCGGAAGCCGTCGGCCCAGCCGAGGAGGCGGTCGACGTCGCCGGTCGCCTCCGGGAGCACCGTGGGCACCTCGCCGAGGACCACGATGCCGGTGGTGCCGTCGAGCGAAATGACCTCGCCCTCGGCCACCTCGACATCGCCCACGCGGAAGCGACGTTCGCGCAGGTCGATGTCGAGGTCCTCCGCACCGCAGACGGCCGGCTTGCCCATGCCGCGGGCCACCACGGCTGCGTGGCTGACGAGGCCACCGCGGGAGGTCAGGATGCCCTTGGCCGCGATCATGCCGTGCAGGTCGTCAGGGGCCGTCTCGGGCCGCACCAGCACGACCGCCTCGCCGGCGTTGGCGCGCCGCTCCGCCTCGTCGGAGTCGAAGCAGACGACGCCGGTCGCCGCACCCGGCGAGGCCGGCAGGCCCCGGGTCAGCACGTCGTAGTCGGCGTCAGGGTCGAACTGCGGGTGCAGCAGACGCTCGATCTGCTCGGGCTGGACCCGCTCGACCGCCTCGCGCTCGGAGATCAGGCCCTCGTCCACCATCTCGACCGCCATGCGCACCGCCGCGTTGGCGGTCCGCTTCCCCACGCGGGTCTGCAAGATGTACAGGCGGCCGCGCTCGATGGTGAACTCGAGGTCGCACATGTCGCGGAAGTGACCCTCGAGCAGGCGCATGACCTCGCCGAGCTGCTCGTGGCACTCGGGGAACGCGTCAGCCAGGGCGGCCAGCGGGAGGGTGTTGCGGATCCCGGCGACGACGTCCTCGCCCTGCGCGCCCGGCAGCCAGTCGCCGTACGGCGTGGCCTCGCCGGTCGCGGGGTCGCGGGTGAAGGCCACACCGGTCCCGCTGTCGTCGCCGAGGTTGCCGAACACCATGGCCTGCACGTTGACGGCGGTGCCGAGGTCGTCGCTGATCCCCTCCATGCGCCGGTAGTCGCGCGCACGACGGCCGTTCCAGGAGCGGAACACGGCCAGGATCGCCTCGCGCAGCTGCACCTGCGGGTCCTGGGGGAACTCGGCGCCGGCCTGCTCGGCGGTGAGGCGCTTGAACTCGGCGGTCAGCTCGGCCAGGTCATCGGCGTCCAGCCCCGTCTCGTCGGCGACCCCGCGCTGCTTGGCCCGGTGCTGGAGGGCCTCCTCATACAGCTCGCCGGCCACTCCCAGCACGACCTTGCCGTACAGCTGGACCAGGCGCCGGTAGGCGTCCCACGCGAAGCGCGGATCACCCGTGGCAGCCGCCAGGCCCTCGACGACCGTGTCGTTCAGGCCGAGGTTGAGGAGGGTGTCCATCATCCCCGGCATCGAGAAGGGCGCGCCGGAGCGGACCGACAGCAGCAACGGGTTGTCCGGGTCGCCGAGCCGCTTGCCGCTGCGCTCCTCGAGGCGCCGTAGGGCCTCCGCCACCTGGGCTTCCAGCCCCTCGGGAAGGTCGCCGTCTCCGCTCAGATACGCGCGGCAGGCATCCGTCGTGATGGTGAAGCCGGGTGGGACCGGCAGCCCCATCACCGTCATCTCGGCGAGGTTGGCGCCCTTCCCACCCAGCAGGGCGCGGTCGTGCATGCTGCCGTCCTCGAAGTCCTGGACATAGCGGGGCACAGCGGTCGTAGACATGGTGCTCGTTCCTTCTCTCTGGAGGGGCCGTGGGGTTGGAGGTGCGCGGCTAGCCCTGGTGCGGGATCACGACCACCGGGCAGCGGGCGTGGCTGACGACCTGCTGGCTGACGGAGCCGAGCAGCAGCCCGGCGAAGCCGCCACGGCCGCGCGAGCCGACCACGACCATCGCCGCGTCCTTCGACAGGTCGATCAGGGCCCGGGCGGGGTTGACGTTCTCGACGATCTGGCGGCTGATCTCGACGCCCTCCGGCACCTCGACGCCGCTCAGCACCTCGTCGACGAGCTCCTCGGCGGCGCGCCGGGCCTCCTCTGCCATCTCGGGCCAGTGGCCACCGGCCGCGTAGAAGGCCTCGTATGGCACCGGAGCCGAGTAGGCGTGCACGACAGCGAGGTTCGCGCCCTTCAGGGCGGCCTCGTCGAGCGCCCACCGCAGGGCCGCTCCGGCCTCAGCGGAGCCATCTACACCGACGACGATCGTGGACATGTTCCTCCCTTTCATCCGGCCGGCTCGAGCTGCCTGGCTTCTTCCCCGGCGTCGACCGAAACCGATCTCGATGTGCCGGGGATGACAGCCACCGGGCACCTGGAGTGCTGCACGATCTGCTCGCTGACCGACCCGAGGAGCAGCGCCTCGAACCCGCCGAACCCGCGCGAGCCGACGACGATCAGGTCGGCCGTCTGCGAGTAGTCCGCCAGGACGGCGGCCGGGCCGCGGCTGCGCACCGGCGCGGCCTCCGTCCGGATCTCGACCTTCGGGGGTAGTCCCAGCCGCTCCACCGCTCGCGCGACGCTGCGCTCAACCAGCTCCTCGGCGCGCGCGCGGATCTCGACATCCGCCGGGAGCTTCTCGCCCGGACGCACCCGCCCGGTCGGGAACACGTACACCGCCCGCAGCGGGCAACCCCGCTGCTCAGCCTCGGCCAGCGCCCAGTCCAGTGCGGCATCGGCGCCGCCCGAGCCATCCACTCCAACCACGATCTCGCCCATCGCCCTGCACCTTTCGGGTGGCGGCGGTGGCACCGCCGCACGATCTCCCAGATGCCTGCCCCAACCTAGGACGGTGCGCTGCCGCCCAGAAGGGGCGAAGGTCCCGCCCGTGCCTGCCGCTGGTCCCGCTCCGAGCAGGTCCTCGGGTCAGCGGCCGCGGGCGCGGCCGAAGACGAGCTTCCGCAGCTCATCGGCCCACAGCACGACGCTCGCCAGCGCCCCGCAGAGCAGCCACTGGCGCAGGCTCAGACCGGTGGTGCCGAAGGCGTCGTTCAGCAGCGGGATGTGGACTACCGCGATCTGGAGCAGCAGCGAGAGGCCGATCGCCCCCCAGAGCAGGGGGTTGGTGAACAGGTGGTGAAAGGCGGAGACGCGGTCGGAGCGCGCGTTGAAGCAGTTGAACAGCTGGGCGATCACCAGCGTCGTGAAGGCCATGGTCCGCGCCTCGGTGAGATCACCGCTGCCGTCGAACAGCCCACCCGGCAGGCCCAGGTCGAGCGCGACGAGGGTTGCGCCCGCCATCACCGCGCCGACGAAGACGACCCCGGTCTTCATCTCGGCGTCGATGATCCGCTCGGTGAGGCGACGCGGAGGCCGCGACATGACGTCGTCCGGCGGAGGGTCGACGCCCATGGCCAGCGCGGGGCCGGTGTCCGTCAGCAGGTTGATCCACAGGATCTGGGTCGCGAGCAGGGGCACCGCGACCCCGCCCGCACCGTCCAGCCCTAGGAAGCCGGCCAGGAGCACGCCGAGGAGCATCGTGAGCACCTCGCCCGCGTTCGAGGACAGCAGGTAGCGCAGGAACTTGCGGATGTTGGAGAAGATCGCGCGGCCCTCACGGACGGCGGCGACGATCGTCGCGAAGTTGTCGTCGGCGAGCACCATCCTCGCCGCCTCCTTCGTGACGTCCGTGCCCGTGATGCCCATCGCGATGCCGATGTCGGCGCTCTTCAGGGCCGGCGCGTCGTTCACGCCGTCACCGGTCATCGCGACGATGCTTCCGTCGGCCTGGAGGGCGTCGACGATCCGCAGCTTGTGCTCCGGAGCGACGCGCGCGTAGACGGAGGTCTCCCGGACCAGCTCCGCCAGCGCGGCGTCGTCGAGGTCGTCCAGCTCCATCCCGGCCACGGCACGTCCACCCTCCTCGACGATGCCGAGGTCCGCGGCGATGCGCGCCGCTGTGCGTGGATGGTCGCCGGTGATCATGATCACCCTGATCCCGGCGCCGTGGGCCTCTTCGATCGCGACCCGCGCCTCGTCCCGCGGTGGATCGATGATCCCGACCACGCCCGCGAACACGAGGTCGCGCTCGTACTCCTCGGGCCGCTCTGCGGCCTCGGCGGGGACTCGCCGCCAGGCGACGGCGAGGGTGCGCATGGCGCGGTCGGCCAGGTCATCGACCACGGCCAGGATCTCGGCCCGTCGATCCCCGTCCAGCGGTGCGACGTCGGCCCCGACCTGCTCGCTGCTGCACAGCTCGAGCAGCACGTCCGGCGCGCCCTTGGTCACGAACAGGTGACGCTCGTCGTCGGCATCGGCCAGGACGGTCGACATGCGCTTGCGCTCAGACGTGAACGGCACCTCGCCGACCCGTCGGTAGCGCCGGTCGCGCTCCTCGGCGAACCCGCCCTTGTGCTCGGCGACGACCACGGCCACCTCGGTCGGGTCGCCGTTGGGCACCCAGCCGTCGCCGTCCCGGCGCAGCCCGGCATCGCTGGCCAGGCTGCCGCCGGTCAGGACCGCCCGGACCTCCTCCATCAGGGGGCCGTCGGCCAGCTCGGCGGCGCCGTCGACCAGCAGCCGGCCGTCCGGCTGGTAGCCGCTTCCGGTGACGTCCACCACCCCGGAGCGGGTGACGATGCGCTGGAGCGTCATCTCGTTGCGCGTCAGGGTCCCGGTCTTGTCCGAGCAGATGACGGATGCCGACCCCAGCGTCTCCACGGCGGCGAGCTGCTTCACGATGGCGTTGCGACGCGCCATGCGCTGGACCCCCAGCGCCAGGACCACCGACAGGATCGCCGGCAACCCCTCGGGGACCGCCGCGACCGCGAGCGAGACGCCCACCAGCAGCACGTCGACGAAGTCCTCGGCCCCCGACAGGTCGGAGGTCAGCAGGATCGCCGCCATCACAACCGCCGCGACGACGATGACGGCGATGCCGATGGTCCGCCCGACCAGGCGGATCTCGCGGTCGAGGGGCGCCTCCTCGCCGGTGGTCTCCTCCAGCAGGTCGGCGATGCGACCCATCTCGGTGCGCATCCCGGTGCCGGTCACCAGCGCGCGTCCGCGGCCCCGCGTGACGGCGGTGCCGCTGAACACCATGTTGGTCCGGTCGCCCAGGGCGACCTTGGTGGGCAGCACGTCGAGCTGCTTGGCCACGGGCTCGCTCTCGCCCGTGAGCGCCGCCTCGGCCACGTGCAGCGCCGCCGCCTCGTAGAGCCGCCCGTCTGCGGCGACCGCGTCGCCCTCGGCGAGGACCAGCAGGTCGCCCGGCACCACCTCGTCGACCGTCACCTCGCGCTCGGCGCCGTCCCGAATGACCTTGGCGTGCGGGGCCGCCATCCGCTGCAGCGCGGCGACGGCCTGCTCGGCGCGCGCCTCCTGCACGAAGCCGAGCACAGCGTTCAGGACGACGATCACCGCGATCACGATCGCGTCGAACGGGACGCCGGCCGCCCCTTCCAGCAGCCACGTGCCGAGGGCGATCACCACGGCCACCAGCAGGAGGATGACCAGCGGATCGGCGAGCTGGCCGAGCAGCCGTCGCCACGCCGGGATGGGCGGCTTGCTGACGAGTCGGTTCGGGCCGAAGCGCTCCAGGCGCGCGGCCACCTCGGCGGCGGTCAGGCCGGTCCGCAGGTCCGTGCCAAGCGCGGCGGCGAGCTGCTCCACCTCGACGCTCCAGGGGGCGGATCCGGCCGGAGCCTCGGGCGCCGCAACGGCCGCATCACCGCCCAACCCAGATTCGTGTGATGCAGAAGTCGGCACGGCGGGAACGGTACCCCTGACGGGCGTGCTTCAGCGCCCCGGCTGGCAGCAGGCGGAAGCCGAGGGCAACCAGGTGCTTCGCCCCGCCGATGCTCGCCCTCCGCCTCCATCGAAAGGACCCAGCACATGGCCAGCGACATCGGCCCCTCGCACGGCGGGCACGGCAGGCACGACACCGCGCTCCTGCCCGAGCTCGTGGAGCACCTGCGGCAGAACCGCACCGCGCTGCGCGAGGAGTGGGCGCGGAGGATCACCGACGCGAACCTGCTGACCGCCATGAGCCAGGAGGAGATCTTCTCCGAGGCCACGGCGGTCTACGACAACTACGTGGAGGTGCTGGAGACCGGCAGCGTCGAGGCGCTCCAGGCGTACGCCCGCGACCTCTCCGAGCGGATCATCCCGCGCGGGGTCGACACCGACGAGGTGCTCGGCATCGTCCTGCTGCTGCGCGATGTGCTCGCACGCTCGCTGTTCGAGAAGTACCAGGGCGACTTCAAGCTCCTGAACGACGTGCTGGACGTGTACGAGCCCGCGGCCAACCGGATCGCGAAGACCGTCGGCGTCTCCTTCGTCCAGGAGCGGGAGCGGGTGATCCGCCAGCAGCAGGACGCGATCCGCGAGCTGTCGACGCCGGTGCTCCAGGTCCGTGACCGGCTGGTCATCCTGCCGATCATCGGCGTGCTCGACACCGCGCGGGCCCGCCAGCTGACCGAGCACCTGCTCCAGGGGATCCGAGCGCATCGCGCCAAGGTGGTCGTCATCGACATCACCGGCGTGCCCGACATCGACTCGCACGTCGCCAACCACCTGGTTCAGACCGTGGAGGCCTCGCGCCTGATGGGCGCGAGCGTGATCATCACCGGCCTGGCGCCCGAGATCGCCCAGACGCTGGTGACGATCGGTGTCGACCTCAGCAAGATGAACGCGGTCGGCGACCTCCAGGGCGGCATCGAGGAGGCCGAGCGGCTGCTGGGCCTCGACCCCGCTGACGGCAGCGGCGCCGAGCGCCGCACCAGCACCCCCGCCCTGGCGCGGTAGCCCCGATGGCGGTCCCGATCCTCAAGCAGGGCGACTACCTGATCGCCTCGATCCAGGCGGAGCTGACCGACAGCGAGGTCCTGAGCTTCCAGGACAAGCTGATGCGGCAGGTCACCGACCAGCGCTCGCGCGGGATCATCATCGACGTCACCGCGGTCGACGTGGTGGACTCGTTCGCCTCGCGCTCGCTGCGCAACATCAGCCAGGCGGCGCGTCTGCGCGGGGCCGAGACCGTGATAGTCGGGATCCAGCCCGAGGTCGCGTTCGCGATGGTGCAGCTCGGCCTCACCCTGGAGGACGTCCACACCGCCCTGGACCTCGAGGAGGCGCTGCACTACCTCGACCGGAAGCTGAAAGAGCCGCGTGGAGGCTAGCGAGATCCGGGTCGAGATCCGCACGGATCGTGACGTCGTCGCGGTCCGCGGGGAAGGCCGCAGCCTGGCGCGCCAGATCGGGTTCAGCGCGACCGAGGTCACGCTGGTCGCCACCGCGATCTCCGAGGTCGCGCGGAACATCCTCACCCATGCGGGGACGGGCGCGGTGACGCTGTCGCTGGTGGAGAAGGACGGCCGCCGCGGGATCCTGGTCGTCGCCGTCGACACCGGCCCGGGCATCGCGGATGTCGCGGCCGCGATGCAGGACGGCTTCAGCACCGGCAGCGGGATGGGCGTCGGCCTGCCGGGCGCCCGACGCCTGATGGACGACTTCGCGGTGGACACCAGGGTCGGCGAGGGAACGACCGTCACCATGACCAAGTGGGAGAGCGTCGGTGGCTGAGGCCCCACCAGCCGACTTCCTCGACTGGGGCCTGGCGGGCCACGCGCTGGGCGGCGAGGACGAGTCCGGCGACCGGGCCCTGGTCGTCGCGCGCCGCGACGGGATGCTGGCGGCGGTCGTCGACGGGCTGGGCCACGGCGCCGAGGCGGCGGTGGCAGCGGCTCGCGCCGTCGAGGTGCTGAACGAGCACGCCGACGACGAGCTGGAGGCGCTGGTCCGACGCGCCCACGAGGCCCTGCGCCGCACGCGCGGCGCGGTGATCGCCCTGGCCGTCGTCACGCCCTCCGGCGGGGTCACCTGGACCGGCGTCGGCAACGTCGAGGCGGTGATCGTGCGCCACGACCGCCCCGGTGACGCTGCGCGGGAGCACGCCCTGCTGCTGGGCGGGGTCCTCGGGGTGCAGCTGCCCCGGGTGCGGCCCGGCAGGACGACCCTGCGGCCGGGTGATGAGCTGATACTGGCCACCGACGGCATACGCCGGGAGTTCCTGAACAGCCTCACGTCCGCTCCGGCGCAGCGGCTGGCCGACGATATCCTCCGTCGGCACGCCACCGGCCGCGACGACGCGATGGTCCTCGTGGCCCGATACCGCGGACGGCACGCATGAAGACGACCATCGAGGCGTTCGAGCGCGAGTACGAGAAGGCCTTCCGCGAGCACCTGGCCAGCACCGACGAGGCCGGGCTGAGCGACGCCTACGAGCTCGGCCGCACCGCGCTGCTGCGCGGCCTCAGCTTCCTGGACCTCGCCGCCATCCACCACGACGTCCTGTCGCGGACGCTGGAGGCCGGCGGTGGAACCGAGCGCTCCGCCGCTTCCGCGGCCTCGGCCTTCTTCCTCGAGGTGATGTCCACCTATGAGATGGTGCAGCGAGGGGCGGTCGAGGCGCACCAGACCGCGCGGCTGAAGCAGCTGCACGCCGCCCAGCTGCGGCGGCTGGCGGAGGCGTCAATCGCCATCAACGGCGCCGGCTCGCCGGAGGAGATCGCGCGGCTCCTGCCCGAGCTCGCGGTGAACGTCATCGGGGCGGCCAGAGCGACCACCCTCGTCGCGCCCTCGACCGGCCAGAGCATCGAGCACGCCTATCCCCCGGCGGAGTCGGCGCGGGCCATGGGCGGGTCGCGCCTGGAGGTCCCGCTTCGGCGCCGCAACGACAGCCTGCTCGGGACCCTCGCGATCACGGCGGCGACCGGCGCCTCCTTCAGCGATGACGACCAGGCGCTGCTCACCCAGCTCGCCCAGCTCGCCGGCGTGGCCCTGGAGAACGCCGAGCTGTACGAGGCGGAGCGGATCGTCGCCGAGACGCTCCAGCGCACCCTCCTGCCGCCGCGCCTGCCGGAGGTGCCGGGGGTGACCATGGCGGTGCGCTACCTGCCCGGCTCCCGCCAGGGCGACGTCGGCGGCGACTGGTACGACGCCGTCACGCTGCCGGACGGGCGGCTGGCGCTGATGGTCGGTGACGTGATGGGCAAGGGCATCCGCGCCGCCGCCGGCATGGGCCAGCTGCGCATCGCCCTGCGGGCCTACGCGATCGAGGGCCACGCCCCCGCGACCGTGGTCGCGCGCCTCGACCAGGCGCTCGAGGAGCTTCAGGGCGACCTGGCCACGGTCGTCTACCTCGTCCATGACCCGGCCTCGGGAGCCCTGCGCTACTCCAACGCAGGCCATCCCCCGCCCCTGCTCCTGAGCCCGGACGGCTCGTCGCACCTTCTGCGC
The DNA here is from genome assembly GCA_964629825.1 of uncultured Actinomycetota bacterium. Classification (GTDB taxonomy): domain Bacteria; phylum Actinomycetota; class Nitriliruptoria; order Euzebyales; family Egibacteraceae; genus CAZVUW01. Next base: position 25,879 of record CAZVUW010000026.1, read on the forward strand.
GGCGGTCTCGCGCCGCCGCTCGGCTGCATGATCGGCACGACCTGCGCCGAGGCGTCCGAGCCGACCCAGCCGGGCGCGACGCTGGTCATCTACACGGACGGTCTGGTCGAGCGGCGCGATGACGACATCGAGCACGGCCTCGAGCGCCTCCAGACGGTGGCCGAGGCGGCCGCCGACGCGGATCTCGAGACCTTCTGCGACCGGCTGCTCGACGGCATGGACGCCGAGCACCGCAGCGACGACGTCGCCCTCCTGGTGGTGCGCTTCGGCGCGTCACCGGACGCTCAGCCGTCCGGGTTGTGAGCCGCCCGCGGAGGCCGGCCCGCCTGGGGCGGGCGCTGGCATGGCTGCGCGCGCGGATCGATTCGGCGCCTGCGGGCCCGCTCATCGCCGGAGTGGCGATCACCGCGCTGGTGGTGGTGCTTGCGGTCGGCGCGCTGTTCCTCGAGCTCGTGGACGAGGTGACGGAGGCCGAGGGCGATCACCGCAACGAGGTCGCGCTGGTCGAGGAGATCCACGACCGGCGGACGCCTCCCCTGACCGCGTTCTTCCAGGTCGCAACCAGGCTGGGGGACGGATGGTTCTGCGCCCTTCTCATCGGAGCCGCCGCGCTGGCCCTGGGCGCACGGGGGCGGCCCGCGCTGGCGTTGACCGTCATCGCCTCCAGCACGGGCGCGGCGCTCGTCACGAGCGCCCTGAAGGTGGCGGTGGGTCGCGAGCGGCCGCCTCTGGTCGGTCAGCTCGTGGAGGCATCCGGAGGGGCGCTGCCCTCCGGGCACTCCTCCCAGGCGGTTGCCTGCTACGGGATCCTTGCGTTCGCGCTGGCGCTGACCACAACGCGCACGGGGGTGCGGATCGGAGGTTGGGTCGGGGCCGCGCTGCTGGCCGCTGTGATCGGCCTTTCCCGCGTCTACCTCGGCGTGCACTGGCCGTCCGACGTGCTGGCCGGCTGGCTGGTCGGGCTGGCCTGGCTGACCGTCGTCGTGGCGGCCGCGTGGACCCTGCGACGGCTGGACCGCCCCAGACGCTGGTGGGGCAGGCGGCCGGCGCGGTCGGCTTGACTCGGCGCCCCGGTCGGAGAATCCTCCATCTCTATTCGGGCGGGATGATGGGAGTCGTCTGCCAGGCCTCGGCTCTGCGGCGGGGCCGGCGGCCTTCCTTCATCAGCCGTGGCTTCGAAGTCAGGGGTGGTACATGAGATTGACAAGACGACTGGCGCTCGCGCTGTCGGTGCTGACGGCGGCGGCGCTGATCGCGCCCGCCGGTGCGGTCGCCCAGCCGGGGCCGACGCCGACCATCGTGGTTGAGAACGGTGTGACGCAGCCGGTGTTCAGCTTCGCAGACGCCATCGAGGAGACCGTCTGGGTCGAGATCCCGGGCGTTGACACCAACAACGACGGCGTCACCGACCGGGTGATGATCCAGAGCTCGCGTCCGAAGGAGACGCGGGACTACCCGGACTTCGACGTCCCGATCGTCATGGAGCTGAGCCCCTACCGCTCCGGCACCTGGGGCAGCGTTCCTTACCACACCGACCTGAACCCCGACCGCCTGCCGCAGGACCCCGACGCGGGCGGTGAGCTCGGTGACTTCACCGGCGCCTCCTCCTTCGGGACCGCCGGCCCGACCCCGAACCTGCCGACCTCGCTGGACGACTACTACGTCCCGCGCGGCTACGGCGTGGTGATCGGTCAGAGCGTGGGCACCGCGCAGTCCACCGGCTGCGGCACCACCGGTGACATCGCCGAGATGCTGAGCGCCAAGGCCATCATCGACTGGCTCAACGGGCGGGGCACCGCCTACGACTCCGCGGTCGGCGGCAACGTCGTCCCGAACCCCGACTGGACCACCGGCGAGGTCGGCATGACGGGTGGCTCCTACAACGGGACCATCCCGAACATGGTCGCCACCAGCGGCGTCGAGGGCCTGAAGACCATCGTGCCGATCGTCGCGATCAGCGACTGGTACAACTACTACCGGGAGAACGGCCTCGTGGTCGCCCCCGGCGGGTACCAGGGCGAGGACGCCGACGTCCTGGCGAAGTACATCTCCGGCCAGGCCCGCTCCCTGGGTGACTGCGCCGACGAGTTCGCCCAGATCACCGAGGACCAGGACCGCGTCACCGGTGACTACAACGAGTTCTGGGACGCCCGCAACTGGCTGAAGCACGTCGACGGCGTGAAGGCCTCCGTCTTCGTCGTCGACGGCCGCAACGACTGGAACGTCAAGCCGAGCCAGTGGGGTCAGTGGTGGGACGCCCTGAGCGAGCGGGGCATCACCCGCAAGATCTGGCTGACTAACGGTGGCCACGGCGCCCCGGGCGCCAACTCCAGCTACACGCTGCCGGACGGGACCACCTGGACCTACCAGCAGACCGTGAACCGCTGGTTCGACCACGAGCTGTGGGGTGTCGACAACGGGATCCTCGATGAGCCCCGTGCGATCCTGCAGCGCGAGAACAACCAGAACGTCACCTACGCCGACTGGCCGGTTCCCGGCTCCGACGACGTGACGCTGCGCTTCAGCGCCACCTCGCCGACCGCGCCGGGACGCCTGCTGACCGACACCCAGGGCGAGGCGGGCGACGTCGACCAGTCCTTCGTGGACAACGGTCGCAACCGCCGGCCGGCCAACACGCTCAGCGGCCAGCCGGCCCTGATCGCCAACCCGGACACCGCGGACCCGAACCGTCTGGTCTACCTGTCCGGCGTCCTCGGCTCGCCGCTGCAGCTGAGCGGCACCGGCTCGATCGAGCTGACTGCTTCGGTCGACAACGCCCGGGCCGCGAACCTGAGCGCCTACCTGGTGGACTACGGTCCGCCCGGATCCACCAGCGCCACGATGGTCACCCGCGGCTGGATGGACGTCCAGAACCGCAACGGCCGGGATGTCACCGACCCCATCGAGGCGGGCACCCCGTACACGTTCCGGTGGGAGTTCCACCCGGACGACTACATCTTCCAGGCCGGGCGTCGCATCGGCGTGGTGATCTTCTCGACGGACTACGACTTCACGCTGCGCCCGCTGCCGGGCACCCAGCTCACGATCCGTCCGGAGTCGAGCTCGGTCACCCTGCCGTTCGTCGGCGGCGAGACCACCATGGGCTTCTCCCTGCTGCGCGGTGAGCTCAACGACGTCGTGGCCGCCGGCGGCATCACCGAGGGCCTTGAGGGCAAGATCCGCCACGCCCTCGACACCGCCGAGGAGTGGCTGGGCATGCCGAAGAAGTTCGGCCCGGCCCTGTCCCACCTCGACCGCGCCGTCCACCTGCTGCTGTGGCAGGCCGACGTTATCGAGGACAAGAACAAGCCGAACCAGGGTGACGCGGCGGCGCTGCGCGCTCTGGCGGCCTCGATCCAGGCGTTCGCGGACTCGCTGCGCGCCGGTTCGTAGCAGACCGCTGAAGGGGTAATCACCCTTTCACACCTGCTGAAGGAGCCTCCCGCCCCTCCGAGGGCGGGAGGCTCCTGCGTTTGCGGGCGAACCGCACCGGCTGCCCAGCATCCGCGGCGCGTCTGCCGTCATCTGTCCGGGCCGACGCCCCTCCAAGGCTCCAAACGTCTAGGGGATCAGAGCCGGATGCGCCCCGAGCGCAACAGGTGACCGCGGGCCGTCAGCACGCGCTGCTAGATGTCAATTCGCTCCGCCTGCGTCGCGAGCTACCCCCATTCGAGTGATAACTGCATCCCCCATGCCAAATCGCAAATTGGGATGAGGTGGATTAATGCAAGTCCCCCTTGCTAGGCCTCTGGTTACAGCGGTAGCGTCCGGCCCGCGTTGAGGGCGGGTTACGGCTTCGCGCGTTTGAGCGTTGTCGTCCATCTCGGCGTGCATGGTCGTCATGCTTCTCTCACCGGAAGGAAGTGCCTTGCGATACCAACGAACCATCGCCGTGCTGGCGATGACTCTCCCGCTGGTGCTGGTGCTCGCCCTGCCGGGCGGCGCCACCGCCGAGCCGGGCGAGAACCAGACCGGATCCGGATTCCTGACCGGTCCCGCCGACGGGGACCCCGAGGACCTCGCCGTCGCCTACGTCGAGCGCGAGCACGACTCGCTCGAGCTGGAGGCCGGCGATGTCGACGAGCTGTTCGTGCGCTCCAGCTACGTCTCGAGCCACACCGGCGCCACCCACGTCGCCGTGGGACAGCGCCACCAGGGCCTTGAGGTCTTCGGCGTTGGCGCGACCGTCACCGTCGCCCCCGACGGCAGCATCGCCTTCGTGGGCGGCAACCTGGTGTCCGGTCTCGACGCCGCCAGCGGCGCCGTCGCGACCAGCGCTGCGGACGCTGTCGAGGGTGCGGCCGACGGCCTGGCCGTCGACACCGACGAGGTCGACGTCGAGGAGGCCCCGCAGCTCGGCTGGCAGCCCACCGAGGATGGCTCCCTGCGCCTGGCCTGGCAGCTCGTGCTGGACGAGACCGACGACGCCGACCTGTGGAACGTCGCCGTCGACGCCCAGACCGGCGAGCTGATCGCGGCCGACAACTGGACCGCCTCCCACAGCGCCGAGGAGCTCGAGCACCTCGCGACCACCTCCTCGAGCTTTGACCCGGGCGGGTCACCGAACCCCGTGAACGACGGCTCCAGCTACCGCGTCGTCGCGTTCCCGGACGAGAGCCCCAACGACGGGCCGCGGACCCTGGTGACCAACCCCGCGGACGCCGACGCCTCGCCGTTCGGCTGGCACGACACCGACGGGGTGGCCGGTCCTGAGTTCACCATCACGCGTGGTAACAACGTCCACGCCGCCCTGGACCAGGACGCCAACAACCAGCCCGACGCCGGTCAGGACGTCGACGGCGGTCCGAGTCTGAACTTCGACTTCCCGGCCGACCTGAGCGAGCACGCTCAGGCCTACCGCGAGGCCGCGACGGCGAACCTCTTCTACTTCAACAACATCATCCACGACGTCATGTGGCACCTGGGCTTCGACGAGCCCTCGGGCAACTTCCAGGCCAACAACTACGGTCGTGGCGGCAACGGCGGCGACTACGTGCGCGCCGACGCCCAGGACGGCAACGGCACCAACAACGCCAACTTCTCGACCCCGGCGGCCGACGGCAGCGCGCCGCGCATGCAGATGTACCTGTGGCCGGGCAACCAGCTGGGCGCCCAGAACCAGATCGTCGTCGGCGCCAACCAGTTCAACGCCGGGTGGGCGCGCTTCGGCCCGCCGGCCACAAACGCCGGCGTCAGCGGCCCGCTGGTCGTCGCCGCCAACAACGGCTGCCAGGCGTCTGACTACCCGGAGGGCTCCGGCTACATCGCCATCACGGTCAACGTGACCTCCGGCGGGGGCTCGTGCACCAACCCGGCCCGCACCGCCGCCGCTCAGGCTGCTGGCGCCGCCGCGGTCATCATCGCGAACACCACCGGCACCGGCACCGGCGCCGGCCCGATCCTGACCGGTGCGCAGACCGGCACGCCCGTCGGCATCCCCGCGGTGAGCGTGACCGCTCAGGTCGCCGACTCGCTGCGCGCCCTCGCCGGCGAGACCGCCCAGGTGCGCAAGCACCCGTCGCACCCCGGCATCCGCGACGGTGACCTGGAGAACGGGATCATCATCCACGAGTACGGTCACGGCATCTCCAACCGCCTGACCGGTGGTCTGAACATCAACTGCCTGTCTGGCAACGAGCAGATGGGTGAGGGCTGGAGCGACTTCTACGGCACGATCATGACGCTCAACCCGGCTCTGGATGACCCCGAGGACGGCCGCGGCATGGGCCCGTACGCCCTGTTCCAGCCGGACCGCCACGGCGCCGGCATCCGCGTGACCCGCTACTCGCGCAACCTCGACATCAACCGGCTCACCTACGACAACATCAAGACCGGTGGCTGGAACGGCGGCACCATCGCTGCTCCGCACGGCGTGGGCTGGGCCTGGAACACGGTCCTGTACGACATGACCTGGGATCTGATCGACGCCCACGGCTTCAACGGCGACCTCTACGGTGACCCGACGAGCGGCGGCAACCTCCTGGCGCTCCAGCTCGTCACCGACGGTCTGAAGCTCCAGGGCTGCGGTCCGAACTTCGTCACCGGCCGTGCGGCGATCATCGCCGCCGACCAGCTCCTCACGGGTGGCGAGAACCGCTGCCTGCTGTGGAACACCTTCGCCCGCCGCGGCCTCGGCTTCAGCGCCAACGGTGGCGGCACCAGCCGCGACGACGGTAGCCAGGCCTTCGACCTGCCGGCCGACTGCGCGCCGACCTTCCGCTACGCGGATGGCGAGCTGTGGCGTCTGAACTTCAACGGTGGCATCACCGAGGGTCTTGACGCCAAGATCAACCACGCCCTGGCCCAGGCCGAGGAGTGGCTGTCGATCCCCGGCAAGGAGCTCGTCGCCCTGTCCCACCTCGACCGCGCCATCCACCTGCTGCTGTGGCAGGCCGACGTGATCGAGGGCAAGGACAAGCCCAACCAGGGCGACGCCGACGCGCTCCGCGCGCTGGCGCAGACCATCACCAACCTGCGCAACTCCCTGACGCCGTAGCCGGCGCCAGGAGCTAGCACCTCCCGAGGGGGGCGCCACTGGGCGCCCCCCTCGGGCTGTTCAGGAACAGGCTTAGGACTCGTCGGCCCACACGCCACTGGCGGGGACTGGACATCTGAACACGAGGAACTGGCCTCAGCCATACAGATGGTCTAGGTAAGCGGGCGAATCTGAAGAAAACCTCTTGCACTCAAAGTTCAATTTTCCTAGTGTCCCAACCGCGCCGCCGGGGTGAGCCCCTTGCTCGAGGCGGTTGAGCGGGTCCCCTCCGGACGGTGTGGTCGCTGTTCTCGGACACGTCTGGAGGATCTGCTGTGCGATATCAACGATCCGTAGCAGTGCTGGCGATGATGCTCCCGCTCGTGCTGGT
>CAZVUW010000027.1:0-1207 GCA_964629825.1 uncultured Actinomycetota bacterium
CCGCCGCGCTCGCAGGCCCGCCGGCGCCCGGTGGCTACACTCGCCCTCCTCCTCATTTCGAACCCTCCAGAGAGCGCTCGCCCATGCCCGCACGCGAGGATCTGCGCAACGTTGCCATCGTCGCCCACGTCGACCACGGCAAGACGACGCTGGTGGATGCCATGCTGTGGCAGTCCGGGGCCTTCCGCCCCAACCAGGACGTCGCCGAGCGGGTCTTGGACTCCACCGACCTGGAGCGCGAGAAGGGCATCACGATCCTCGCGAAGAACACCGCGGTGACCCACGGCGGCGTGAAGATCAACATCGTCGACACGCCCGGCCACGCCGACTTCGGCGGTGAGGTCGAGCGCGGTCTGACGATGGTCGATGGCGTCGTCCTGCTGGTCGACGCGAGCGAGGGGCCGCTCCCGCAGACGCGCTTCGTGCTCCGCAAGGCGCTGGAGGCGCGGCTGCCCATCGTCGTGGTCATCAACAAGGTCGACCGGCCCGACGCCCGCGTCGACGAGGTCGTGGACGAGGTCTACGAGCTGTTCCTCGACCTCGACGCCGCCGAGCACCAGATCGACTTCCCGATCCTGTACTGCATCGCCCGCGAGGGACGCGCCGGCACCAAGCCCGATGAGCTCGGCCCCGACCTGAAGCCGCTGTTCGCGGCCCTGCTCGAGCACGTCCCGGCGCCGACCTACGAGGACGACCACCCCTTCCAGGCCCTGGTCACCAACCTCGACTCCTCGCCCTACGTCGGGCGGCTGGCGCTGTGCCGGGTCCGCCACGGCCACCTGCGCAAGGGCCAGACCGTCGCCTGGACACGGCTGGACGGGACCACCGACCGGGTCAAGGTCTCGGAGCTCTACGTCACCGAGGCGCTCGAGCGCGTGCCCGCTCAGGAGGTGGGGCCCGGCGAGATCATCGCGGTCGCCGGCCTGGCGGACGTCACGATCGGCGAGACGCTGTCGTCCGCCGACGACCCGCGCCCGCTGCCGCCGCTCACCATCGACGAGCCGAGCCTGTCGATGACGATCGGCATCAACACCTCGCCGCTGGCGGGAGCAGACGGCGACAAGCTGACCGCCCGCCAGGTGAAGGCGCGCCTCGACGCGGAGCTGGTCGGCAACGTGTCGATCCGCGTGCTCCCGACCGAGCGGCCCGACGCCTGGGAGGTCCAGGGCCGCGGCGAGCTCCAGCTGGCGGTGCTGGTCGAGATGAT
>CAZVUW010000027.1:1217-32299 GCA_964629825.1 uncultured Actinomycetota bacterium
GGGAGGGCTACGAGCTCACAGTCGGCAAGCCGCAGGTGGTCACGCGCATGATCGACGGCGTTCTGCACGAGCCGGTCGAGCGCGTCTCCGTCGACGTCCCCGAGGAGTACCTCGGCGTGGTGACCCAGCTGCTGGCGCTGCGCAAGGGCCGGCTGCAGCAGATGATCAGCCACGGGGGCGGTGTCGCCGCCAACGGCGATGGCGGCATCAGCGCCTCCCGCGGCTGGGTGCGGCTGGAGTACCTGGTGCCCGCCCGCGGTCTGATCGGCTTCCGCACCGAGTTCCTGACCGAGACCCGCGGCACCGGTCTGCTGCACCACGTCTTCGACGGCTACGAGCCCTGGCACGGCGAGCTGCGGACGCGCCCCACCGGGAGCCTGGTCGCTGACCGTCGCGGGACGACCACCGCCTTCGCCCTTCACAACCTCTCTGAGCGCGGGACCCTGTTCGTCGGCCCTGGCGTCGAGGTCTACGAGGGGATGATCGTCGGCGAGAACGGCCGCTCCGAGGACATGGACGTCAACCCCACCAAGGAGCGCAAGCTGACCAACATGCGCTCTTCCACGGGGGAGGAGCTGGTGCGCCTGGTCCCGCCGCGGGTTCTCTCGCTCGAGCAGGCCCTGGAGTTCATCCGCGTCGACGAGTGCGTCGAGGTCACCCCCGCCAGCGTGCGCCTGCGGAAGGTGACGCTGCCCGCGGCAGAGCGCCGCAGGGCGGCCAGCCGCGCCGCTTCGCGGGCGGGTTGAACGTTCAAGGGCGCCTCCGGCCCCTCTTGAACGTTCCGTTGCCCTCCCAATAGGGACAACTCAGGCGATCGACCTGTTACCCCTTGTGGTTCGCAGTCGCCTGTGCCTAGGCTGCGCGCCGTTCAGCGGACCTTGAACGTCTCTCAAGGCCGCTGGCACGACTTGAACGGTCGGGCAGCGGAGGTTCAGCGGCGGTTGAATGAAGGCCTTGCGGGCGATGACGCCCTGAGGATCCCCCCCACGGCGCTAGCCAAGGCCCTGGCCGATCCCCATCGCAGCCGGATGCTCGAGCTCCTCTCGGGCGATCCGCAGCGCGTGTGGTCGGTCCGGCAGCTGGCTGAGGCGCTCGAGGTGCCGCGCACCCGTCTCTACCACCACGTCAAGGTCCTGCTCGAGCAGGGCCTGATCGAGGTCGGGGAGCAGCGCACGGTGCGCGGCGGCACCGAGAAGTCCTATCGCTGCACTGCTGCGGCCCTCGCCGCCCTGCGCGGTCCGGCGCCCCCGCCGGCAGCCGAGGCGGAATCCGTACAGGTCCGACGGAGGCGGCGTTCCCCCAGCCGTCTCCACCGCAAGGCTCGCACTCCCTGGACGGCACCCGCCGGCGGGAGATACCCACGTAAGGAGGCAGCGCCTGTGACACGAGCACGGTGGGCTGAGATCGTCGCGGCAGGGCTCGCGATCGTGATCGGCCTCTACGCATTCGGGCCGCTTGGCTCGAACAGCTTCGATGGGCTTCGGGGCGTAGACCTGCCCGGCGACCAGCTGGCCGCCGAGGTCGAGTCCTACGCCGGTCCGGCAGAGCCCGATGACGCCTGGTTCGAGGTGCAGCGCGCCGGCGGCCCCGGCGAGCTCCTCGACCAGGAGAAGATCGAGCAGGCGCAGGCCCAGGCGATCGCCCTGTTCGAGGAGTCAGCGGCCGCCCAAGAGGAGGCCTCGTCTGACCCCGGCCACGCCTCCGAGTGGATCAAGCGCCTGAAGGCCCGCTGGAAGCACAACGGGCCCAACAACATCGGCGGCCGCATCGTCGACCTGGTGGTCGACAAGGACGACCCCAACGTGATCTACGCCGCCTCCGCCTCAGGTGGTGTGTGGAAGGGCATCGCCAGCACGGAGGACTCCGGCATCCGCATGGAGTACATCTGGCGCGACGACCTCCCTCAGAGCTTGGGCTCCATCGCACAGGGCCCGGACGGCCGCCTCTGGGCGGGCACCGGTGAGGCCAACCCGGGCGGTGGGTCGACCACCTTCCCGGGCAACGGGATCTACGTCTCGGACGACTACGGCGAGACCTGGACCCACGTGGGGCTGGAGGACAGCGAGACGACGGGTGAGATCCTGACGCACCCGACCAACCCGAACGTGGTCTGGGCGGCCATGTCCGGCTCGCTGTTCAAGCCCGGCGGCGAGCGCGGCGTGTACAAGACGACCGACGGCGGCGCCACCTGGCAGCTCGTCCTGGAGCCCGCAACGCCGTTCACCGGTGGCGTCGACCTCTCGATGCACCCGTCCAACCCGGACCGCATCTACGCCGCCATGTGGGACCACCGCCGCGAGCCGCACATCCGCACCTATGGCGGCGTCGGCTCCGGCCTGTACCGCTCGGACGACGGCGGTGCCACCTGGACGCGCCTCGAGAACGTGACCACCCTGACCTCGGGCGACTCGACCGGTCTGGCCGTCTGCGACTGCCTTGGCCGCATCGGCGTGGCCGTCGCCCCGTCCAACCCGAACCGGGTCTACGTCGTCACCGGTGACACGTTCGGTGGGAACAAGGGCTTCTACGTCTCCAACGACGGCGGAGACTCCTTCCAGACCGGGACCTACCCGGGGCAGCAGGGCGGCTTCCAGTGGTGGTTCGGCCGCGTGTTCGTCGACCCCGACGACGCCGACCACCTGATCGTGCCGGGCGTGTCGCCGCGGCGCTCGACCAACGCCGGCCAGTCTTGGACCTCGATCGGCGGCCTGCACGCCGACAGCCACGCCCACGCCTGGGCACGGCACGAGGGCGCGCCCAACCGCGCGTACCACGGTGACGACGGTGGCATCTACCGCACCGACAGCGCGACCTTCGCCAGCAACGCCTGGACGCGCGCGACCAACCAGCTGTACATGCAGATCTACATGATGGACGTCGGCGAGCAGAAGCCCGACCGCGTCGTGTCCGGCTTCCAGGACCGCGGCAGCTGGCGCTCGTGGTCCGGCCAGAACGTCGGCTCGCCCGACACCTGGGTGTCGTACAACGGCGGTGACGGTCTGCACACGCTGATCGACCCGAGCAACAACGACATCTTCTACGGCTGCTCGCAGTACGGCAGCTGCAACCGTCGCTATGACGGCCCCGGATCGCCGCCGTGGACCGGTGGCGCGTCCATCTCGAGCGGCACCGTATCGCAGCGGCGCAACTGGAACCTGCCGGTCGTCATCGACCCGAACGACTCGTCGGTCCTGTACTACGCGGGCAACCACGTGAACCGCTCCACCAACTACGGGTCGAGCTGGACCAACCTGAGCGAGGGCGTCGACCTCACGGGTGACTGGACCACGCACGGCGGCACCTTCGACCCGGTCTACGGCAACCGCTGGGGCACGGTCACGGCGCTCGACGTGTCGAAGTCCCACCCGGAGACGCTCTACGTCGGCACGGACACCGGGCGGCTGTGGAAGACCGAGGACCTGGGCGAGACCTGGATCGAGTTCACCGACAAGGGTCTGCCCGAGCGCTGGGTCACCCGCGTCGCGATCGACCCGGATGACAACCAGACGGTCTACGCGACCTTCTCGGGCTACCGCAACGGCGAGGACGCCGCTCACGTCTACAAGACGACGGACGGCGGCGAGACCTGGACCAACATCAGCGGCAACCTGCCGAACGCGCCGGTCAACGACATCGTGATCGACAAGGAGCACAACACGCTCTACGTCGGCACCGACGTCGGCGTCTACTACCTGCGCGACGGCCGAGCCAACTGGAAGCCGCTGGGCGCCAACTTCCTGCCGCTCGTGCCGGTGCTCGACATCCGCCTGCACAAGCCGAGCGACACGCTGTTCGCCTCGACCTTCGGGCGCGGTGTCTACAAGATCGCGCTCACGCCGCAGGTCGACTACGACGCCCTGCACGCCGAGCTCGACGACCTGGTCGCGGCCGGTGGCATCACCGCCGGTCTCGAGGGCAAGATCCGCAACGCGCTGGAGAAGGCGGAGGAGTTCCTCTCCAACCCGCGCCAGTACTTCCCCGGCGTCTCCCAGCTCGAGCGCGCCGTCCACCTGCTCCTGTGGCAGGCCGACGTCGTCGAGAGCAAGGGCAAGACGAACCAGGGTGACGCGGCCGGGCTGCGCGCCCTCGCCGCGAGCATCCAGGCGGAGATCGACGATCTCCTGTAGCTCGTAGGGGAACGACCAGGGGCGGGGCCTTTCGGCCCCGCCCCTTCGTCATGCGTTCGCTGCGGCTCGGGCTAGTAGAGCGCCCGCAGAGCCTCGATCGCGTCCGCCAGGGCCCGCAGCGCCTGCGGATCGCCCTGGTTGGGCTTGTCGTGGTTCTCGATCACGTCCGCCTGCCAGCGCAGCAGGTGGATCGCCCGGTCGAGGTGGGAGAGCGCCGGACCGCGCTTCTTCGGCAGGGTCAGCCAGTCCTCGGCCATCTCGAGGGCGTGGCGCACCTTGCCCTCGAGACCGGCGGTGATGTCCCCCGCGGCCACCAGGGCGCCCAGCTGCAGCTCGGTGAAGGAGAAGGTCGGGACGATGCCGCACGCGGCGCGCGCACCGGCGTCCCCCGCACCCAGGGTTGCCGCATCCGGACCCGGGGTGGGCGAGTCCGTGCTCTGGTAGCGGACCGAGATGTGGGCGTAGTTGTCACGGCCGGCGTGGACCATCACGGCGTGCTGCCGCACGCTGTCCAGGTCGAACCGGTCCAGCACGAACGCCATCCTGGCCTCGCCGTCAGAGGTGGCCGTCAGCACCGGCATGTCGCCGGCGTGGTCGCCGTGCGGATCACCGCCCGGGTTCCAGTGGCCACCGGCCGCGTTGAAGTCGGGACGGCCGTCCGCCCCGACGCAGGTCGGGTTCTGGTGGATGTGGAAGCCGTGGATCCCGGGGCTCAGCCCGTCGAGGTCGGCCTCGACCAGGACGCCGCCGGAGACCTCCGTGAACGAGACGAGTCCGGCCGGAGAGCCGTCGGGGGCGATCAGCGTGGCCGTGAACGAGTCGCCGCCGCTCGGCAGCGCGCCGACGGTCCCGCCGGAGGCCAGCCGGCCGCAGGCGATCCACGGGCCGGCGTCGCCCGTGGCGACGGTCAGGGCGTCCGGCCCGGTGGGCGGTGCGCCCGGCGCGCTGCTCGAGTAGCGCGCGGGGATGTTCGCGTAGTTGTCGGTGTTGGTGCGCACCAGGACGTGCAGGCCGTCGGCGTCGGCGAGGTCGAAGGCATCCGTGTGGAACTGCTGTCGAGCGGTGCCGTCTTCGTTCACGTGCACCACCGGGAGCTGGTAGCCGCCGGGGATGAGGGACGGATCGCTCGGGGCGGCCCCGCAGGCGTCGGCCGCGAGGCCGTCGATCAGGTGGAAGCCGTGGAAGCCCGGCGCGAGGCCGTTGAGGTTCACGTCGACCGTGACGCCACCGTCGGCGGCCGCCACGGTCACCGTCCCTCGTGCAGCCCCGGACGGATCCACCAGCTGTGCGCTCACACCAGGGACCTGCCCGACGGCCCTGGTGGCGGGGAGCGCCGCGCCCAGCATGGCCATCGCGAGCACCAGAGCGGAGATCGCGGCGACCGATGCCCGGCTTGCCCGCTGTTGAACTGCGGTCATGAATGCTCCTTCCTCTTAGGAAGAAAGGGAACATACGGACCCTAGCGGGCATCTCGGGAACCGTAAACGGTGGTCGGGCGGTGCGCGCCCGCGTCTGTCGACCGCGTTCAGGGGGCGGTCGGGTGCTGGGTCAGATCAGCTCGAAGGAGCGGCGCCAGCGGCGGATCACCCGCCACTGCAGGAACACGATCAGCCCGGTGACCGCGAACATCAGCAGCGTCGCCGCCGCCGCCTTGCCGAAGCGGAGGAACTCAAAGCCGGTCCGGTACACGTACAGCGGCAGGTACGTCGTGGAGAACGGCGGCGGGCCGCCGCCCGTGACGACGAAGGCGGGAAGGAAGCTGACCTGCAGGCTGTAGACGGTGTCGCGGAACAGCAGCAGGGCCAACGTCGGCGCCATAAGGGGGAGCGTGACGCGGCGCAGCACGAACCATGGGCTTGCCGACTCGAGCTCGGCCAGCTCGTAGAGGTGCTCGGGGATCGACTGCCGCGTCGCCAGGGCGATCAGGAAGCCCTCGCCGACGGGCAGCAGGGTCATCAGCACGATGCCGATCTGAGCGGCCGTCGGTGACGTCGCCCACGGCACGTGCGGCAATCCCAGGGCCATGAGGGCCAGGTTCAGCGGCCCGTACAGAGGGTTGAGGATCCACACCCACAGCAGCGCGTAGGCGACGTCGGGGATGATGCTCGGGATGAACGCCCCGGCGCGCAGCAGGCCCGACCCGCTGAAGCGCTTGTGCAGGAGCAGGGCCAGGCCGAGCGCCGCGAGCAGCCGCAGCGGCACCGACAGGGCGACGTGCCGCAGGGTGTTGGCCAGCGAGATGCGGAAGATGTCGTCGCGGATGAGGTCGGGGAAGTTGCCGAGACCCACGAAGCGCGGCGGGCTGACGAAGTCATAGCTGAACAGCGCCAGCGCGAAGGTCGCCAGTGCGGGGAGGAAGATCAGCAGAAGCAGCCCGATGCCGAACGGCGCCAGCAGCAGCGCGAGGCCCCTGCGCTCCCTTCCGGCGGGTCCCCGACCTGAGCGCCGCGGCATCGCGGTCGGATCCACCGATGCGGATCTGCGCGGGGTGGCTCGCTCGGCAGCCGTCACAGCGCTCGTCCCGAGGCGACATCGAAGACGTGCGCCGCGGCGGAGTCGGCCTGCACGGTCACCGAGTCGCCAACCCGCGCCGCGACGTCCGGGGCGGAGCGCAGCACCAGCCGGTGTCCGTCGCTGTGCACATGGACGAAGGTCTCGTTGCCCGCCGGCTCGACGGACAAGATCTCGCCACGGGCCTCGACCAGCTTTCCGGCAGCGGCGGCCTTGTTCAGGCGCTGCTCGCCTTCGACCTGGAGATGCTCTGGGCGCAGGCCGACCTCGAGCGCCGGGGCCCGCGCTGCGTCCAGCGTCGCCGGCAGCGGCAGCAGGAACGGGCCGGCGCGAAGGGCGCCGTCCGAGATGGTCGCCGACAGCAGGTTCATCGACGGGCTGCCGACGAACCTGGCGACGAAGCGGGTCGCCGGCTTCTGGTAGAGCTCATCCGGGCTGCCCACCTGCTCGACCGCGCCGTCGCGCAGCACCGCCACGCGGTCGCCCAGGGTCAGCGCCTCGACCTGGTCGTGGGTCACGTAGAGCATGGTTGTGCCGAGCTCGCGCTGCAGGCGCCGCAGCTCGGTGCGCATGTCCACGCGCAGCTGGGCATCCAGGTTGGACAGCGGCTCGTCGAGCAGGAACACGTCGGGCTCGCGCACCATCGCACGCGCCAGGGCGACGCGCTGTCGTTCGCCGCCCGACAGCTCGCCCGGCTTGCGCTCCAGCAGCTCCTCGCAGCCGACCATGGCTGCCGCGGTCCGCGCCCGCTTGGCCGCCTCGTCGTCGGTCATCCCACGCGCGCGCAGGCCGAAGGAGATGTTCTCCGACACGCTCATGTGGGGGAACAGAGCGTAGGACTGGAACACCATCGACACGTTGCGCTCGCCGGGCGGCAGATCGGTGGCCTCGCGCCCGCGGATGTGCACGCTCCCCCGGTCGGCCGCCTCAAGGCCGGCGACGACTCTCAGCGCCGTGGTCTTGCCGCAGCCCGAGGGTCCGACCAGGACCATCAGCTCGCCGTCGGCGGCCTGCAGGTCGAGGCCGCGCAGGGCCTGGACGGCGCCGTAGGTCTTGACGACGCCGTCCAGACGCAGCCCGTCATCCATCCGTATCGCGCTCCTGGGCTTGTGCGAAGAGGTCCCTGGTCAGCTCGTCGAGCTGGGGCCCGAGGTCGGACGGCTCCAGGTCGTCGTACATGGCGATCTCCAGGAGCGCCTCGGCCACCTGCTCGATCTCCGGCCACGTGGAGATGGTCGGCACCGAGCGCAGATAGGGCGCCATGTCCAGCCAGACGCGCGCGTTGGCGGGCGGCTGGTCCGGGTCGAGGAACGCCTCCGACTCGGCGACCTTCTTCATCGAGGGCACGGTTCGCCCGGAGCGGGCCAGCAGGGTCTGCCCCTCCTCGCCGAGGGCGAACTCGATGAAGCGCCAGCCGGCCTCCTTGTTGGCCGAGTCCTTGGTGAGGCAGAAGCCGTCCGTGTGCAGGATCCCGGCCGGCTGGTGCAGCACCGGCAGGGACGCGACGTCCCACTCGAAGTCGGTGATGGTCCGGAACGAGACGGTGGCACGACGCGACTCCATCAGCATCGCCAGCCGGCCGTTCATGAAGCGGGAGTAGTCGGACTCGGACTCGAGCTCCTCCTCGGTGGCGATGACCCCGTGGGCCTTGCGCAGCGAGAAGAACTGGCCCAGGCCGAAGCGCGCCTCGGGCGTGTCGAGCGTGAACCGGGTCGGGTTGTGGCGGTCGTCGACCAGCTCGCCGCCCGCGGACCAGATGAACGCGGCGAGGCGCATCAGCGAGCCCGCCTCGACGCCGAGCCCGTACTGGTCGATCGTGCCATCGCCGTCTTTGTCGACGGTCAGGGACTGGGCGATGTCGACCATGCGGTCGAAGGTCCAGCCCTCCTCGGGCTCGGGGATGTCCGCCTCGCGGAAGAGGTCGCGGTTGTAGTAGACGACCAGGCTGGAGATGTTCTGCGCCAGGCAGGGCAGCTTGCCGTCGAAGCGGAAGGCCTCGATCGCCGACTCGTAGTAGTCGTCCAGGGAGATCTCGTCCGATGCCTCGATGCGCTCGTCCAGCGGCTCGAGGGCACCGCGCGCGGCGAACTGGCCGATGTAGCGGTGGTTGGACAGGAACACCTCGGGCGGGTTGCCGCCGGCGAACCCGGTGGACAGCCGGGTCATGAGTTCGTCGCGGGTGCTGGTCTCCAGCAGCTGCACGTCGATGTCCGGCTCGACGTCCTCGAACGCCTCGACCAGCTCGCGGTAGGCGGCGAGCTCCTCGGCGTCGCCGAAGACCAGGAACTGCATCAACCCGGACGCATCGTCCGAACCGGGGTCGTTACCGCAGGCTGCGAACACGGCCATCGCCGCCAGAAGGGCGAGCAGTCGCCTCATCGGTGGACCTCCCTGAACAGGTAGCGCTGGAGCAGAAGGAAGACGAGCAGTGGGGGCACTGTCGCGGCCGCCGCCCCGGCGAGCATCAGGGGGAACTGCTGTGGCAGGACCACCGCCAAGGGGCGCAGGCCGACGGGCAGCGTAAAGGTTCGCTCGTCGTAGAGGTAGACCAGCGGGTCGAGGAAGTTGCTCCAGGAGACCGTGAAGGAGAGCATCGCGACCGCCATCGTGGCGGGCTTGGTCAGCGGCATGGCGATCCGCCGCCAGGTGGCGAAGGGGGACAAGCCCTCGAGGCGCGCCGCGTCGAACAGCTCCTCGGGGATGCGGCGGAAGGCGCGCAGGTAGATCAGCACGTAGAACGGCGACATGCCGATCAGCGCGGGCGCGATCAGCGGCACGTAGGTCCCGGTCAGCGAGGCCGCCCGGAACATCGTGAAGCGGGGCACCAGCAGGGCGGTTGTCGGCACCATCAGCGCTGCCAGCGTGATGATCATCGCGACGGCCGCGATCCGGCGTGGCAGGCGCGAGATCGCAAACCCGGCCCATGACGCCACCAGGACCGACAGCGGCACGCTGATCGCCGCCACCAGCAGCGAGTTCAGCGCATAGCGCGGGATGTCGACCAGCTCGAACGTTCGCGGGTAGTTGCTCCACGCGAGCGGGTTGGGCAGGAGGTCCAGGCCCTGCGGCGTCGGGAGGCTGATGTCGCGCAGCGACCCGGTCACCATCAGGAGCGCGGGCGCCACCAGGAGCCCAACCGCCACCACGGCTGCGGCGAGGCGAAGACCCTGCGGACGTCTCACCGGTGCGTCGCGGCTAGGCGCTGCGGCGGGCGGGCTCCTCGTCTTCGCGGATTCTCGGGACGATCCCGTGCAGGTGGCAGGCGACCATCTGGGCCTTCACCCGCTGGAGGGCCGGCTCCGGTCCCTCGCCGAACGTGACGGTGACGTTGCCGCCCTCGGTGCTCACGTCCGTGATGGCCTTGAACAGCGGGTGGGCCTCCTGGGACCGCAGCTGGTTGAGCAGCTCGGTCAGGC
This sequence comes from uncultured Actinomycetota bacterium, assembly GCA_964629825.1. Classification (GTDB taxonomy): domain Bacteria; phylum Actinomycetota; class Nitriliruptoria; order Euzebyales; family Egibacteraceae; genus CAZVUW01. The sequence goes on from CAZVUW010000027.1 coordinate 11,272, forward strand.
GCTGCGTCTCGCCGTGTGGGAAGCGCACCTGTTCGCGGGTCACCTGGAGGCTGTCCAGCGGGCCCGTCGCGCCGATCTCGGCCTCGAAGGTGTCCGCGTCCACCTCGGTCCAGCGCTCCTCGAGGAAGTCGATTAGGTCCGCGCCCTCCCAGCCACAGGGCTCGAAGGCGGCGGGGCAGCGCGGGTGGAAGCGGCACCCTGCCGGGGGGTGAAGTGCGTCCGGGATCTCGCCGGCCGGCAGCGTCTTCTCGCGGTGACGACGAGACGGGTCGGGGAGGGGGATCGCGTCCAGCAGCGAGCGCGTGTACGGGTGCTGCGGGTCGTCGAACATCTCCTTCGACGGGCCCCACTCGACCATGTTGCCGAGGTACAGGATCCCGATGCGGTCGCACAGGAAGCGTGCCGTGGCGAGGTCGTGGGTGATGAACAGATAGGTGAGGCCCAGATCCTCCTTTAGCTCGAGCATGAGCTCGAGGACGCGGGCTCGCACGCTCATGTCCAGCGCAGCGACCGGCTCGTCGGCGACCGCGAAGGTCGGCTTGGTGATCAGGGCGCGGGCAATCACGAGCCGCTGCTTCTGACCACCGGACAGGTCCTCGGGATACTTGTCGAGGAACGCGGCCGGCGGCGAGAGACCCACGCGCTCGAGCATCTCGGCAACCTGATCGCGCATGTCGGCGCGGTTCTCCGCCAGGCCGTGGATGCGCAGCGGATGCCCGACGCCCTGGGCGATCGTCATCGCGGGGTTGAGCGACGCGTTGGGGTCCTGGAAGACGAAGGCCAGCTCGCGTCGCAGCGGCCGCATCTCGCTCTCCGAGAGCGGGACGAGGTCGCGGCCCTTGTAGAGCACCTGGCCGCCGGTCGGGTTCACCAGCTTGACCAGGCTGCGCCCGAGGGTCGTCTTGCCCGAGCCGCTTTCGCCCACCAGGCCGAAGACCTCGCCGGGCTGGATGTCGAAGGTGACGCCGTCAACGGCGCGCACGACCTGCTGGGCGCCGCGCGAGAAGAACCCGCCCCGGACCGGGAAGTAGGTCTGGAGGTTGCGGACGTCGATCAGCGGACCGCCGCTGCCGCCGCCACCGCCGCTCCGGGTAGAGGCGGCGGTGGCGCCACGGGCACTTGCATTGCTCAACGCGCTTCCTCCGGGGTGGGGGTGGCCCGGCCGACCAGCGCCGGCGGCTCGGAGCCCGGGTACAGGTAGCAGGCCGCCAGGTGGTCGGGGCCGACCTTGGCGTTGACCGGCACGGCGTCGGTGCAGTGCTCCATCACCGCAGGGCAGCGCGGGGCGAAGCGGCAGCCCGGCGGCGGCGTGACCAGGTCGGGCGGGAAGCCGGGGATCGAGTGCAGATCGGTGGTGTCGAGCGAGATCGTCGACGCGAGCAGCCCCTGCGTGTAGGGGTGCTTGGGGTCGTTGAAGACCTGCTCGACCGGCCCGATCTCGACGATCTTGCCCGCGTACATGACGGCGACCCGATCGCAGGTCTCCGCGACGATGCCGAGGTTGTGGGTGATCAGGAGCACGCCGACGTTCTCATCGCTGCGCAGGCGCGCCAGGATGTCGAGGATCTGAGCCTCGACGATGACGTCCAGCGCCGTCGTCGGCTCGTCCGCGATCAGCAGGCGCGGCCGCATCACGATGCCGAGCGCGATCATGATGCGCTGGCGCATGCCGCCCGAGAACTCGTGCGGATAGTTGTCGATGCGGGTCCGGGGGATGCCCATCTGCGCGAGGGCCTCCTGGCCCATGCGCCGAGCCTCTTCCTTGCTGGTGTCCGGCCGGTGCGCCCGGATGGCCTCGATGAAGTGGTCGCTGACGCGCATCAGCGGGTCGAGGCGGGTCATCGGCTCCTGGAAGACCAGGGAGACCTCCTCGCCCCGCATCTTCCGCAGCTTGGACTGCGAGGCGGTCACGACGTCGGTGTCGCCGACCTTGACGCTGCCGCGCACGGCCCCGCCAGGGGGCATCAGCCGCATGATCGCCCGCGCGATCGACGACTTGCCCGAACCGGACTCGCCCACGAGCCCAAGCGCCTCACCCGGGTACAGATCCAGGTTGACCCCGTCCACGGCCCACAGCGGTCCGCGGGGGGTGCGGTAGCCGACCTGGAGGTTGCGGACCTTGAGGACGGGTTCGTCCTTGCGGGCCGTGGTCACGTATGCGCCTCCTCGATGTGCTCGCCTTCGACCTCGGAGGCCTTCGGCGCCTCCCCGGTGTCCTCGTCCTCCACGCCACCGGGGGCGACAGCCGTGCCGAGCTTGGCGCCGGACATGCCGCGGGCACGCAGCAGCGGGTTGATCACGTCGTTCAGACCCTCACCGACCAGCGTGAGCCCGGTGACCAGCGTCACGATCGCAAGGCCGGGCCACATCGCGGTCCACCAGGCCCCGGCGGTGATGTCGATCGTCGCCTGGGAGATGTCGAAGCCCCACTCGGGCGTGGGAGGCTGCACGCCGTAGCCCAGGAAGCCCAGGGAGGCGAGGGTCAGCACCGCGTCAGCGGCGTTGAGGGTGAAGATGACCGGCACGCTCTGGACCACGTTGAAGAACACGTAGCGGAACAGGATCGTGGACTGGCGCGCGCCGAGGGAGCGCGCCGCCTCGACGAACGGCTCCTGCTTGATCGACAGGGTGTGGTTTCGAACCACCCGGAAGTACTGCGGGATGTAGACCACACCGACCGACGCCGCGGCGGAGGGCACACCTGGATCCAGGAAGGACTGGAGCAGGAAGGCAACGATGATCGCCAGGAGCAGCGGTGGGAAGACGTAGATGGCGTCCATCACCGTGACCAGGAACCGGTCCAGCTTCCCACCGCGATAGCCGGAGATCAGGCCGAGCGGCACGCCGACCAGCATCGCCAGCAGGGTGGACACGGCCACGACGGCCAGCGCCAGCCGCGCCCCGTGGATGACGCGGGCCATCACGTCATAGCGGTCGCGGGTGGTGCCCATCGGGTGCTCGTCCGAGGGCGGGGCCAGGCGGGGCAGCTGCTCGGAGCTGTTGTCCGTTGGGTCCACCCGGTACTGCTCGCCGTCGTAGGTGGAGAGCGCCGGGCCCACAAGGGCGACGAAGATGAAGAACAGCGTGATGGCGACGCCGGCGAAGATCATGACCCTCGCCGTGGGGCTGGCGGCGCGGAACGGCTTGTACGCGTGCGCCAGCCGGGCTCGCAGCCCCGTGCGCTGCTGGATGGTCTCGGTGTCAGCGCTCATCAGTACCGGATCCTCGGGTCGATCAGGCCGCTAAGGACGTCGATGATCAGCGAGACGATCACGACGATGACGGCGTAGAAGGTGACGATGCCCTGAACGCCGACGTAGTCGCGCGCCTGCAGGAAGCCCAGCATGGCGCTGCCAAGGCCCGGCCAGCTGAACACGCGCTCGGTCAGGATCGCGCCGCCGAGCAGGAGCGCGAACTGCAGACCGACGATCGTCACGACGGGCACCAGGGCGTTCTTGAAGGCGTGTCGCAGGACGACCTTGCGCTCGTTGACCCCGCGGGCGCGTGCGGCCTCGACGTAGTCCGCACGCAGGGTCTGGAGCATGTTGACCCGGACGAAGCGGATGAAGATGCCGCCGAAGACCAGGCCCAGGGTGGCGCCCGGGAGCACCAGGTGGTGCAGCGACGAGGCCAGGGCGGTCATGTCCCAGCTCAGCAGCGAGTCGAGCACGTAGAAGCCGGTGATGTCCTTGGGCGCGTTGAAGCCGCCCACGCGCAGACCGGTGGGGAACCAGCCGAGGTTGCGGCTGAACACCAGCTGGGCGAGCAGACCCAGCCAGAAGATCGGCGCCGCGTACATCACGATGCCGAACAGGCGACCGCCGACGTCCAGGGGCGAGTCGCGGAAGCGGCCGGAGAGAGCCCCGATGCCGACGCCGACGATGACGGCGATCGCGATGGCGAAGACGGTCAGCTCGACGGTCGCCGGGAAGGTGTCCGCGATCACGCCCAGCGTGGTGCGGCTGTCCGTCAGCGGCTGACCGAAGTCACCGGTGAGGACCCCGCCCATGTAGCGCAGGTACTGGACGATGATCGGGTCGTTGAAGCCCAGCGCCTCGCTGCGCGCCTCGATCTGCTCGGGCGAGAGCCGGTCGCCCAGCGTGGCCCGGATGGGATCGCCCGGTGCCACACGCAGCAGCAGGAACACCACGCTGAGAAGGATGAACAGCGCGGGCACTGTCAGCGCCAGCCGCGTCAGGACGTAGCGGCGCAGCGACCCGCCGCCTCCTGCTCCTCCGCTCACGAAACCTCCGAGCTCTCACGAGAAGTTGCCAATGGCGAGCCCAGGCACAGCAAGGGCGGTGCCGGGGGATCAGGGGTTCAGGATAACCCCTTCCCGGCACCGCCCGTTACGTCGCTGCGGGCTAGCCGATTCGGCTAGCCATATCGACTAGTTCTTGCTGATCACGCGGTAGCGGAAGATCAGCACCGGGTCCATCGTCTCCTCGACACCGGAGATGTTGGACCGCGCGTACACGAACGGCGTCTCGATGAAGAGCGGGATCACGGACGGGTCGTCCGCGGCCAGCCGCTGGATGTCATCGATGATCTGGGCACGAGCGTCAGGGTCGGTCTCCTGCTGCTGCGCGATGATCATCTCGTCCATCTCGGGGTTCTGGTACATGCTCAGGAAGCCGGTCGAGAGGTAGAACGGCTCGATGTAGGTGTCCGGGTCGAAGAAGTCCGGGTTCCAGCCGAGCATGAAGAACGGGTACTGACCGGCCTCGCCCGGCCAGGCCTCCTCGGTGAACTGCGCCCACTCGGTGGACACCAGGTTGACCTCGAACAGGCCGGTCTCCTCGAGCGAGCGCTCGAGCACCTGCACCAGCGAGGGCTCGGTCGGGCCGTAGCGCTCGCCACCGTAGTGCAGGTTGAGCTCGATCGGGTCGCCGCCCTCAGGCAGGAACTCGGTCGGGTCGGCGTCCTCGTACTCCTCGAAGTACGGCTTGCTGACCTCGAACCCCGGCGGGATCATCGAGTACAGCGGCTCGACCTGGCCGTTGAACACGTCCTCGACGATGCGCTCGCGGTCGATCGCCGCGGCGATCGCCTTGCGGACGTTCACGTCGCTGACGACGTCGTGCAGGACGTTGAACACCGCGAAGCGCGTACGACCACCCTCACCCTGGATCGCCTGGATGTCGGGGTTGCCCTCGAGGTCAGCCTTCTCATCCGGGCTGAAGTCACGGTTGGCGATGTCGATCTCGCCGTTCTCCAGGGCCAGCTTCATCTGGCTGGAGGTCTCGAAGAAGCGGACCAGGACGCGGTCGTTGCGCGGAGCCTCGCCCCAGTAGTCGGGGTTGGCCTCGAGCGTGACGGACTCGCCGGGGCGGTGCTCGGCGAGGACGTACGGACCGGTGCCGATGATCTCCTCCTGGACGAACTCGTCCGCAACCGCCTCGTCATCCGACTCCAGCGGGCCGTCCGGCGCCGGGTAGTGGCCGTCGCTCGGCACGATGGTCGCGACGGTGTAGCCCAGGCGGGCGAGGAAGGTGGCGTTGGGCTCGCTCAGCGTGATCACGGCCGTGGCGTCGTCGGGGGTGTCGATCGAGGCGATCGGGTCGAGCAGGAACGACGCGCCGGCCGGGTGCGCCATGTTCATGGCGCGCTCGAGGGAGAACTTGACGTCCTCGCTGGTGAGCTCCTTGCCGTTGTGGAACGTCACACCCTGGCGCAGGTGGAACGTGTAGGTCAGACCGTCGTCGGAGATGTCGACGCTCTCCGCCAGCATCGGGCTGGGCTCCGTCTCACCGGGAGCGAAGCCGACCAGCGTCTCCGCGGTGTTCTGGATGATGTTCGACGAGTAGTAGTCGTAGGCCTTCGCCGGGTCCAGCGAGACCACGGTGTCGGTGGTGCCGACGATGATGTCACCGCTGCCCTCGGCAGTGTCGGTGTCGTCCCCGTCGTCCGCCGGCTCCTCGGTGTCGTCGCCGCCGTCGTCGGTCTCCGTCTCGGTCGTCTCGTCCGCCGGCTCGTCGTCGGCGGGTTCGTCGGTTCCGCCGTCGCCGCAGGCCGCAGCGAGCATGGCGAGCACCGCGACCAGGGCGAGCAAGCGCAACCAAGCGCGTTGAGTCATTGCCACTCCTCCATCTTGGGGCGCGGGATGCGCCCACTTCGTCCACCGCAGGAACCACCCATCGGATGAGGGGCGGAGGCCGCACCCAGGCTACACCGACTGTCCTATCCGTGTAGTTGACCTGGGGCTCCCGCGCGTCCCGATCGGGGTGGTTCTGCTCGAAGGGTACGTGCAGCCGGCGATCAGGGCCCACCCGGCGGGTGGCTGACGGCTCGCCCGCTCGGCGTCCCCGGCCCGTCAGCACGGGTTAGTACCGCCTCCCCCGTGCAGGGGATCCTCCTACTAGTCGCTTGTGAGCGCGCGAAATGACACCAACTCCCCAGTTCCGCGCGGCACCCGCGCAGGGACACTGAAGGGGCGACCGGCCCCCGCGGTCGCTGCCAGAACGCACAGGCTGGGCTTGCGAAGACCCGATGGCTGACATCTCGATGACCGAGGCCGCACAGCGCATCCGCGCTGCGATGCCGCGCGGCGAGCGGCTGGCCGCGGAGGCGTTCCGGGTCCGCCATCGGGCGATCGTCGCCGTGATCGCCCTGCACCTGCCGCTGCTGGCCGCGCTGGGGGTCGTCGGCGGGCTGTCCGCAGCCGTGGTCACCGCCGCGCTGCTTCCGCTCGCGCTAGTCACGGCCATCGCCTGCGCACCGATCGGGCGGATCGGCCGGATGATCGCCGCGACGATCGGCCTGCTGACCTGCTCGGCCCTGCTCCAGCAGCTGACCGCGGGCTCGGTTGTCTCTCATTACCACTACTTCTTCGCCCTGGCGCTGATCGCCCTCTACCACGACTGGCGCCCGTACCTGGCCGCCCTGGCGGGCGTGCTGGTGCACCACACGGCCCTCGCATGGCAGCTGCCAGGGGCGATGGACGCGGCGGGGACGCCGGCGGCGCTGCGCAACGCCGTTCTGCACGCCGGCTTCGTCCTGGCGGTCGGCGTGACCCACCTGGTGTTCTGGAAGGTGGCCGAGCGCGAGCGCGAGACCTCGCGCGAGCTGTGGCGCCAGCTGTATGAGGGCGAGCGCGCGCTGGTGGAGCGCCTCAAGGCGGCCGAGTCGGTGAAGACCGAGCTGCTGTCGGTGGTCTCGCACGAGTTCCGGACGCCGCTGACCTCCATCATCGGCTTCAGCCACACGCTGATGGCGCGCGCCGACGAGCTGGATCCCGCGACGATCCGGCTGTGCGTGCGCAACATCGACCAGCAGTCGCGGCGGCTGGCCCGGCTGGTGCACAACGTGCTCGCGGCGTCCGGTGACATCGCCCGCGACCCGGGCGCAGTCACCGACCTCAGCGCCACCGCCTGCGAGGTAACGCGCGAGCTGATGGACGCCTACGACCACGAGGCACCCAGCATCGACGTCGAGAAGCCGCCCGTCCTGCGCGCTGCCGTCGACCGCGAGGCGGCGCACCAGGTGCTGCTGAACCTGGTGGACAACGCGGTGAAGTTCGGCGCCCACGGCACGTCGGTGAACCTGCGCATGCGCGCCGTGGGGGGCTGCGCCGAGGTCGAGGTCAGCAACGTCGCGACGCCGATCGACGCGGCCGAGCTGGACCGGCTGTTCCAGCCCTTCGTGCAGGAGGACTCCTCCGACACGCGCAAGGTGGACGGGATCGGGCTTGGACTGCACGTCGTGCGGCGCCTGCTCACCGCTTACGGAGGGTCGATCGCCGTCGGTCACCGCGATGACCGGGTGGTGTTCACCGCGACCCTTCCGCTGGCGAGCCGCTCATCTCTGACGGTGGACCTTGACGGCCCCGCCCCCGAGACGGCCGAGCCGCTGCCGGCCGCCAGCCAGCCGGGAGGCCCCGCCGGGGTCATCTAGCATCGGCGGCATGGAGACCACGACCGGGCGCCGCCTCACCGAGTACAGCCATGGCGCCGGATGCGCATGCAAGATCGCGCCCGGACACCTCACCAAGGTGCTCGGCCGGCTGACGCCGCGCGGCGCGCCCGAGCTGCTCGTCGGCATGGCGGGCGGCGGAGACGACGCCGCGGTGTGGAGGCTCGACGACGACCGAGCGCTGGTCGCGACCGTCGACGTCATCACGCCGATCGTCGACGACCCGCGCGCCTGGGGCCGCATCGCCGCCACCAACGCGGTCAGCGACGTCTTCGCGATGGGCGGCCGGCCGCTGTTCGCCCTGAACGTGGTGTGCTGGAACACCGACGAGCTGCCCGACGACCTGCTGGTCGAGGTGCTCGAGGGCGCGGGCGAGGCCGCCGCCGAGGCCGGCTTCGTGGTGGTCGGGGGCCACTCGATCGTCGACCCGGAGCCCAAGCTCGGCCTGGCCGTGATCGGGGAGGTGGACCCTGACCGCATGCTGCGTCTGGACGGGCTGCGCGTGGGTGACGCGCTGGTCCTGACCAAGCCGATCGGGGTCGGCGTGTTCACGACCGCCGCCAAGCGCGGCACGGCTCCGGAGCACGAACTGGCGGCCGCGATCCGCTCGATGTCGCGGCCCAACGCGGCGGCCGCTCGCGCCGCGCTGGACGCCGGTGCCACGGGGGCCTGCGATGTCACCGGGTTCGGCCTGCTCGGCCATCTGCGCCGCATGGTGCAGGCCTCCGGCGTCGACGCCGTGGTGGACGCCCACGCGGTCCCTATCCTGCCCGGCGCCCGCGAGCTGGCGGCGGCCGGCAACCTCTCGGGCGGCTCCGGGCGCAACCTGGCCTGGGTGGACGAGCGACTGGACCGCGGCGGCGTGGACGACCTGACCGTGGCGCTGCTGGCCGACGCCCAGACCTCGGGCGGCCTGCTGTTCGGCGCCGAGCCGGCGGCGGCGGCCGCGGCGGTGGCCGAGCTGCGGGCCAGCGGGCATGAGGCGGCGGTGGTCGGCGAGGTGGTGGCGGGCGAGGGCCGCACGCGGCTGCGCTGAGGGGGCACAGGGCACGCAGGCGGCACACGAGGCCCGGTTCCCACCGTTGCCCCCATCGCCGGGGCGAGGCGGCCGTCGGCCGCGGCTAGTTTGGCCGGCGTGACCCGAGCAGAGATACGCGGCCAGATCGACCTCGACCGCGCGACCTACGACGCGCTCATCGAGCATGCCCGCAGCGACTTCCCCTATGAGGTCTGCGGACTGCTGGCGCGCGAGGAGGGGGGCACGAGGCCGGTGCGCCACTGGCCCATCCCCAACGCCGCCAGGTCGATGACCTACTACTCGATGGATCCGAAGGCGATGCTCGCGGCCTTCAACGAGATGGACGACAACGGCTGGGAGCTGCTGGCGATCTACCACTCGCACACCCACACCGAGGCGTTCCCCTCGCCGACGGACGTCGAGCTGGCCTTCTATCCGGACGCCGTCTATCTGATCGTGTCGCTGCAGGATCCAAACGAGCCCGTGATCCGCGGGTTCGACATCGTCGACGGCCGGATCACGGAGCGGGTGGTCAACGTCGACGGGGCACGGGCGCCGGTGGGCAGCCGATAGCCTGGCCACAGGGCCCGAAGCCCGCACAGACAGCCACGAGGAGCGATCAACGCGATGTCCATCGAGGTCCGCATCCCAACCATCCTGCGCAAGCACACCAACGGCGAGCGCAAGGTGACCGGGCAGGGCTCGACGCTGCGGGAGCTGATCGACGACCTGGAGCGGCGCAGCAGCGGGCTTAAGGCCGCGCTCGTCGGCGAGGACGGCTCGCTGCACCGCTTCATCAACATCTACGTCAACGACGAGGATGTGCGCTTCCTCGGCGGCATCGAGACCCCGCTGGAGGATGGGGACAGCGTCTCGATCCTGCCTGCGGTCGCAGGCGGCTAGGCCACTTGCTGGCGCGGAGCATCACCGAGGCCGTCGGCGGCACGCCGCTGGTCGGGCTGCCCTCCCTGTCGCCGGAGGGCTATGAGCTGTACCTGAAGCTCGAGGGCCACAACCCGACCGGCTCCGTCAAGGACCGCGTGGCCGCCTACCTGATCGCCGACGCGGAGCGCGCCGGGCTGATCGGGCCGGGCAGCCGCCTGCTCGAGCCGACCAGCGGCAACACCGGCATCTCGCTCGCGGCGCTGTGCGCCCCCCGCGGCCTGAAGCTCACCTGTGTGATGCCGGAGAACACCTCGGCCGAGCGCCGCACGCTGCTCGCCGCCTACGGCGCCGACATTTTCCTGTCACCAGCCAACGAGGGTTCCAACGGCGCCGTGCGGGTGGCGCGTGAGATGGCCGCGGCGGACCCCGACGTCTTCATGCCGTTCCAGTACGGCAACCCGGCCAACCCCCGCGCTCACTACGAGACGACCGCCCCCGAGATCCTGCGCGACCTGCCCGACGTCGGCGCGCTGGTCGCGGGGCTGGGCACCGGCGGCACGCTCACCGGCTGCGGGCGACGGCTGAAGGAGCACAACCCCGACATCCGGGTCTTCGCCGCTGAGCCGGAGTACGGCGACCTCGTCTACGGTCTGCGCAACCTCGACGAGGGCTTCATCCCTCCGATCTTCGATCCCAGCGTTCTGGACGGTCGAATCAAGGTGGACTCGCGCAAGGCGCTGGCGGCCACGCGCGAGCTCGTGTCGGCGGAGGGGATCTTCGCCGGCGTCTCCACCGGCGCGGCGCTGCAGGTCGCCCTGCGGCTGTGCACCCCGCGACGGCTCCCGCCGGGCTCGAAGGTCGTCGTCATCTCGCCCGACGGCGGCTGGAAGTACCTGTCCACCGGGGCCTACGACCCCGGCGACGTCGACGCGATCGCGGAGCGGCTCGAAGACACGCTGTGGGCCTGACGCCTGCGGCCGCCGCGGGTCGCCCGCGGCCGGCTCGCGCCCCGTAGACTGCTCGGACCCGTCCGACCGCGGGCGAGCATCCGCCCTGCCGTCCACAGCCGGCCAGGCCGACCCGAGCGAGCTCGAACGATGCGTGTGACGCTGACAGTGTGCGGGAGCGCCGGCACCCACCCGGGTCCCGGACGCGCCTGCTCCAGCTATCTGGTCACGGCCGGGGAGCAGCGGCTGCTCCTCGACGTCGGCAACGGCTCACTGTGCAACCTGATGCAGCGCTGCGATGTGGCGGACCTGGACGCGCTGGTCATCTCCCACCTGCACCCGGACCACTTCGCCGACATCTACGGGCTCTACTACGCGCTGCGCTTCCATCCCGACGGGCCGGGCCACATGGACGTGCACGCGCCCCCCGGCGCTCGCGAGCTGATCGTGAAGGTGCTCGGCGACACGTCGGCGCCGACCTTCGACACGGTGTACAGCTTCCACGAGCAGAAGCCCGGCGCGGTCATCGAGCACGGCCCGATGTCGGTCCGGCTGTTCGCGGCGGCGCACCCCATACCGGCGCTGGCAACCCGGATCGAGCTGGGCGGGCGGGTCATCGCCTTCACCGGTGACAGCGCACCCTCGCCCGACCTGGTCCAGTGCGCCAAGGACGCGGATCTCCTGCTGGCCGACGCCACCTGGCTGGAGTCCGCGCGTCCGCTGCCCGAGGGCATCCACATGACGGGCCGGCAGGCTGGCGAGCTCGCCGCCAAGGCGGGGGTGGAGCGACTGGTCCTCACCCACATCCTGCCGACCAACGACCCGGCGAAGACACGCGCCGAGGCCGCCGAGGTGTTCGACGGCGAGATCCTCTGCGCGGAGGACCTCATGGAGCTGGAGCTGTGAGCGATCGGAGCGGTTCGGGGGCGGGAGGCCCCGGGGAGCCCGCAGCGCGCGCGGACGGCCGCGGCCCAACGGACCTGCGGCCCATCTCGTTCGTCCCCGGCTTCCAGGCCTACGCCGAGGGCTCGGTGCTCATCTCGTGCGGGCAGACCAAGGTCCTGTGCTCGGCCAGCGCCGAGCCGGACGTGCCGCGCTGGCTGCGCGGGGCCGGTCGCGGCTGGGTCAGCGCCGAGTACTCGATGCTGCCCCGGGCCACCCACGAGCGGACGGCACGGGAGTCCCAGCGCGGCAAGGTCGGGGGGCGCACCCACGAGATCCAGCGCCTCATCGGTCGCAGCCTGCGCGCGGCGATCGACCTGGAGGCACTCGGCGAGCAGATGATCCAGCTCGACTGCGACGTGCTCCAGGCCGACGGCGGCACTAGGACGGCGGCGATCACCGGGGCCTGGGTGGCCCTCTCGCTGGCCCTGGACAACCTGGTCGAGCGCGGCGTGCTGCCGGCGCGGCCGCGGCTGCGGCCCCTGGCGGCGGTCAGCGTCGGCATCGTCGACGGCCGGCCGGTGCTCGACCTGGACTACGCCGAGGACTCGCGCGCCGAGACCGACATGAACGTCGTGGTCGCCGGCTCCGAGGACGGCGGGGGCGAGCTCAGCTTCGTCGAGGTGCAGGGCACCGCTGAGCGGGCGACCTTCTCGCGCGCCGAGCTCGACGCGCTGCTGGAGCTGGCGGCCGACGGCTGCACCCGTCTGATGCAGGCCCAGGCCGCCGCCCTGGCCGAGGCGCGGTGAGGAGCGCCCGCATGCAGCTGGTGCTCGCCACCACCAACCGCGGCAAGGTGGCAGAGCTCCGGCGGATCCTCGCCGGCCTTGACATCGAGCTGCTGTCCGCCGCGGAGGTGTCCCTGCCCGAGGTCGAGGAGACCGGCACGACCTTTCTCGACAACGCCCGGTTGAAGGCGCACGCGGCGGCCGTGGCCAGCGGCCTGCCGAGCATCGCCGACGACTCCGGGCTGGTCGTGGATGCCCTCGGCGGCGAGCCGGGGGTGCGCTCGGCCCGCTACGCCGGAGAGCCGGGCGACGATGAAGCGAACCTGCGGCTGGTGTTGGAGCGGATGTCCGGCGTCGAGAACCGCGCCGCGCGCTTCGTGTGCGCGGCGGTGCTGGCGACGCCGGACGGCCGGGAGTGGACGGCGGAGGGCGTCCTGGAGGGCGCGCTCACGACCGCGCCGCGCGGCAGCGGCGGCTTCGGCTACGACCCGATCTTCCTGCCCGACGGGCACGGGCGGACCACCGCCGAGATGGCGCCCGAGGAGAAGGACGCCATCAGCCACCGCGGCCGCGCCTTCCGCGCCCTGCGGTCGGCGGTCGAGGAGCTGGCCACCAGAGAGCCGCCCGGCGAAGCAATCCGCTGACCGGGGGCCTAGTCCCCGGCGCCGATGTCGACGGCGTAGGCGTCGTAGACGACATCCGCGCCGTGCTGGCGGTGCCGCATCAGCCGGTCGATGACCGCGATCGCCGCCTCGCGGCCGTCGTCGCTGCTGAGCGGTCGGTCGGAGGTGATGCGGACGGCGTCCAGCGCCGCGGTGATGGCCGCGCGGATCTCCTGGTGCTCGCGCCGCAGCCGATCCAGCGCGTTGGCTAGCCGCGGGGCCGCCGCGGTGACCTCCTCGAACAGGCCACCGGGGCCCTCGACGGCCGCGATGTGGCGCTCGAAGGCCGCTCCGACCTCCACCAGGGCGTCGTGCACGTGCTCCGCCCACTCCGGTCGAGGCGAGGGTGCGGCGATCGCGGCCTCTAGGGCCACGATCGCATCATGCAGGTGCGCGCGGCGGGCGCGGGCCGTGGCCAGCGCCTCGGTCGGCACCGCCGCCTCGGTGGCACCGCCGGCGGGCGGCTCCTCGGTGGACTCTGGTACCTGATCTACTGCCATGCGTCCTCCGCTGTCCGGGTCCCCCAGTGTCGCCCGGCTGCGACCGGAGGGGAAGGGGTGCGGCCCGCGGCGGCGCGACTCGTCGGGCGTCAGCGCATAACCTGACCCGATGCCCGCCCCGAACGAGATCGTCTGCGTCGACTGCGGAGGGCGCGCGTTCCTGCTGTCACCCGAGCCCGAGGACGGCTTCGAGCCGGGCGACGTGGTCGCCTACCGCTGCCGCGACTGCCTCGACCGCTGGGACGTGGAGCTCGCCGAGGAGGATCTGACAGCGACGCCTCCTCCCCGTCGCACCCGCCGCCGACGACGCGCGGACTAGACCAGGTTGGGCACGCGAGTCACCCGCTTGTGGCAGTGTGTGGGCGCGTCGGCGTGCTGCTGACGGCGCCCGGGGGCTGGCGCGCAGGAGGACTAGGGAGCTCGATGGACGGTTCCGCCGGGGCTGCTGGCCCGACGGCGCTATCGCGCCCAGGCGGCGGTGGCTCGGTGGAGCTGCGCCGCCTGCTGCGCAGCGAGCGGACGATGGTGCGCGTCCGCTGGGGAGCCGTGGTCTTCGGGATCATCCAGATCGCGACCTTCTACCGGGAGCACCCGCCGGGCTTCGACGTCTTCGCGTACTCGCTCGTGGCGCTCCTCGGGCTCGTGAACATCGGGATCTGGCTGCGGGTCCGCCGCGGGGTCGACACGATCGAGAAGGCGCACCGGCTGGGGCTGCTGGCCCTGACCGTGGACACCATCGCGGCGACCGGCATGGTGTTCGTGTACGCGTTCGACCCCGAGACGGCCATATTCGTCCTGCTGTACATCCTCCCGCTGGAGGCGGCGCTGCGCCTCCAGATGCGCGGGGCCGTCACCACCATGACGATCGTCACGGCGCTGTACGTGGTGCGGGAGATCTTCAGCGCCAGCGCGTACGGGAACGAGCTCCTGCCCGAGTCGATCTCGTTCCGGATGGGGATTGGCTGGTTCATCGCCCTGGTCGCGGGCTCCATGGCGTCGAACCTGGTGCGCGACCGCAGGGAGCTGGAGGTCGCCAAGGAGGAGCTCGAGCGCTCCGCCGCCAAGCTCGCCGAGACCAACGCCGAGCTGGCGGCCGCCAACGAGATCAAGGATGACTTCCTGGCGATGACCAACCACGAGCTGCGGACGCCGCTCACGACCGTGCTCGGGTACACGTCCATGCTCCGCAAGCGCTGGGATGACATCCCCGACGAGCGCCGCCAGGAGTTCGTTCTCCGCATCGAGGAGCAGGGCCTGCGTCTGCGCTCCATGGTGGAGGGCCTGCTGACCCTCAGCTCCGCGCAGGCGGGCGCGCTCCAGCTCGACATGGCCGCGGTGGACGTGCGCCAGGCTGTCGACGACGCCATCCGCCACCACGGCCTGGCCGGCGCCAGCTTTGCCAACGAGGCGCCGGAGGGCCTGATCGTGGAGGCCGATCCCGTCCGGCTCGGTCAGATCTTGGTCAACTACATGACCAACGCGCGCAAGTACGGCGCCCCGCCGATCGTGGTGACAGCCAGGGCCGAGGGCAGCTGGGTCGTCATCGCGGTCGAGGACTCGGGCGACGGCGTCCCCGCCCAGTTCGTCCCTCGTCTGTTCGACAAGTTCAGCCAGGCGAGCATCGGCGACTCGCGCACGGCGGAGGGCACGGGGCTGGGGTTGGCGATCGTCCGTCAGCTGGCACGGGCGCAGGGCGGCGACGCCTGGTACGAGCCGCGCGCGCCGCACGGGTCGCGCTTCATGGTGCGGTTGCGGGCCGCGCGCCCGCCCGCCTGACGGCGGCGGTCGCCGCCGTCACCCCGGCGTGCAGCGCCGCCTGAAGCTCGGCGGGCTCCCTCGAACGCGTCTGCGTCCAGCGCGCGAGCCACCCGGCGGTGAGCGCATCACCGGCCCCGACCGGATCGACCACCTCGGCCGGTTCGGCGGGCGCATGGAGCACCTCGCCCCCGGCGGCGGCCCAGGCGCCCTGTGCGCCCGCGGTGATCACCGCGACGGGGTGGCGCTCGGCCAGCCGGTGCGCCGCCTCGGCTGGATCCAGCTCCTCTCCGAGCAGGATCCGCGCCTCGTCCAGATTGGCCCGCAGGACGTCCACGCCGTCGACCCAGCGCGCGAAGGTCCCGGCTCCGACCCGTGCCAGGGGAGCGGCCGAGGACGCGTCGACCGAGGTCGACAGCCCGGCGGCTCGCGCCCGCCGCAGCGCCTCCAAGCCGGCCGGTCGCGGCCCCTCCTCCAGCAGCACGTAGCCGGACAGGTGCAGGTGGCCGCCGCCGGGCAGCTCGGGCAGGTCGGCGGGGGACAAGCGCAGGTTCGCCCCGCGCTCGGTGTACATGGTGCGGCGTCCGTCGGTCGTGGCGATCACCACCACGGTCCCGGTGGGCCGCTGCTGATCGACGGCCAGGCGGCAGCGGACTCCGCCACCGGCGAGCTCGGCCGCCTGCATCTGCCCGGCCTCGTCCGCGCCGATCCGAGCGACCAGGGTCACCGGGGCGTGCAGCGCCGCCAGCCAGGCCGCCACGTTCCCACCGGCTCCGCCGCCGAGCAGGTGGATCCTCGCCCGTGCGTCGCTGTCGGGCGCCGGCTCCTCGGCCAGGCGCACGACGACGTCCAGCATCACGTCGCCCACCACGATGATCGCTGGGCGTTCGGAGGCGCCGGCCGGCGGGCTGGTCACGAGGTCGCCGTGGCGCTGCGACGACGGCTCAGGGCCACGGCGATGTCGGCCGCCAGGGCCGCGTTGCGCAGGATGAGCCGCTCGTTGGCGCGCAGGCTCTCCCCGCCGGTGGCGCGGTGCAGGTGGTCGAGCAGGAACGGCGTCACCGACTTGCCGGCCACACCCCCCTCGCGCGCGAGCGCCAGTCCCTCGGCCAGAACGCGGTGGTGGAGGGCGGGGTTCATCTGCTCGTCGGGCGGCAGCGGGTTGCCGACGATCAGGGCGTGCGGAGGAAGGCCCAGCTCACCGGCCACCGCGAAGATCTCCGCCGCCTCCTCGGGAGCCTGGATGGTCCACCCCACCGGCTGACCGGAGTCGGTCAGGTAGAAGCCCGGGAAGCGGTCGGTGCCGTATCCGACGATGGCGACACCGAGCGTCTCCAGCCGCTCCAGGGTCGCTCCGATGTCGAGGATCGACTTGACGCCTGAGCAGACCACGATCAGGCCGACCCGCGCCAGAGCAGCGAGGTCGGCCGACTCGTCCCAGGACTCGCGCGCGTCGCGGTGGACGCCGCCGAGCCCACCCGTGGCGAACACCTCGATCCCGCTGCGCACGGCCAAGACGGCGGTGCTGGCCACCGTCGTCGCACCGTCGGCACCGGTGACCACCGCGGCGGCGAGGTCGCGCACGCCGAGCTTGGCGATGTCGGAGCCCTTCGCCAGATGCTCGAGGGCGTCGCGGTCCAACCCCACGCGCACCACGCCGTCCAGAACGGCGATCGTCGCGGGCACGGCACCGCGGCGCCGCACCGCCGACTCGATCTCGGCGGCCACCTCGAGGTTGCGCGGCGCCGGCAGGCCGTGCGCGATGATCGTCGACTCGAGCGCGACGACCGGACCGCCGCTGGAGAGCGCGGTCCGGACCTCGTCGCTGATGAGCATGCGCGTCACGGCGCTACGACGCGCCGCGGCGCTGCTGCTCGACGTCGGCCGACAGGCCTCCCGTGCCGCGCGTCGAAACCCCTCGCATCCGCTCGCCGCGTTCGGCGTCGGCCGCGCAGAAGCGCGTGGTGGGGCGAACCTCCAGGCGCTCTTCGGAGATCGGCTGGCCGCAGAGCTCGCAGATCCCGTAGGTGCCCTCCTCGACGCGCTCCAGGGCCGCGTCGACCTCCTGCAGCTCGGCGTCGATGTGGCCCTTGATGGATTGGTTGACCTCGAGGGTGTGGATCTGCGTCGCGGCGTCCCCGCCGAGCCCGTCGTTCAGGCCTCCGCCGGTGGAGTCATCCGAGTAGCCGAAGCCCTGCTCCCCGGAGTCCTCGGCCAGTTCGGTGAGGCGGGTGCGCTCCCGCTCCAGCAGTGCCCGTGCGCTGGCGGCGTCCATGGGGTGTTGCTCCTGTTCGGTAGCAGAGTGACCGGATTCCGCCGAACGTGCCCTCAGCCGGGAGCGCGAAAACGCTCGCGGAGCGCCTCAGGCGTCGTAGTCGACCGTCACGGACTCGCTGTCGCACATGGCCTGGCAGGTGAGCACGAAGCCGGCGGCGACCTCCGCCTCCTCAAGGGCGAAGTTGCGCCGCATGTGCACCTGCCCGGAGGTGACGCGCGCCCGACAGGTGCCGCAGACCCCGCCCTTGCAGGCGAACGGCAGGTCGGGCCGCACCCGCTGCGCCGCGTCGAGGACCGGAGACTCCCGCGGCATCTGGAGGGTGGTCTCGCGGCCGTCGAGGATCACCGTCACCTCGACGCTGGGACCCTCGACGGCCTGGTCGTCGTGGACGGCAGGCGGCGGCGGCTCGTCCTCGACGAAGAAGAGCTCGGTGTGAACCCGCTCCCGCGGCACGCCAAGCTCGGTGAGCAGCTCGCGGGCGCTGAGAACCATCTCGAACGGGCCGCACAGCCAGACGTCGTCGACGTCGTGGAGGGGGACAAGTGAGGTCAGCAGCGAGCGCAGGCGCTCCGGGTCGAGCCGGCCCGACAGCAGCTCGGCGTCCCGCGGCTCGCGCGAGAGGACGTGCGCCAGGACGAAGCGGTCGGGGTGGGCATCCTTCAGGTCGGCGAGATCCTCGGCGAACATGACGGTGTCTGTGCGCCGATTGCCGTACAGCAGCCACACGCGGCTGCGCGGGTCCGCCAAGACCGACGCGGCTATGGAGACCATCGGAGTTATCCCCGAGCCGGCGGCGATCAGCAGGTGCCGCCCGGGCCGGTCGAGGTCCGGGGTGAAGGCGCCCTGGGGCGGCAGCACCTCCACCTCGTCGCCGGGGCGGACCTCCCGCACCAGCCAGGTCGAGAACAGGCCGCCCGGCACCTCGCGCACGCCGATGCGCGGCGGCGAGCCGACTGGGGCTGCGATCGAGTAGGTCCGGCGCTCGTCGACGCCGTCGATGTCCCGCCGCAGAGTCAGCGACTGGCCGGGGCGGAAGGCGTACAGCTCGGACAGCTCGTCCGGGATGTCGAACGTGATGGCCGCCGAGTCCTCGGTCAGCCGCTCCACGGCGGCGACGCGCAGGCGGTGGAACTGCGGCCGCGGCCGGGCCACCGCTTCGGTGAGGTCTGGGGCGGCCACCTCAGTGCTCCTTGAAGTGCTCGAAGGGCTCATCGCAGTCGGTGCAGCGCCACAGCGACTTGCAGGCGGTGGCGCCGAACTCCGACAGCAGCTGCGTCCTCGGTGAGGAGCAGCGGGGACACGTCACCGAGCGGGGCGGCGCGGTCAGCTGCACCAGCACCGGTCCGCCGCGGCGCGGCGCCGGCCCCGGCGGCGAGATGCCATGCTCGGCCAGCTTGCGCCTACCCTCCGTGCTGATCCAGTCGCTGGACCACGGCGGGGCCAGGACGGTCCGCACCTCGACCTGCTCGAAGCCCGCGTCCTGCAGGCGCCGCTGCAGGTCGGCTCGCATGGTCTCGATCGCCGGGCAGCCCGAGTAGGTCGGGGTGATCCAGACGACCACACCGCCGTCGGGATCCACGGCTACGTCACGCAGGACGCCGAGGTCGGCCAGGGTCAGCATCGGCAGCTCGGGGTCGACGACCGAGGCCGCGACCTCGCGGGCCTGCTGCACGGAGGGTGCGGGCCGGGTGGCGGTCACCAGCGCGCCCCCGGGTTCGCCCGGGCGAAGCCCTGCAGCTCGGCCAGAAGGTCCGTCAGCTCGGGGGTGTGGCGGCCCGCCCGGCCGCTGACCTCGGCTGGCCCCTCGCCGAGGCTGGGACGCTCGAGCGTCGCGGCTGCCAGCACCTGCTCCACGACCTCGTCCACCTCGGCGCGGACGTCGGCGGGATCGACGCCGACACCCATCCCGGCCATCGCGCGCTCCGCATCGGAGGCGACGAACAGCTCGGCCAGGTAGGGCCACACGGCGCCGAGGCCGTCCTGCATGCGCTGGTGAGACAGCTCAGTGCCGTCCCCGAGCCGCACGACCCAGCGCGCTGCCCAGTCGCGGTGGTAGGCCAGCTCCTTCACGCCCTTGTCCGCGATGGCGGCCAGGACCTGGTCACGGGAGCCGGTCAGGCGCTGGAACACCGCCAGCCGCCAGGTCGACAGGAGGAGCAGGCGTGCCACGGTCTGGGCGAAGTCGCCGTTCCCGATCTCGGCCAGCGTGACGTTCCGGAACTCGTGCGGATCGCGCAGGTAGGCCAGGTCGTCCTCGCTGCGGCCGCGGCCCTCGGCCAGGCCGGCGCGGGCGAGGAGGAGCCGGGCCTGCCCCAGGAGGTCGAGGGCGATGTTGGCGATCGCGACCTCCTCCTCGAGCTCCGGGGCGTTGGTGATCCACTGGCTGAGCCGCTGGGAGTGGATCAGCGCGTCGTCCCCGAGCATCAGGCAGTAGTCGGCCAGCCCCAGGGCGTCGACGTCAGCGGGCAGGGAGGTTTCCACCCCGGCCAGCGGGTCGTCGAAGCCGGTGCCGAACGCCCAGCGGGCGTCGCCGTCGTCGAGCAGACCCTCGTAGGCGTTTCCGTCGTCCATGCGTTCAGGCGCTCCGAGCGGTCACATGTGGGGGACGTCGGCGGGGATGTCGTAGAAGGTGGGGTGGCGGTAGACCTTGTCGCCGCTCGGCGCGAAGAACGGGTCCTTCTCGTCGGGCGAGGACGCGACGATGTCGGCCGAGCGGACCACCCAGATGCTGACGCCCTCGTTGCGGCGGGTGTACAGGTCGCGGGCGTGTCGCACCGCCATCTCGCCGTCGGCGGCGTGCAGCGAGCCGACGTGCACGTGGTTCAGACCGCGCTTGCCGCGGACGAAGACCTCCCAGAGGGGCCAGTCGGCGCGCACCTCGGCGGGGTCGGTGTCGGTGGGGATACCTGCCAGGGGAACGGCCCCATGACCGCCCTCGGCGCTGAGCTCGCCGTCCTCGAAGGACCTCTGCTCCTCCACTGCGTCCTCCCTCACGCGGCCACCTGCGCCCGGGCGGCCTGCTTGGCGGCGTAGGCCGAGGCGGCCTCGCGCACCCAGGCGCCCTCCTCGTGCGCCTTGCGGCGCTGGGCGACGCGCGCGGCGTTGCACGGTCCATCGCCGGAGATGACGCGGCGCAGCTCATCCCAGTCCGGCTCGCCGAAGTCGTAGTGCCCCCGCTCGGGGTTCCAGCGCAGCTCGGGGTCCGGCAGAGTGACGCCCAGGGCCTCGGCCTGTGGGACCGTCATGTCGACGAAGCGCTGGCGCAGCTCGTCGTTGGTGTGGCGCTTGATCTTCCACGCCATCGACTGGGCCGTGTGGGAGGAGGCGTCGTCGGGTGGGCCGAACATCATCAGCGACGGCCACCACCAGCGGTCGACCGCGTCCTGCACCATGGCCCGCTGC
>CAZVUW010000028.1:0-30799 GCA_964629825.1 uncultured Actinomycetota bacterium
CGGGAACGGTGCTGGGCAGCCCCAGGGGGGCCGTGTCCTCGGTCTCCCAGCGTGCCGAGCACATCTGGGAGGGGCTGTCGTCCGCCACGACCCGCAGCCGGCCGATCATCAACAGCCGCGATGAGCCGCACGCGGACGCCGAGCGCTACCGGCGCCTGCACGTCATCGTCGGCGACTCGAACATGAGCGAGTACGCCGTCTGGCTGAAGGTCGCCACCGCGGATCTGGTGCTGCGCATGATCGAGTCCGGCTCGGTCATGCGCGACCTCTCCCTGGACAACCCTATCCGGGCCATCCGTGAGATCAGCCACGACATGACCTGTCGGCGGCGCGTCCGCCTGGTGGGCGGCCGCGAGATGAGCGCGCTGGAGATCCAGCAGCACTACTTCGAGCGGGTCTCCCAGTTCCTCGAGTCCACCGGCACCGACCCGCACAGCGAGCGCGTGCTGGCCGAGTGGGGGCGGGTGCTCCAGGCGCTGTCGGACGACCCGCTGAAGCTGTCCCGGGAGATCGACTGGGTCGCCAAGTACCACCTCATCGAGGACTTCCGCCGGCGCCACGACCTGCCGCTGTCGCACCCGCGCATCGCGATGCTCGACCTGCAGTACCACGACGTGAACCGCCAGCGCGGGCTCTACTACCTGCTGGAGCGCCGCAACAAGGTCGACCGCGTCGTCACCGACGAGGAGATCGAGCACGCCCGTGAGAACCCGCCTCAGACCACCAGGGCGCGGCTGCGCGGGGAGTTCATCCGGGCGGCCAAGCACAAGCGCCGGGACTTCACGGTGGACTGGGTCCACCTCAAGCTGAACGACCAGGCCCAGCGGACGGTCCTCTGCAAGGACCCGTTCCGCTCCAGCGACGAGCGCGTCGAGAAGCTCATCGCCTCGATGTAGCCCGGGAGGCGCTAGTCCTCGTCCCCGTCCCCGTCGTCGGAGGTCGGCTCCGGCTCGGGCTCGGGCGCCGGCTGATCCGGCGTCTCCCGGGGCTCCGGCTTGGGTGGCGGCGGGGGCGGACGTCCGGTGGAGACGCCGATCCGCACCGTGTCGCCGACGAAGGCCGTGCCGCCCGGAGAGGGGCTCTGCGACACGACGGTGCCCTCGGCTGCGCGGCTGGCGACCATGCGCATGTCTGGGACCAGCTTCGCCTGGACGATCGCACGCGCGGCGTCGACCTCGTTCATCTCCCGGACGTCTGGGATCACGACCTCCTCGCCGGTGCGCACGACCGTGAGGTCGAGGTCCTCGTTGGGGAACGGAACCGGCTCGATGCCCTCCAGGGCGGTGGCCATGAAGTCGCGCCACATCGGTGCGGCGACGACGCCGCCTGTGGCCCGCCCCAGCAGCTCGCGCTCGTCGGGGTTGCCGATCCACACGGCGGTCGACAGCACCGGGGTGTAGCCGACGAACCAGACGTCGCGGTTCTCCTGCGTGGTGCCCGTCTTGCCGGCCACGTCCCAACCCGGCAGGCGCGCCCGCGTGCCGGTCCCGCGGTTCACGACGTCGCGCATGATGTCGACCATCTCGGCCGCGACGTCGGGGCGCAGGGCCTGCTGCGGGTTGCCGTCGGCCCGGTAGATCTCGTTGCCCTCGGCGTCGAGGACGCGGGAGATGACGTGCGGCGTGGTGTGGATGCCGCCGTTCGCGAAGGTCCCGTAGGCGGAGGCCATCTCCATCGGAGTGGCGCCGCGGCTGAGGCCGCCGAGCGCGATCGAGAGGTTGTTCACCCCCGCGTACGCCGCGCGCGAGATGCCCAGGCGGTCGGTCGTCTCCTGCACCGCCTCGACGCCGGTCAGCACGATCAGCTGCGCGAAGGCCGTGTTCACGCTGCGCACCAGAGCCTCGCGCATGTCCATGCGCCCGTAGTTGGACCCGCCGTAGTTCTGGACCCCCTGAGCGAGCCAGGGCTCGTCCGGCTGCAGCAGGCCGTGACCGATCTTGGTGCCGTTCGCGCCCGGCAGCATCAGGCTCGGGGGGTAGCCCTGTTCCAGCGCCGTGGCGAGCACGAACGGCTTGAAGGCGCTGCCCGGCTGACGCCGCCCCTGCAGGGCCAGGTTGAACTGCTCCTCGTCGAAGTCGCGTCCGAACGCGGCCGCCTTGACCTCACCGTTGCGCGGGTCCACCGCCGCGATCGCCGCCGTGATGCCGGTGCGCTCCGGGTAGTACTGGCGCACCAGCCGCTCCGCCGCGTCTTGAAGGCGCGGGTCGATGGTCGTGTAGACCTGCAGACCGCCGGTGAGGAGAAGCTCAACGCGCTCGTCGACGGTCTCGCCGAAGGCCGGGTTCGAGAAGAACTCCGCCTTGACGGCCTCGACGATGTACGGCTCGCGGGTCCTCGGCTCGCTCTTGGGAACCACCCCCAGGGGGAGGGTCAGCAGCAGCCGCGCCTCCTCGGCGGAGAGGTAGCCCTCCTCGACCATGCCGAGCAGCACGCCGTCGCGGCGGATGCGCGCGGCGTCGGGGTTGCGCCGGGGGTCGCTGGTGGCCGGGTTGCGGATCATGCCCGCGAGGGTCGCCGCCTGCTCGACCCGCAGCTCCTGCACCGGGACGGCGAAGAACTCCTCGGCGGCGGCGGCCACGCCGTAGGCGCCGGAGCCGAAGTAGACCTGGTTGATGTAGCGCTCGAGCAGCTCCTCCTTGGTGAAGCGCTCCTCCAGCGCCATCGCCTGGAGCAGCTCCTCGATCTTGCGCTCGAAGGTGCGGTCGAGCCCGACCGTCGTCTTGGCGAGCTGCTGGGTGATCGTCGAGCCGCCCTGGGTGATCTCACGCGCTTCCAGGTTGGCCAGGGCCGCCCGACCGATGCCCTCGATGTCGTAGCCCTTGTGCTCGAAGAACTTGCGGTCCTCGGCCGTCACCAGCGCCTGCCACACATGGTCAGGCACCTCCTCGAGGGCGACCTCGCGGCGGTTGATGGCCTCGTGCAGGGTGGCCAGGGGGGTGCCGTCGGGGCCGTAGACCACGGAGCGCTGCTCGAGCTCGGGCAGGTCGTTCGCCTCCGGGACGATGATCTCGACGTCCACGGAGCTGAGAGCGCTGCGCACGGCGCCGGCGGCCAGACCCTGGGCGACCAGGCTCATGGCGAGCACGCCGGCGACGACGCCGACCACGAGGGCGACGAGGCGCAGCAGCCACTGTCCGGGGTCCGGAAGCTCACGGCCGCCGGCTCGGGCGGATCTGGTTGATGGTGACAACAGCGCTTCCCTCGAGTGCAGCAACGGGCGCGACGTCCGGGCGGAGCGATACCCGCGCGACACCCCAGGCTAATCGGTCCCCGTCACACCTCCGCGCATAGTCTGCGGTGCCATGACCGATCGCCTCGAACGCCTCGTGAACCTCGTCATCGCCCTGCGCGAGACGCCCCGGCCGCTGCTGGCCTCCGACATCCACGAGCGGGTGGCCGGCTACGACCAGCCCGATCCCGAGGCCTTCCGGCGCATGTTCGAGCGCGACAAGGCCGACCTGCGCGCGCTGGGCATCCCGATCGAGACCGCACCCCTCGACCGCCTCGCCGACGACCGCGTCGGCTACCGGATCGACCCCAACAGCTATGACCTGCCCGAGCTGGAGCTGGCGCCCGAGGAGCTGATCGCCCTTGCGATCGCCGTGGACGCGACCGGCCTGGGTGACGCGGCGGCGGGTGGTCTGCGCAAGCTGGAGGTCGACGTCGGCAGCCCCGGCATGACGCGCGGGGTCGGCAGCGCCGGCATCGCGCTGGGCCGCGCCGTGCCCGGCCTTGATGTCCTGGCCGAGGCGCAGCTGACGCGCACGACCGTCCGGTTCGCCTACCGCACCGCCAGCGGCGAGCGCAGCAGCCGGACCGTCGACCCGCACGCGCTCGTGCACCGGCGCGGCAGCTGGTATGTCGTCGGTCACGACCACGACCGCGCGGCCACCCGGGCCTTCCGGCTCGACCGCATCGAGGGCGCGGTGCGCACCGTCGGCGCGCCGGGAGCCTTCGAGGCGCCGTCGGAGCCGGTGGACGTCGAGGCGGTCATGCCGGGCGCGGGCCGTACCAGCCGCCAGACCGCCGTGGTCGAGGCGGCCGAGGACCTCGCCTGGCTGGTGGCGCGCTCCGCGCGGGGGGCCGGCGAACCGGCGGGGGAGGGCCGCGTGCGCTACCGCGTCGAGGTGGGGGACGAGGAGGGCTTCATGGGCTGGGTGCTCGCCCAGACACCCGACGTCGTCGTGGTCGAGCCGCCCGAGCTGCGCGAGCGCGTCGTCGCCGCGCTGGAGCGCCTGGCGGGGACCCTATGAGCGGCGCGACCGGAGCCCTGGCCAGGTTGGAGCGCCTGCTCACCATCGTCCCGTGGCTGCTCGAGCACCCGGGCGCCGACATCGCCGAGGTGAGCGAACGCCTCGGGGTGCCGCGCGAGCAGCTGCTCAAGGACCTGGACCTGCTCGGCTACTGCGGCCTGCCCGGGTACGGCGGCGGCGACCTGATCGAGGTCAGCATCGTCGGCGACTCCGTGACCGTGCGGATGGCCGACTACTTCCGCCGGCCGCTGCGCCTATCGCTGCGCGAGGCCGTGACGCTGCTGCTGGCTGCCAGGGCGGCCTCGGCCGTCCAGGGGCTGCCCGAGGCGGCGCCGCTTGAGCGCGCCGCCCAGCGCCTGGAGCGCCTGCTCGGAGCCGACGCCCAGGACGTCGCGCGGATCGTGGTGGACCTCGGCGGTCCGGGCGAGGAGCACCTGCCCGAGCTGCGACGGGCCGTCGCGCGGAAGCGTGTGGTGCGCATCCAGCACCGCTCCGAGGTCCACGGGCGCACGACCGAGCGGCTCGTCGAGCCCTGGGCCGTCACCGCGGTGCAGGGGGCCTGGTACCTGCAGGGCTACTGCCGCAGCGCCCAGGCCCCGCGGGACTTCCGCGTCGACCGCATACGAGCCGTGGAGGTGACGCAGGAGGCGTGTGCCGCCCCCCGCCAGGACCCGCCGCCGCCGCGCTACCGCCCCGAGCCCGACGACCCGGTGGTGGTGCTCGACTGCGCCCCGGACGCGTGGTGGCTGTCGGAGTGGGCCCAGGCCGAGCAGGTCGAGGAGCGGGGCGAGCGGCGGCGGATCACCCTGCGGGTCCACCACCTGGACTGGGCGGCGCGGCTGGTCCTGCGGCTCGCCGGCTCTGCCCGGGTCGTCACCCCCGTGGAGCTGGCGGAGCGGGTCGCCGAGCTCGCCCGGGCCGGCTTGGCGGCCCACCGGCGCGCCTAGACCCGGCGTAGTCCTCCAGGACCAGTGAAAAACCCCCGGATCGGGGCATCGCGGACGATGCCAAGTGAGGGTTTCCTGGGCAGGGCGGAAATAGCTGTCAAGTCTGCGGCTTGGCAGCCGATGTCCCACCCATCAGTGATCGGAGGAGCACCCCACCTCCCCCGATCGGGTGAGCTAGGAGCCAGCGATCATGACGACGATCCGTGCCACGTGCCCAACCTGCGGTGAGGTCGCACTGACGCCTGAGGAGATCGACCTCCGGGTCGACGAGCAGGGCGACGAGTCCTTCTACGCCTTCGACTGCCCGGCTTGCTACAGCAACGTCCGCAAGCCCGCGGACGATCGCGTGGTGGCCCTCCTGCTGTCGGGCGGAGTGGAGAAGCGCTTCGTGGAGCCCGAGGGTCCGCAGCCGCGCTTCCCGTACCCGCCGCTGACCTACGACGACCTGCTCGACTTCCACGCCCTGCTCGAGACCGACGGCTGGTTCGAGCTCCTCCTCAGCTGGGTCGACGCCTAGCTCCCCCCATCCCCCGGCTTAGCGGCCGCGGCACCGCTTCGGCGCTGCCGCGGCCGCCGCGTCCTTGCGCATCTCGCCAGCGACTAGGATGCGACGGGCCAGACCCGATGGAGCAGGAGGAGCCGTGGAGGCGTTCGTGCTGGTGGCCCTGGCGTTCGCCGTCCTGTCCCTGGCCGGAGTCGGCGTCGCCGCCATGGCGCTGCTCCGCGCGGGAAAGGCGCTAAAGGTCGCCCGCCTGGATGCCGAGAAGAAGATCAGCCCCCTCGCAGAAGAGCTCGCCGCCGAGCAGGCGGTCACTGCCCTAGAGCTCGATGCCCTCCGCCGTGCACGCACTGCCCCATCAGCGCGTCGTGGTCACTCCCGCGACGTACACTGAAACGGTGCGTGACCGCGCGCAGGGGGGACCGTGGTCGCGCTTTGTGCCGGCCGCCCCGCCACCGAACGCACAACCCGCACCAGGAAGGCCAGAAATGAACCTCCTCGCCATCACCGCTCCGGGCGTCCCGGAGATGGTCATCATCGGCCTCATCTTCGTCCTGCTCTTCGGCGCCAAGAAGCTGCCGGAGCTCGGCGGAGCGATCGGCAAGAGCATCAAGAGCTTCAAGCAGGGTGTTGAGGACGGCAAGGACGACGAGGGCGCCGAGGCCTCGTCGGAGAACGCCGACGCCGCTCCCGCCACCCGCGACAACAAGTCGGCGCCGCCGCACTCAGCGTTGACGTGGGCCGCCCTCGCGGCGGCCCACTGCGCACCACCTCATCCGGAGCGTCATGACCGCGACCGACCCTCGTGGCAGCGAGCAGACCGAGCCCGCCGAGGAGCTCGGTCCGGAGATGACGCTCTTCGAGCATCTCGCCGAGCTCCGCGATCGGATCTTCAAGTCGGCGGTCGCCATCGTCTTGGGGCTGATCGCCGGCTTCATCATCTACCGGCCGGTCCTCGAGGTGCTCATCCGGCCCTACTGCGACCTCCCGGCCGAGCTGCGCTTCCCGTCGACGGTGCTCGACCCCGAGAACTGCCAGCTGGTCGTCACCGACGTCCTCGGGCAGTTCTTCCTGGTCATCAAGGTGGCGGCCGTCGTCGCCGTCATACTCGCCGGCCCGGTGGTCTGCTACCAGATCTGGCGCTTCGTGACCCCGGGGTTGCGACCGGTCGAACGTCGCTACGCGCTGCCCTTCATCGTCATATCGCAGCTGCTGTTCGTCGCGGGTGCGGTCTTCAGCTATTACCTGCTGCCGCAGGCCCTCCAGGTGCTCCTCGGCTTCGCTGGCGACAACATCGGCTCGCTGCTCGAGGCCAACGAGTACCTGCGCTTCCTGATCCACATGATGATCGGCTTCGGGGTGGCCTTCGAGCTGCCGCTGATCCTGATCTCGCTGGTGCTGATGGGCGCCGTGACCGCCAACACGCTCCGCACCTACCGGCGGCATGCGCTCTTCGGGATCTTCGTGGCCGCCGCGATCATCACGCCGACCACGGACCCGCTGACCATGTCGCTGATGGCGGGACCGCTGGTGGTCTTCTACGAGGGGTCCGTGATCGTCGCGCGGGTCGTGGAGCGGCGCCGTCGGGCCAAGGCCGCGGCCGCCTAGTCGGAGGCCCTGGGCCGGCCTCGGAGCCGCGGCAGGGCTCGGCTCCTACGATTCGGTCATGGCAGATCCCTCCGCCGTCATCGCCGAGTTCGCGGCCGGCTACGACTTCGAGCTGGACGACTTCCAGCTCGCGGGCATCACCGCGCTGGCCGAAGGCCGCTCCGCGCTGGTGTGCGCCCCGACCGGCGCCGGCAAGACGGTGGTGGGCGAGTTCGCCGTCTGGAACGCGCTGCGCCTTGGCCGCAAGTGCTTCTACACCACGCCGATCAAGGCGCTGTCCAACCAGAAGTTCCACGACCTGGTCGGGCGCTACGGCCCCGCGAAGGTCGGGCTGCTGACCGGTGACAACGCGGTCAACGGGGACGCGCCGGTGGTGGTCATGACCACCGAGGTCCTGCGCAACATGCTGTACGAGGACTCACCGACCCTGCGGGGGCTGGGGGCGGTCGTTCTCGACGAGGTCCACTACCTCGCCGACCGCGAGCGCGGAGCCGTCTGGGAGGAGGTCATCATCCAGCTGGCCCCCGACGTGCGGATCGCCGCCCTGTCCGCCACGGTCAGCAACGCCGAGGAGTTCGGCGCGTGGCTGTCTGAGGTGAGAGGAGCCGCGACGGGGGAGGGAGACTCCGACGCGGGCTGCGAGGTGGTCATCACCGAGTACCGGCCGGTCCCGCTCGAGCACAGCTACGCCGTGAACGAGCGCCTGTACCCGGTGTTCAAGGCCGGGCGCTCCGCCGGGAGGAAGCCGGACCAGGAGGCCACCCGGGCGGCCCGCCAGGCACGCGGCGGCGTGCCCAACCCCGAGATCCTGATGCTGGAGCGCCGCGCGGGCGTCACCAACCCGGTGTCGCGGCGGGGGCGGCCCCAGCCCAACGCCCGCCTGCGTCCTCCGCGGCGCAGCGACTTGGTGCTCGAGCTGCGCAAACGGCGTTGGCTGCCGGCGATCTACTTCCTGTTCTCGCGCACCGGCTGCAACGACGCGGTCGAGCAGCTGATGCGCGACGGCCTGCGGTTGACCACACCGGCCGAGGCCGAGCGCATCCGTCGCGTGATCGACGAGCGCACCGCCGACCTGCCGCCCGAGGACCTGGAGGCGTTGGACTACGGGCCTTGGGCCGCCGCGCTCGAGCGCGGCATCGCCGCCCACCACGCCGGCATGGTGCCGGTCTTCAAGGAGACCGTCGAGGCCCTGTTCATGCAGGGACTGCTCAAGGTCTGCTTCGCCACGGAGACCCTGGCGCTCGGCATCAACATGCCGGCGCGGACGGTCGTCATCGAGCGCTTGGAGAAGTGGGACGGCGAGCGCCACGTCCTGCTCACGCCCGGCCAGTTCACCCAGCTGACCGGCCGGGCCGGTCGGCGCGGTCTCGACCCCGTCGGCCATGCGGTGGTGCTGTACCAGCGCGACATCGACTTCGCGACCGTCGCCTCGCTGGTGGGTCGGCGCGTCGAGCCGCTGCGGTCGTCGTTCGCCCCGTCCTACAACATGGCGGTCAACCTCCTGCGGCGCCGCGACCGGGCCGCCGCCGAGCGCCTGCTCGCCCGCTCATTCGCGCAGTACCAAGCCGACCGCCGGGTGGCGGGCGAGGAGAGCCGCATCGCGCAGCAGCGCGAGGCGCTGGCCGGCTACGAACGTCGGCTGGTCAGCGAGCGCGGCGACTTCGGGGAGTACTGGGCGCTGCGGCGCGAGCTGTCACGGCTGGAGTCCGCGGGCTCGGCCGACCGCCGTCGACGCCGCGGTGAGGCGATCCAGCGCGGCGTGGCCGACCTCCGCGAGGGCGACGTCGTCGCCGTGCCCCGCGGCGGTGGGCGGCCGGATTTGGTCGCGATCGTCGGGCGGTCCACCACCAAGGCCGGCACGCCCCTGGCCAGCGCGGTCACCGAGGACCGCCGTCTGGTGCGGCTCGGGCCGCGCGAGTTCGACCACGCCCCGCGGGTCGTCGGCAGGGTCGAGCTGCCCCGTGGCGGCGGGCCCCGCCAGGCCGCCTGGCGCAAGCGCGTCGCCGCCGCCGTGCGCCAGATCGACGGGCCGGCGTCCGCCGGGCGTCCCATGAAGGTGCCGGTGGACGAGGACACCGCCGAACGCATCGCCGAGCTTCGTCGCCAGGTTCGCGAGCACGCGGTGCACTCGGATCCGGACCTGGCCGAGATCGAGGTCTGGGCGCGCCGCTACGACGAGCTGCTGGCGGACACGGAACGGCTGGAGCGGGCGGTGCGCCGCCACACCGGCTCGCTGGTTCGGGACTTCGACCGGATCATCGACGTGCTGGCCGACCTCGGCTACCTGACCCGCGACCCGATCGACCCCGAGCCCACCGAGCAGGGCCTGACCCTGGCGGTCCTGTACTCGGAGACCGACCTGGTGCTGGCCGAGTCGCTACGCCGCGGCGCCCTTGACGGCCTCGACGCCGCCGCGCTGGCCGCGGTGGCCAGCCTGTTCGTGCACGAGACGCGGCTCAAGGAGCCGCCGCCGCCGATCCTGCCGACCGACGAGATCCGCTCCGCCGTCGAGCGGGTCGTCGAGGTCTGGGGCGACGTCGTCGCACGCGAGGAGGCCGCGGGGCTGCGGCCGACCAGGAGCCTCGACGCCGGCTTCGTAGACATGGCGTGGCGCTGGGCCCGGGGCGCCGACCTCGACGAGGCCCTGGGCTACTCGGACATGACCGCGGGCGACTTCGTGCGCAACGTGAAGCAGGTGGCGGACCTGCTGCGCCAGCTCCGCGACGCGCTGCCAGGGACCGCCGTCGGCGAGACCGCCAGGGAGGCGGCGCGGGCGCTCGTCCGCGGCGTGGTGGCCTACTCGGGCCTGTAGTCGGGGGCTGGCGCCGACCCGCGCCTGCCTTCCGGGCCATAGCCGAGCTGCTCGGCTGAGCGGGACGTGTTTGCGCGGACTGCTCGCGCAACGCACGATCCCGCCATGACGCACCCCATGGGCCGCCTGTGCCTCATCGTGAACCCGCGCGCCGGCAACGGCGGCGTAGGCGCCCGGCTGGGCGACCTGCGCCGCGCCCTCGACGGGGCCGGCCTCGACCACTACGTGGTCGAGACGACCGCGGCGGGCAGCGCCACCGAGGCTGCGCGCACCGCGCTTGAGGACGGCTGCCTGTACCTGGTCGCCGTCGGCGGGGACGGGACCGTCCACGAGGTCGTCAACGGCATGTTCGCCGACGACCAGCCGATCTCCCCGCGGGCGATCCTCGCCGTCGTGGCGGCCGGCTCGGGCTCCGACTTCGTGCGGACGTTCGGCCTGAACCTGCCCTTCGAGCGGCTGGTGCGCCACCTGGCCTCCGAGACCATCCAGCGCATCGACGTCGGCAAGGTGCACTACCAGGACTTCGAGGGGCGGCCCGCGACGCGCCTGTTCGCCAACATCGCCGAGGCGGGCTACGGGGCCGAGTGCGTCCGCCGCGCCGAGCGCTACCCCCGCTGGCTGGGGCGGCTGCGCTACCTGTTCGCCGCCTACGGGGCGATCCGCGCGGTCGAGCGCCCCGAGACGCTGGTGCGCCTCGCACACACCGAGGTGCAGCGACCGATCGTGGAGATCGTCGCCGCCAACGCGCAGTTCTTCGGGGGCGGCATGAAGGTGGCACCGCGGGCGCTGCCCGACGACGGGCGGCTGAACGTCCAGATCTACACGGGGCCGCGCAGCCAGGTGTTCACGCTCACCCAGCGGATGTACCGCGGCGAGCACCTGCCGAACCCCGAGATCGCCGAGTACCAGAGCCCGACCCTCGAGGTGCTGCCCGAAACTCCGTTGCTCGTCGAGGCGGACGGCGAGCTGCTGGGCACCACGCCGGCCCGCTTCGAGCTGCTGAACCAGGCGCTGCGGCTCAAGATCTGAGCATCGTGGGACCCCGGTATCATCCGCCGGGAGCACCCCAAACCTTCCAGGAGCCTCAGCGCCTTGCCATCGAACACCGCAGTTCTCCCCCGCGCCGTCGAGGCCATGCAGGCCGCCGGCGTGGACGCCCTCCTGATCGGCGCCGGCGCCGACCTGCGCTACCTGACCGGGTATGAGGCGCTCCCGCTGGAGCGCCTCACCCTGCTGGTGGCCAGGGCCGACGGCGAGCACCGCCTGATCGTCCCGACGCTCGAGCGCGCCCGCGCCGAGCACGCGCCCCTGCCGGACGGCCTCGAGGTCGTTGACTTCGGCGAGACCGACGACCCCTTCGCGGTGGTGCGCTCCTGCCTCGGCGAGGCCGCGGCCGGGCGCCTGGGCGTCGGGGATCAGCTGTGGGCCACGTTCCTGCTCGGCCTCCAGGACGCACTGCCGGACGCCGCCTGGTCGCGCGCCTCGGCTGTGACGCGGGAGCTGCGGATGCGCAAGTCGCCGGAGGAGATCGACGCCCTGCGACGCGCCGGCCAGGCCATCGACCGCGTGCACGCCCGCGTGCCGTCGCTGCTGCGGCCCGGGCGCACCGAGGCCGAGGTCGGGCGCGACATCGCCGACGCCATCCTTGAGGAGGGGCATCAGGAGGTCAGCTTCGTCATCGTCGCCTCCGGTCCCAACGGGGCCAGCCCGCACCATGAGACCTCCGACCGCCGCCTGGAGCCGGGCGACAACGTGGTCGTGGACATCGGTGGCCTGCTCGACGGCTACGCCTCCGACTGCACCCGCAACTACGTGCTCGGCGAGCCGCCTGCGGGCTACGCCGAGGCCCACGCCGCCCTCGAGAAGGCGCAGGCGGCCGCGTGCGAGGCCGTGCGCCCCGGCGTCGCCGCCCAGGAGATCGACCGCACGGCGCGCGGGATCCTCGCCGAGGCCGGCTACGGCGAGGCCTTCCTGCACCGCACGGGGCACGGCATCGGCCTGGAGACCCACGAGGACCCCTACATCGTCGAGGGCAACGAGCTCGTGCTGGAGGAGGGCATGACCTTCTCCGTCGAGCCCGGCGTCTACCTGAGCGGGCGCTTCGGGATGCGGATCGAGGACATCGTTGTGGTGACCGCCGATGGCCACGAGCGCCTCAACGTCGGCGACCGCGCCGCCGTGGTCGTGCCGACGTCGTGACCGTGCACCGGACCGAGGAGCAGGAGCAGCTCGCCGAGCTGGTCACCAGCTGGGCGCAGGAGAACGCCGCGCCCCGCGCGGCCGATGACGAGGCCCGCGCCGAGCTGCCCCGCGACCTGTTCGACGAGCTGGGCCGGCTGGACCTCGCCGGCCTGCCCTTCGGCGAGGACCTCGGCGGCGGCGGCCAGCCCTACGGCGTCTACCTCGAGGTACTCGAGGAGATCGCCCGGGCGCACGTCGTGGTCGCCCTGACCCTGTCCGTGCACACGCTGTCGACCTGGATCGTCCACACCTACGGCACGCCCGAGGTGCGCGAGGACTGGGGTCGCCGTGCGGCCCTCGGCCAGGCCCTGGGCGCCTACTCCCTGTCGGAGCCCGGCAGCGGTTCCGACGCCGCCGCCCTGGTGACCAGGGCGGAGCGGGACGGGGACTCCTATGTCCTCAGCGGCACCAAGGCGTGGGTGTCGCACGCGCCGGACGCCGACTTCTTCGTGGTCATGGCCCGGACCGGCGAGCACAAGACGCGCGGGATCTCGGCCTTCCTGCTGCCCGCCGGCGCCGACGGCCTCGAGGTCGCACCGCCGGAGCGCAAGATGGGCATGTCGGCCTCGCCGACCTGCCAGCTGCGGCTGGACGGGGTGCGCGTGCCCGCCTCCCACCTGCTCGGCGAGGAGGGCCAGGGCTTCCGCATCGCCTTGGAGGGCCTGAACGGCGGCCGGCTGGGGATCGCCGCGTGCGCGACCGGCCTGGCCCAGGCCGCCCTCGACACCGCCACGTCATACGCGCGCGAGCGGGAGCAGTTCGGCGTCCCGATCGCCGACTTCCAGGGCGTCTCCTTCCTGCTCGCCGACATGGCGACCGGCATCGCTGCCGCACGGGCCCTGTACCGCGACGCCGCCGCCCGACGCGACGCTGGGCTGCCCTACGTCCGCGACGCGTCCATGGCCAAGCTGTTCGCGACCGACACCGCGATGCGCGTCACGACCGACGCCGTCCAGGTCCTCGGCGGGTACGGCTACACGCGGGAGTTCCCCGTGGAGCGCTACATGCGCGAGGCCAAGGTCATGCAGATCTTCGAGGGCACCAACCAGATCCAGCGGGTCGTCATCGCACGCGACCTGCTCGGCGGGCGCTGAGCCGGACGTGCCCGACTTCACCTGCCGCACCTGCGGCGCCGCCTTCTCGCTGGCCCAGGACGTCCTGGACCGCTACCCGGGCTGGACCCCGCGGCAGTGCCGCAGCTGCCGGGATGGCGCGCCCGCCGCCAGGCGGACCGGCGGTCGCCGGCGTCCCGCCTCGCAGCGGGAGGAGAACCTCACCCTCGACCAGGTCCTCGCCCGCTACAGCGAGGGACCTCAGGACGGGGTGTTCACCGACGGCAGCGCCGATCCCAACCCCGGGCCGGGCGGCTGGGGGGCCGTCTACGTCGTGGATGGCGAGGTCGTGGCACAGGACCACGGCTCCGAGGCGCACACCACCAACAACCGCATGGAGCTGCGAGCCCTGATCGCGGGCTTCGACCTCGTCCCACCTGGGACCCCCGCGGTGATCTACAGCGACAGCCGGCTGGTGGTGGACACGATCAACAAGTGGGCGGCCGGCTGGGAGCAGCGTGGCTGGAAGCGCAAGAGCGGACCGGTCGAGAACCTCGACCTGGTGAAGGAGCTGTGGCGGCGCAAGCAGGAGCGGCCCGAGATCGAGGTGCGCTGGATCCCGGCGCACTCCGGGGCCCGCTGGAACGAGTACGCGGACTCGCTTTCGACGGCCTACCGACGGGAGCGGCTGTAGATGTGGTCGGAGTGCCGTGCCGAAAGGGCCGCGAGGGCTTAGCATGCCGGGGTGCTGAGCAGGCGACGGCTCCGCCGGCCCGTCGCCATTGGGGGGACGATCGGCGGTTTCGGCAGGGCGAGGCAGCGGTAGCGGGATTCGCATGACTGCATCCACTCCGGACGACGATCCGGTTCTGCTGGTCGCCGACAGGGTCATCACCCTGGATCCTCGGCGCGCCGACGCCCGCGCGGTGCTGTGCGAGGGCGGTCGCATCACCTGGGTGGGCGACGATCCCGCCGAGGCGCCCGCACCGGCTGGGGGACCGGCCCGGCGCGTCGACCTCGACGGGGCCACCCTGCAACCCGGGTTCGTCGACGGGCACGTCCACCTCACCCCGTTGGGGCTGAGCCTCAGCGGCCTGGACCTCAGCGAGTGCCGCAGCGTCGACGACTGCCTTGCGGCCGTCCGCGCGGTCGCGGATGTGATGCCCGGGCGCGTCCTGTGGGGGAGCGGCTGGGACGAGTTCACCTGGCCCGAGGGCCGACCTCCCGACGCGGACGAGCTCGCCGAGGCCGCCGGCGGCCGCCCGGTGCTCCTGCTGCGCAGCGACGGCCACTCGGCCGTCGTGGATCGTGTCAGCCTCGACGCCGCTCCGCTGGCGCGCGCCGACGGGGTGGAGCGCGACGCGCTGGGACGCCCCACCGGCCTGCTGCGACGCGAGGCCAACCACGTGGCCCGCCGCTGGTTCTTCGCGGAGCTCGACGAGGAGCAGCTTAGCGCCGCGCGCGAGCTGGCCGCCGCCCACGCGGCCTCGCTCGGGATCGTCAGCGTTCACGAGATGGGTGGTCCAGACCTGCTCGGAGCCAGCGACTTCGACGCCTGGCGCGAGGGGAGCTGGCCCATCGAGGTGGTCCCGTACTGGGGGGACACGGACCTCGACTTCGTCGCCGCGCGCGGGCTGCGCCAGATCGGCGGCAGCCTCCTGCTCGACGGGACCCTGGGAAGCCGCAGCGCCGCCCTGAGCGAGCCCTACGCCGACGCGACCGGCTGCGGCAGCCTCTACCGCGACACCTCCGAGCTGGTGGAGTTCACCATCGAGGCGATCCGCCGTCGGGTGCAGCCCGCCTTCCACTGCATCGGCGACCGCGCCGTGACGCAGGCGGTGGAGGTTCTGGCGAAGGCGGCCGAGCAGACCGGCGCCGCCGCCCTCCGCACGCTGCGACCTCGCCTCGACCTGTGCGAGATGGTCCCGCCCGACCTCGTGCCGCGGATGGTCGAGCTCGGCTGCGTCGCCGTGATCGGGCCGACCTTCGACCGCATGTGGGGTGGCCCCGACGGCCTATACGCGGCACGGCTCGGGCCCGAGCGCGCCCTGCGGATGAACCCGTTCCGCGAGCTGGACCGCGCCGGCGTCCTGCTGGCGTTCGGATCGGACGCGCCGGCCTGCCCGATCGAGCCCTGGCCGCTTGTCGACGCAGCCACCGAGCACCACAACCCCGACTTCGCCCTGTCGCGCGAGCGGGCGCTGGAGTGCGCGCTCGCGGGCGGGCGGATCGCGGCCCGCCAGGACGACGCGGGCAGGGTCCAGCCCGGCTTCAGAGCCGACCTCGCGGCCTTCACGCCCGACCGCCGCTGCGTTGCGACGCTGCGCGAGGGCCGCTTCGTCCACGGACCGAGGGAGCTGCTGTGAGCCCAGCCGCCGAGGATCGGCCCGGCATGGGCTCCGAACCGGTCCTCCTGGTCGCGCAGGCGGTGCACACCCTGGCCGGGCCGCCGGCCCGTGCACTGCTGATCGCGGGTGATCGCATCCGCTGGGTGGGCGAGGATCCCGCAGAGGCGCCGCCCGGGCGCGTGGTCGACCTCGGCCGTGCGATCGTCACGCCGGCCTTCGTGGACGCCCACGTGCACGCCACCGCCACCGGTCTCGCGATCAGCGGCTGCGACCTGGCCGGGGCGGCCAGCGGAGCGGAGGTGCTCGAGCGGCTGCGGCGCCACGTCGCCTCCGACCCGTCGCCCGTGGTGCTCGGCGGGCCCTGGGAGGACTTCGGATGGCCGGATGCGCGTCCGACCGCCGAGCAGATCTCCGCTGCGGCCCCAGGGCGGACCGTCCTGCTCACGCGCGTCGACGCGCACTCCTGCCTGGTCGACGCCGGCACGCTCGCGCGGCTGCAGCTGGACGGCCTGTACGGGGTGGAGCGCGACGCCGAGGGCCGCCCCACCGGGTTCCTGCGCGAGGCCGCCTCCGAGGCCGCACAGGGCCTTGTGAAGGGGCTCCTGCCCGCCGCCCAGCTCGCCGCCGCACGAGACGCTGCCTGCGCGCGGGCGGCGGCGCTCGGCATCGGCTCGATCCACGAGATGGCGGTGCCCGGCTTCCACGGGCTTGACGACGCGCTGGCCTGGGCGCAGGGCAGCTGGCCGATCGACGTCACCGTCTGGTGGGCCGAGCTGGATGCGGCTGCGGGGCCGGCGCGCGGGCTGCGGCCGGGGGGCGACCTATTCCTTGACGGGTCGATCGGCTCCCGCACGGCGGCGGTGTCCGAGCCCTACCGCGACGGCAGCGGCAACGGGACGCTCTTCCACTCAGACGAGGCGGTCGCCGTCTTCTTCGCCGAGGCGACGGGGTCGGGCCACGGTGCAGGCGTCCACGCGATCGGCGCCAGGGCCATCGAGCAGGCGGTCGCCGCGGTGGAGCACGCCGCACGGCTGCACGGCATCGAGGCGGTGCGCGCCTGCCGCCACCGCATCGAGCACGTCGAGCTGCCCACGCTCGACCAGGTTCGCCGCATGGCCCGCCTCGGGGTCCTGGCCAGCGTCCAGCCGGCCTTCGACGCCGCCTGGGGCGGGGACGACCAGCTCTACGCCGCCTGTTTCGGGGTCGAGGCGGCGCGGCGGTCCAACCCCTTCCGCTGGTTCGCGGACGAGGGGGTGACCATGGCGTTCGGTTCGGACTCGACGGTCACGCCGCTCGATCCCTGGGGCGGGGTCGTCGCGGCCGAGCGGCACCTCGGCGGGCTCGGGCTGTCCCGGGCGGAGGCGCTGCGCGCCGCGGTCGTGGGCGGCCACTTCGCCGCCCACCAGGACGACGAGGTCGGTCTCCTCACCGTCGGGCGCCGCGCCGACCTCGCAGTGTGGGACCGCGACCCGCTCGCGGTGGACGACCCGCGGACAGCGCGCTGCCTGGCAACCGTGGTCCGCGGCGCGAGCGTGCACGGGGACCTGCCGCTGCCGCCGCCGGGGTGGCCGTGACCTCTGTGGAGGCGGCCGTCGTCGCGGCGCGCTCCGCGACCAGCCCCGCGGTGGAGCGCGCGATCGGGCTGCTGCTCGGCGCGCCCGTCGTCGTGGCCAGCGCCGCCGTCGATCGGCTCTTGACGGAGGGCCGGCTGGGCGAGGGGCTGGCGACGCCCGCGCTGCTGCTGGCCAGCCGCCGCGGCGTGGAGCCGGCCGCGGCGGTCGCCCGAATCGTCGACGGCGCACCGCTGCCCGAGGACTGGTCGGACTATGAGCTGCGCAGCGCCCACGCCGAGGCCGCGCAGGACGTCCAAGGGGTGCTGCGCGCACCCTCGGCCGCGGGCGACGTGGTGGCGATGGGCAGCGACGCGCCCCTGGAGGTGGTGGGAGCAGTGCTCGAGGGACGCGGCGCGCGCGTTCTCACCGGGGTCGCCGCCGCCGTGGTCGAGGACGGCCTGGCCCTGCCACGTGCGCTGGTCGACCACGCCTTCTGCGCGGAGCTGGCGGGCGCCGCCGGATGGGCGGTTGCGAGGCGTGAGGCCGGCCCGGCCGCCGCGGAGCTGGAGGCCGCCCTCGTCGCTGCATCGGGCGGCCAAGGTGCCCCGACTGACATCGGCTGGGCCATCGCGCCGCGCTGGCTGGAGGGCCTCGACGAGGTCGTGCAGACCACGCCGAGCCGCCTGCGCCCGCCCTTCTGAGGCCGCGCGGTCAGCACCGCGGCAAGGGGTCCGTCCTGGCGCCCCGGCGTGTCGGGGAGAGAAAAAAGACGACCCGCCGCTGACCTGCACAAACCCGGCAACGTCGCAGGTCAGGCGCGGTTAGGGAAGCTGTCAACCGGGTTGACTGCGGGCGATCGGGGGCCATACCCTCGCCCTGCTTCCGCACCCAGAGCAGTCAGCGGAAGACGGTCGCGGCGACGGAGCTGACATGGGAGGACCACGCGTCCACCAGGTTCGTCGCGAACGTCGCGAATCGGCGTCCTCCACGGGGGACGCCCGCAGAGCCCGGTGGTCGCTGGTGGGTCGTCGCCCGCGGTCGCCGGCAGGTGGACGGCAGGCCTAGTAGAGAACGTCCGCGTCGCAGTTGCTCCCGGCGCGTCGATGGAGCCAACGGCCAGACGCCGTCACACCGGCCCCGGGGCTATGAGCGCCCCGGGGCCGCTGCGCGCCCACCTCCGCCAGCGGTTCCCCCCTCGCGTTGCAAGCGGCGCCTTCAACCGGTACAACCGCGCCCGGGTCGGCCGCCATCGGGCAGACGGCACGACACGACCGAGAAGAAAGGCGTCCCGCTCGTGGTGACCGAAGACGACGACTTCGACGACCCCCTCGACGACGAGGAGGACCTGGATCTAGCCGAGGAGCTCGACGAGGACCTCGACGAGGTCGACGAGGACCTCGATGACGTGACCCTCGACGAGCCTGAGCTCGACACCGACGACGACCTCGACGACGACGACGAAGAGGACCTCGACGAGGACGAGGAAGACGACGAGGAAGACGAGGTCGAGGACGACGAGGAAGACGTCGAGGAAGAGGAGGAGTCCCTCGACGTGCTCCTCGGCCGCGACATCGTCGAGGAGATCCGCGACGACGACCCTCACGATGGCCTTACCAAGACCAAGGTGACGGTCGGTGATGGTGAGTTCACGTGTCGCAGCTGCTTCCTGGTGAAGCGCCGGGCGCAGCTCGCCGATGCCGAGCGGCTCATCTGCCTGGACTGCGCCTGAGCCCGGCGGCGGGCCGGCCTCACCAACCCCTCGGGCAGCGGGCAGACTGGCCTGCGTGAACCAAGCCTCGCTACTGCGGCGTGCGGCGCTGGCCGTGGCCGGCGGCCTGGCCCTGTACGCCGCCCACCCGCCGCTCGACGTCGGCTGGCTCGGCCTGCTCGCCCTGGTGCCGCTGTCGGCCCTCGCCCGGGAGCTGGTGGACGATCCCCGACCTCTCCGGTCGGCGCTGGCTTGGGGAACCCTGGCCGGCTGCGCGTTCTTCGGCCCGCTGCTGACCTGGATCCTCAACCTCCAGGAGGTCGTCGCCTGGCTGCTGCTGGTGCCGTTCCAGGGCCTGTACGTGGGTCTGTTCCTTGCCGCCGTCGTGGCCTGGGGTCGCCGGCCGCTGCGGCCCCTGGCGATCGTGGTGGCGTGGGTCGCGGTGGAGACGCTGCGCTCGATCTTCCCGCTCGGCGGGTTCCCATGGGGCGTCCTCGGCTACAGCCAGCACGACGGCGGCCTGCTGCTCGGCTTGGCCCGCTATGCGGGGGTCCTCGGGGTCAGCGCGGCCTGCGCCGGCGTCGCCGTCTCGATCGAGGAGGCCTGGCACCGCGCCGCGCTTGCGCTGCGCGCCCGCGACAACGCGCAGGTGCGGGCGCCCCGGCTCGTCCTGCAGCAGGGGGCTCCGCTGCTTGGCGTCACCGGAATCGTCGTGATCGCCGCGATAGTCGGCGGCGCCGCCTGGCCACGGCAGACCGGCGTGCTCGACATCGCGGCGATCCAGGGCTTCGACGTGGAGGGGAGCACCGGTCGCACCCTGCCGCGCAGCCTCGTCGTGGCCGACAAGATGCGCGCCGTGACCGCGCAGGCCGTGGCCGAGGGCGGGCCCCCGGACCTCACCATCTGGCCCGAGAACGCCGTCGACGGCGACGTCTCCACCTATCCCGAGCTGGCCGAGATCGTCTCTGACGCCGTCGACCTCCTCGACGGCGCGCCGCTGCTGGCCGGTGTGATCGTCGACGGCCCGCGCCCGTCGACCTTCGAGAACACGCTGGTCGTGTTCGACGAGTCGGCCCGGCCGACTCAGCGCTACGTCAAGCGCAAGCTGGTCCCGTTCGGCGAGTACGTGCCGCTGCGGCCGCTGCTGGGGTGGTTCCCGCCGCTGAAGCGGGTGCCGAGCGACGGCATCCCGGGTGCCGAGGCAACGCTCCTCGGCGCCGCCGGCGCGGAGATCGGCGCGGTCATCTGCTTCGAGGTGATCTTCCCGAGCCTGGTGCACGACTTGGTGCGGGAGGGCGCCGACGTCCTGGTCGTCGCCACGAACAACACCAGCTTCGGGCGCGGCGCGGCCAGCGACCAGCACCTGGCGTTCAGCCAGCTGCGCGCGGTCGAGACCGGCCGCTGGGTCGTGCACGCGGCGCTGTCGGGAAGCTCCGCGGTGATCGACCCGCAGGGGCGCAAGCACCAGGTCACGGACCTGTACTCGCAGGCCGTGGTCCGCGCCGACGTGCCGCTGCTCGAGGGGATCACGCCCGCGACCCGCGTCGGCGACGGCGTCGGCTACGCCGCGCTCGCGCTGCTGCTCGGGGGGCTGGCGGGGGTGGCCCTCCAGCGCCGCAGAACCGGGTCTGAAGTGCCCGGGGAGCGGCCGATGACGTAGGCCGGCGGGTGCCGGTCCGGCGCGGCGGCTACCCTCTGTGCGCCGGTCCCGTCATCTAGCGGCCCAGGATGGCACCCTTTCAAGGTGCTCACGCGGGTTCGAATCCCGTCGGGACCACTCGATCAAACGGCGACAAGCGGCGGTCACCATTGGGGGCGGCCGACCCAGACAGCGGCAGGTCGCCTCAGAAAGGACCTCAACAGTGGCGATCAAGGACGACCAGGTCT
This sequence comes from uncultured Actinomycetota bacterium, assembly GCA_964629825.1. GTDB lineage: Bacteria > Actinomycetota > Nitriliruptoria > Euzebyales > Egibacteraceae > CAZVUW01. The sequence goes on from CAZVUW010000028.1 coordinate 20,909, forward strand.
ACCAGGTCGCGGTGGAGCGCCAGAAGGCAGCGCAGGCTGCGGGGAACTACGACCTCAGCGACCTTCCCGGTCAGCTCGCCGAGCCGCAGGCGGCGACGCGGATCGGCAAGGTCGCCAAGCAGGACAAGGTGCTGACGGGCGGCCGGTCGCTGTCCAGCGTGGCGCGGCTCACGCCCGGCGACGCCCTGGCCGTGTTCGGCCGGCCCGAGTCGCGCTGGGCGATGGCGTACTGGCGTCGCACGGGCGGCACAGCCACGATGACGGAGCTGCTGAGCTACGCCCGCCAGCTCATCGGCATGCGCCCCGACGGGCAGCTGGTCGTCTGCCTGTGCGGGCACGCCGGTCAGGGGCCCTGCATCCCCCTTTGGGCTCCCCGCGACGAGGTCAGTCTGACCGTGCAGCCCAACGACCTCGTGCTGCGCTTCGACGGCGTCGTCGACGCCAACGCCTAGCGGGTCGGGCGCGTGGACGCCGCGCAGCTGCTCGCTGCCGCCCGAGAGCTCGCCGACCTCGCGGACGCGGAGAGCCTCCCGCGCTTCCGCCGGCCCCTGGTCTCGACCCTCAAGGACGACGGGACCTGGGTCACCGAAGCCGACCGGGCGGTCGAGGCGGCGCTGCGCGCCCGCATCGCCGCCGCGCATCCCGACCACGCCGTGCTGGGAGAGGAGGAGGGCGGCGCGATCGACCCCTCCGTCCCGACCTGGGTGATCGACCCGATCGACGCCACCAACAACTACCGGCGCGGCATCCCCATCTGGGCGACGCTGATCGGCGTGGTCGTCGACGGACGCGCCGTCGTGGGCGTCGCCAGCGCGCCGGCCCTGGGGGAGCGCTGGGAGGCCGCCGAGGGGCTGGGCGCCACCCGCAACGGCGAGCGGATCGCGGTGTCGGACGTCGACCGCCTCGAGGACGCCCAGGTGCTGCACGGCGGCCTCGACTGGTACCGCAAGGTGCCGGGCCTCTGGGACGTCCTCGCCGAGCTGTCGGACCGCTCAGCGCGGATGCGCGGCTTCGGCGACTTCTGGAATCACCTGCTCGTTGCCGGGGGGATGGCCGAGATCGCCTTCGAGGACGACCTCCGGCCCTGGGACGTCGCCGCCCTGGAGTGCATCGTCACCGAGGCCGGCGGCCGGATGACCTCATTCACCGGCGGCTCGCCCCTGCACAGCCGAGACGTCCTGACCACCAACGGCCGCCTGCACGAGCAGATGAAGGAGCTGCTGCACCGCTGACCCGGGGGGGGTCGGCGCTCCTCAGCCCGGTGGCTCCCCCTCAGGTTGGCCGGGGGTCACCGAGATCAGGGGAAGGCCGAGGTCGCGCAGCTTGCCGAGGAGACCGTGGAGCGTCAGCACCACTGCCTGGCGATTCGGGGCGTTCGCGACCCTCCTGGTCCCACTGCTACCGCACGTCCTCGGTCGCTACGCCGCCGTTCCCCTCGGCCTCGGCCTGGCCTGGCTGGGGGTCTCCCTGTGGTCGTCGCAGGCGGCGCCCGCCGACCACCGGCGGCGTGCGCAGCTCGCCGCGCCGGCTACCGCGCGCTAGGCCGCAGGCGGTCCACCTCGGCCTGGCATTCGGCGGCGAACTCCTCCGCCGCCCGGATGCGGTCATCGATCCGGCGCTGCTCGTCAAGGACGGCGGAGCGCCGGCGGCCGACGGCCTCGAGCAGCGGCCTCGTGGTCGACTCCATCGGGCGGCGCACCCGCCGCGGCAGGGCATCGGTGCGATCGCGGGTGGCCTCGGCGAAGGCGTCGAGCCGCTCCAGCTCCTCGACCAGCCAGTCGCGGTAGCGCAGGAGGTCGTCGCGCTCCTCGATGGCCCGCAGCAGCGTGAAGTAGGCGGCGTCGTACTCGGAGCGGGCGCTCACGACCCCTCCCAGCCGCGCGCCAACGTCTCGAGCAGGTAGGCCTCGGCCAGGCAGGCGTTGCGCCAGTCCGCCAGGTGCAGCGACTCGTCGACGCCGTGCGCGCGGGTGTCAGGGTCCTCCACGCCCAGCAGCAGCACCGGGGCGGGGGCGCCGTCCCGCGCGAACGCCTCGGCGAAGGTGGCGGCCAGGGGGATCGACCCGCCGAGGCCCATGTGGACGGGGGTTGACTCGTAGGCGGCCTCGAGCGCTTCGTCGGCGGCGGCAAAGGCCGTGCGGGCCGGCTCGACCTCCGGGTCGCACACAAAGGCTCCGGCGGCGGCGCCCGGGGTGACGGTCACCCGCAGACCCCAGGGCGCGTTGGCCTCCAGCCAGGAGCACAGCAGGTCCCGGGCGCGCACAGGATCCTGACCCGGTGCCAGCCGCACGCTCACGCGCGCCCGGGCGGTCGGGACGATGGTGTTGGATGAGTGCTCCACCGTCGGCGCGTCGAGCCCGATGATCGTCACGCTCGGCCTCATCCAGAGCCGCTCCAGTGGGTGCCGGTCGGGCTCGCCGATCAGCTCCACACCCTCCAGCAGGCCCGCCTCCGCGCGGAATGCCTCCTCGTCGAACCCGAGCCGCTCGAGCTGCTCGCGCTCCGCGGCCGTCGGGGGACGCACGTCGTCGGCGAAACCCGGGATGGCGAGGGCGCCGCGGTCGTCGGTCAGGCCCGCGAGCAGCTTGGCCAGCCCCATGACCGGGTCGGGGACCGCGCCGCCGTAGATGCCCGAGTGCAGGGCGTGGTCAAGCGCGGCGACCTCGACGACGCAGTCCGTCAGGCCGCGCAGCAGGTAGGTGAGGGCCGGCACGCCCACCTTCCAGTTGGCCGAGTCGGTCACGACCACCACATCGGAGCGCAGCAGCTCGCCGTAGGCCGCCAGGAAGTCGCCGAGGTGCTCGCTCCCGGTCTCCTCCTCGCCCTCGATCAGCACCTTGAGGTTGACCGGCGGGGCGCCGCGGCCGCGCAGCCAGGCGTCCACGGCCGCGACGTGCACGAGGATGCCGGCCTTGTCGTCGGCCGCGCCGCGGCCGTACAGGCGCCCGTCGCGCTCGGTGGGGGAGAAGGGCGGGGTGGTCCAGTCCGACTCCGCGCCGGTCGGCTGGACGTCGTGGTGGGCGTAGAGCAGCAGCGTTGGCGCGCCGGCGGGACCGGGGACCTCGGCGTAGACGGCGGGGTGCGCACCCTCCACCTCGAGGAGGCGCGCTGCCTGGAACCCGGTGCGCTCCAGCAGGTCCCGCACCGCCTCGGCGCTGCGACGGACGTCGCCGGCGGCCGCGGGGTCCGCGCTGACGCTGGGGATCCGCACCAGGTCCTCGAGGTCCCGGCGGTGCTGGGGCATGCGCTCGTCGAGCGCGGCGCGCACATCCGCTAGCTGATCGGCGAGGTCGGACATCGGGCTGGCTCCTGGGTCGGGTGGGTGCTGAATGGTAAGCCGCGTGGACGGTTGGACATTTGGCCCGGGATCTCGGGCCAAATGTCCAACCGTCAGGTGGGGGAGGGGGAGGCGAGAGGGCCATGGGCGCGGCCCGCCGCCGGCGGCCTTGCCCTCGCGGCGTCCGCTTTGCACCCTGTACGGCCCTGTACGGATGCTACGGATCCGTAACTTGACACCGACGTCAATGTCAGTACGTTGGTCGACGTTGATCCTCAGCCGGAGCACCGCCGCCCCTTTGGTGCCCCGCCCGTCCGATCGTCAAGGGATGATGCGATGACAGACCTGCTCACCCGTGCGGACGTGGCGACATCCTCGCATGTCGATGCGCCCTCCTCGAGCCTGCGCGGCACCGTGGCGGAGAGCCTCGCCGTAGCGGTGGCTCCGAGCACCGGCCGGTTCCAGCCCGTCCGCGTGCCGTCGGTGGCGGCCGGTGAGACCCTAGGGTTCATCACGGGTGGCAAGGGGAGAGCGGACGAGGTGGTCGCGCCGGTTGCGGGCACCGTCGCCCGCCTGCTGGTGCGACCGGGTCAGCTCGTGTCGCGCGGTCAGGGACTGGTCTGGCTCCAGCGCTCGGACGAGGGACAGGCCTGATGGTTGCGGCCGTCCTGAGCGGCATCGGCACCGCCGTGCCGCCGCGGGTCGTGACCAACGACGAGCTGGCCCAGACGCTGGACACCTCGGACGAGTGGATCCGCAGCCGGACGGGCATCGCGCAGAGGCACGTCGCGGACCCCTCCGTGTCCACCTCGGACCTGGCGGTCGAGGCGGGTGCGCTGGCGCTCAAGTCCGCCGGTGAGCAGAGCGTCGACGCGGTGATCGTCGCGACGACCACGCCCGACCGGCTGTGCCCCAACACCGCCCCCGAGGTCGCCTCGCGCCTCGGTCTGCCCGAGGTGGCCGCCTACGACGTCGCTGCGGTCTGCTCGGGCTTCGTCTACGGGCTGGCCACCGCCAAGGGCCTCATCGCCGGCGAGATGGCCGACCGGGTGCTGCTCATCGGCTCCGAGGTGATGCACCGCTTCATGGACCCCTCGGACCGCTCGACCGCCGTGATCTTCGGCGACGGCGCGGGCGCCGTGGTCCTGCGCGCCGGCTCGAGCGACGAGCTGGGCGCGGTCGGCGCGGTGGATCTCGGCAGCGACGGCTCCAACGCCCATCTGCTGGCCGTGGACGCCGGCGGGTCGCGGCTGCCGGCATCAAGCCCGGACATCCCGGAGAAGGCGTACTACCTGCGCATGGAGGGCCGCGAGATCTACCGCCACGCGGTCGCGCGCATGGTGGAGTCATCGCGTCGCGTGCTGGCCAAGGCGGGCTGGGAGGTCTCCGACGTCGACCGGCTGGTGGCCCACCAGGCCAACGTGCGGATCCTCGACGCTGTCGGCGACCGCCTGGGCGTGCCCCCGGAGCGGCGGCATGTCAACATCCACCGCTACGGCAACACGTCCGCCGCCTCGATCCCCCTCGCTCTGGCCGATGCCGGGCTCGCCCCGGGGGACAAGGTGCTGCTGACCGCCTTCGGCGGCGGCTTCACCTGGGGCTCGGCCGTGCTGCTGTGGCCGGACGTGACCCCGGCGTGAGCCGGCCGTCGGGCGACCTGCCCGGCAGCTGATCCGTTCATCTACAAGCCCACGCCGAGCACGTCGGCGTGCACCCGAGAACCGAAACCCGCCAAAGGAGAAGCCCGTGAACCCCGTGTACGAGCGCGTCAAGGCCCTGCTGGTCGAGAAGTTCGGCGTCCCCGCCGACGACATCACGCCCGAGTCCACCTTCGAGGACCTGGACCTCGACTCCCTCGACCTGGTCGAGTTCGCCCTGGCCGCCGAGGAGGAGCTGGGCGTGCGCATCACCGACGAGGAGGCCGAGGAGCTGGAGACGCTCAACGACACCGTCAAGCTGCTCGAGGCCAAGGGCGCAAAGGTGAACTCGTAGCATGGCTTCTGCGCCCCTTGCAGTCACCGGCCTGGGGCTGGTGACCCCCGCCGGGGTCGGTGTCGAGCAGTCCTGGCAGCGCGTGCTGTCCGGGCGCTCCACCGCCTCCGAGGACCCGAACCTGTCGGAGCTGTCGGTCCGGTTCTCCTGCCGCGTCCCCGACTTCGATCCAGGGGAGCTGATCGACCGCAAGGCCGCACGCCGGCTCGACCGCTTCGTGCAGCTCGCGGTCGTCGCAGCGCGCCAGGCCGTCGCCGACGCCGGCCTGGATCCCAACACCTGGGATGGCGCCCGCGTGGGCTGCGTCATCGGCTGCGGCATGGGCGGCGCGCACACCTGGGAGACCCAGCACCGGCGGCTGATGGAGCAGGGCCCGGAGCGGGTCAGCGCGATGCTCATCCCCATGCTGGTGCCCAACATGGTGGCCGGGCAGCTCGCGATGGACCTGAACGCCCTGGGGCCGAACCTGGTGACGGCGACGGCCTGCGCCTCGGGCGCCACCGCGATCGGGACGGCCATGGCCCTGCTGCGCTCGGGGGCCTGCGACGTGGTCCTGACCGGCGGCACCGAGGCCGGCCTGACCCCCCTGTCCATCGCCGGCTTCGCGCAGATGGGTGCTCTGTCGGGGCGCAACGACGACCCGGCCGCTGCCTCGCGCCCGTTCGACGTCGAGCGTGACGGCTTCGTCGCAGCCGAGGCTGCCGGCGTGCTGGTGCTCGAGCGCCCCGAGGACGCCGCCGCCCGCGGTGCGCGGGTGCGCGCCAACGTCGCGGGCTACGGCGCGTCGGCCGACGGCTACCACGTGACCGCTCCCGACCCTGATGGTCGCGGTGCGGAGCGCGCCATCCGGGCGGCCCTCGAGGATGCCGGCGTCGGCCCGGACGAGGTGCAGCACGTCAACGCGCACGGCACCTCGACGCCGCTGAACGACGTGTCAGAGGCCAGGACCATCCGGCGGGTGCTCGGCGGCGACGCGGCCGTGACCTCCACCAAGGGCGTCACGGGTCACTCGCTGGGGGCGGCCGGCGCGATCGAGGCGGCCTTCACGGCGCTGACGATCGAGAACGGCCTCATCCCGCCCACGGCCAACCTGGACAGCCAGGACCCCGAGATCGATCTCGACGTGGTCTCCAAGGAGCCGCGCGAGGCCGACGTCGAGGTCGCCGTCAGCAACTCGTTCGGCTTCGGCGGCCAGAACGCCGTCCTGGTCCTCACCAAGCCGTAGGCACGCCGATGACGATCGATCTCGCCTCGGATCGGCTGGCGCGCGTCCGCGCCCTGGTGGACGAGGGCTCCTTCACGGAGCTCGGCAGCCAGGCCCGCCACCGCACCCACGCCTTCGACATGCAGCGCAAGCGGCCCGCCGGCGACGGCGTCGTCACCGGCACGGCCAGCATTCACGGTCGCCCGATCGCGCTGTTCTCGCAGGACCCGACGGCGCTGGGCGGCTCGCTGGGGGAGGTGCACGCGGCCAAGATCGCGCGCATGCTCGACCACGCCGCCCGCTCGCGCTCGCCGGTGGTGGGGCTGCTCGACTCCGGCGGTGCGCGCATCCAGGAGGGTGTGGCGGCCCTGGACGGCTACGGCCAGATCTTCCGCCGCAACGTCGCCCTGTCGGGGCGCGTGCCGCAGATCAGCGTGGTGCTCGGCCCGTGCGCCGGGGGAGCGGTGTACTCGCCGGCGCTGACCGACATCGTGATCATGGAGCGCCAGCGCGCGCACATGTTCGTGACCGGGCCGCGGGTCGTGAAGGCCGTGACGTTCGAGGACGTCACCCTGTCGGACCTCGGCGGCGCCGACGTGCACTCCACCGCCTCGGGCGTGGCGCACCTGGTGGCCGACAACGCTGAGGGCGCGCTCGACCTGACGCGCCGGGTGCTCGGCTACCTGCCCAGCTCCTGCTGGGAGCTGCCGCCGCCGTACGCGCCCGGGGACCCCGAGGTCGCCCTGGGCGACGACGCCGTGCCGTCCGACCACCGGACGCCCTACGACGTCCGCACCGTCATCCGCGGCGTCGTCGACTCCGGCAGCTTCCTCGAGCTGCACGAGCAGTTCGCCTCCAACATCGTCGTCGGGTTCGGGCGCATAGACGGCCAGGCCGTCGGAGTGGTCGCCAACCAGCCCCTGGTGCTGGCCGGCTGCCTCGACATCGACGCCTCGGAGAAGGGCGCCCGGTTCGTGCGCATGTGCGACGCGTTCGGCCTGCCGATCGTGACCCTGGTGGACGTCCCCGGGTTCCTGCCGGGCACGGGCCAGGAGGCGTCCGGCATCATCCGCAAGGGCGCCAAGCTGCTGTACGCCTACGCCGAGGCAACCGTCCCGCGTGTCACGATCGTGCTGCGCAAGGCCTTCGGCGGCGCCTACATCGTCATGGGCTCCAAGTCGCTCGGGGCTGACGCCGCCTTCTCCTGGCCCGGTGCCGAGCTGGCCGTGATGGGTGCCGAGGGCGCGGTCGACGTCATCTACCGCCGCGACCTCGAGGCCGACCCCGCTCGGCGCGAGGAGCTGGTCGCCCGCTACCGTGCCGAGGCCATGGCGCCGCACATCCCGGCCGAGCGGATGTCGATCGACGAGGTCATCACCCCGGGGGAGACCCGCGGCGTCATCGCGGCGCTGCTGCGCTCGCTGCGCTCATCGGTGCAGCCGGGCTTCCGCCACGACACGATGCCGCAGTAGCAGGCGGCGGGACTGCAGGAGGGAAGGGCGTCAATGCTGCTCGACGGCAAGCGGCTGCTGATCACCGGTGTCCTGACCGAGGCGTCGATCGCATTCTCGGTCGCGCGGATCGCCCAGGAGCAGGGCGCCGAGATCGTCCTCACCGGCTTCGGCCGCGGGATGTCGATCACCCGCCGCATCGCGGCACGGCTGCCCGATCCGCCGGACGTGCTGGAGATGGACGTCACCCAACCCGAGCACCTGGCGCGTATCGCCGACGATCTCGACCAGCGCTGGGGCAGCCTCGACGGGATCGTCCACGCGATCGGGTTCGCGCCCGACTCCGCGATCGGCGGCGGCTTCCTGACGACGCCCTGGGAGGACGTCGCGACCGCGCTGCACATCTCGACCTACTCGTTCGCGTCCCTGTCGGCAGCCCTGGCGCCCCTGCTGGCCAAGAGCGGCGGCGGGTCGATCGTCGGCCTCGACTTCGACGCCAGCCTGGCGTGGCCCTCCTACGACTGGATGGGCGTGGCCAAGGCCGGGCTTGAGTCCTGCTGCCGCTACGTCGCCCGCGACCTCGGGCCTCAGGGCACGCGTGTCAACCTCGTCGCCGCTGGCCCGCTGCGGACCATGGCGGCCAAGTCCATCGCCGGCTTCACCAGCTACGAGGACGTCTGGACGACGCGTGCGCCGCTGGGCTGGGATCCGCGCGACCCCGCACCGGTGGCAAGGGTGGTCTGCGCCCTGCTGAGCGACTGGATGCCCGCCGTCAGCGGCGAGATCGTCCACGTCGACGGGGGCGCGCACGCCATCGGAGCGGCGCCCTCGGAGGTGGCCGAGCCCTCGGAGTAGGTGGTGGTTCGCAGCCGCTTCCCGGATCCTCGACTCGCCCCACCCGATGCACCCCTGGCCATCGGCGGCGACCTCGAGCCGGAGACGCTGCTAGACGCCTACACCCACGGGATCTTCCCGTGGCCTGACAGCGCCGGCTGGCTGACCTGGTGGTCACCCGACCCGCGCGCGGTCATCGACGTCGGTGGCGTGCACGTCAGCCGCAGCCTGCGTCGCACGCTGGCCTCCGGGCGCCTGCGCTGCACGATCGACACCGCCTTCGAGGCGGTGGTCGCCGCCTGCGCCGAGCGGCCGGGGGAGGGGACCTGGATCACGCCCGAGATGGCGGAGGCCTACCTGCGGCTGCACCACCTCGGCTTCGCCCACAGCGTCGAGGTGTGGGAGGGGAAGCGGTTGGTAGGAGGCCTCTACGGGGTGGCGCTGGGCGCGGCGTTCATGGGCGAGTCCATGTTCCACCGCGTCAGCGACGCCTCGAAGGTCGCGCTGGTGCACCTCGATCGCTGCCTGGCAGCGGCCGGCTATCACCTCATCGACGCGCAGCTGCCGACGCCGCACCTCGAGCGGCTCGGCGCCGTCGCGGTGCCCCGTAGGCGCTTCCTCCAGCGCCTCGACGCCGCCCTGTGCGCGCAGCCGCGGCCGCTTCCGCGCGGCTAGGACGCCCGCGGCCCCCATCCCCACCCAGCCCGTCCCCCCACCCAGCTCGTTCCCCCACCCAGCTTGCTGTTGTTCTCGACGCATATCCGCGTCGAGAACAACATCCGGCTGGTGGTGGGCCGGTGCCCCCAGCCACGATGTTGTTTTCGACGCACATCCGCGCCGAGAACAACATCCGGGAGGAGGAGGCTCGGTCGCCGGCCGGGGGTCTGCGGCGAGGACCAACTTGGGATGGCAGGATCGCAGGGATGACTCGTACCGCCGACAGCCAACGCCTCCGCGACCTGGCCCTTCTGCGGCGCGTCCGCGACCGCATGGATCGCGAGTACGCCAAGCCCCTCGACGTCGAGGCGCTTGCGCGCGACGTGGGGATGTCCTCGGGACACCTGAGCCGCCAGTTCAAGCAGGCCTACGGCGAGTCGCCCTACAGCTACCTGATGACCCGCCGGATCGAGCGCG
>CAZVUW010000029.1:0-29802 GCA_964629825.1 uncultured Actinomycetota bacterium
TGTAGGCGCGCGCCAGGCGGGTGATCGAGTCGAGCAGGATCACGACGTCCTTGCCCTGCTCGACCAGGCGCTTGGCGCGCTCGATGGCGAGCTCGGCGATCTGGGTGTGGTCGTCGACGGGGCGGTCGAAGGTCGAGGCGATGATCTCGCCCGGCACCGACCGCTGCATGTCGGTGACCTCCTCGGGCCGCTCGTCGACGAGGACGACCATCAGGTGGCACTCGGGGTTGTTGTAGGCGATCGCCTGGCCGAGCTCCTTCAGGATGGTCGTCTTGCCGGCCTTCGGCGGAGAGACGATCAGGGCGCGCTGGCCCTTCCCGATCGGCGCCATCAGGTCGACGATCCGCATCGAGATCGGTCCGCCCGGGGTCTCCAGGCGCAGCCGCTCGTTGGGGAACAGCGGCGTCATGTCCTTGAAGTCGGGGCGGTGCGGCAGGTGGCCGTTGGGGTCGGGGCTGACGCCGTTGACCTTGGCGACCGAGTGCAGCGCGGGGACCTTGTCGGTGTGCTTCTGCACCCGGATCGGGCCCTCGACGACGTCACCGCGCCGCAGGGCGTGCCGGCGGATCAGCGACTGCGAGACGTAGACGTCCTTGTCCCCCGGCAGGTAGCCGGAGGTGCGGAGGAAGCCGTAGCCCTCCGGGAGGATGTCGAGCACGCCGGTGCGGACCTCGCCCGGCTCGGCGGTCGGGTCGTCGTCGGCCGGCCGGCCCTGGGCCTGGTGGCGACCACCACCCTGGGCGCGCTCGCGCTGGTTGCGCCGGCGCTCGCGGCGGGTCTTGCGCTTCCGGCCGCCGCCGCCCTCGTCGCGGTTGTCGGGGCGCTGGGACTCCTGGCGCGCCGGCCGCTGCTGCTCCTCGCGGCTCTGCGCGGGCTGCTCGCCGGCTGAGGAGTCGCCGCCGCCAGCACCGGAGGTCCGCTCGGCGGTCGGCTCGGCGCGCTCCTGGCGCTCCTGGCGCTCGCCGCCGCGCTCGGCCTCGTCGCGCTCACGGGTGCGGGTGCGGGTGCGGACCCGCGGGGTCGCGCCCGAACCGGACGCCGAGGTCTGACCCTCCGCGCCGGTCGAGGATTCGGCGCCGGACGCGCCGTCGCCGGCGTCTGTGGTGCGCTCGGCCTTCGGACGCTCCTCCTGCCGCTCGTCGGCGGCGCGCTCCTCCTGGGTGCGCTCACGCGTGCGGGTGCGAACCCGGGTGCGGGCGCCGCCATCAGGGCTGTCGGCCTTCTTGGTGCGGCCGTTCCCCTCGGCGGTCGGCAGGTCGAGCTGCTGACCGCCCTGATCGTTGCGGGCGCCGCGCTCGGCCACCGCCAGGACGGCCTGCACGTCGCCGCCGGCGGCGCTGACGATGGCGTCGATCAGCTCGGCCTTCTTGAGCCGCTGAAAGCCGCGCATCTGAAGGCTCGATGCGATGCTCTTCAGCTCCGTCAGCTGCTTTCGTGCGAGGACACTGCGGTCCATCGGTTCTACTCCTGTCTGCTGCTGCGCGGGGCACTGCCGCGCGTCGTGCTGAACGGGTCGAGCCGGATCTCCCGGCCGCCCTGCTCAGATCCGTTGAGAGCTTCTGGTGGGTCCGCGGGGTCCCGTTGGGGGGTTCTGGGGTCGGTGGCGGTCTTGATGACCGCCTCCATCACCATCGACACGGTCTGGTCCAGGCCGTAGCTGGTGATCACCGGGACTCCGCGCTGCTGGGCTAGGCCCTTCAGGTAGTCCTGGATGCGGCGGATGTCATCGAAGTGGTCCAGGTAGCGGCGCAGCCCACGGGTCCTGGCCTCGCGGTCGCGCGCCGCGAAGTGGTTGGCGTGGATCACCGCGTCGTCCACCGCGATGATCTGCTGCGCGACGATGGCGTCGCTCGGGTCGGGCAGCGCGATCACACCGGGGACGATGTGCGCCCCCTCGATGATCAGATCGGTGCCCTCGACGACCGCCCGTCGGATCAGCTGCGTGACCCCGACCGACACCGCGTGCACCTGCTGGCGGAAGCCGGCGATCACCGGGTCGTCGCCGCGCAGGGGCTCGGGGATGAGCGTCCACACGTCGAAGGACGAGGCGTGCAGCGCCGGCATCATCTCGCGCGTGAAGATGCCGCGCATGACCTCCCGCACCGCGTCCGTCGAGACGATCCGGACGATCCCGAGGCGGTTGGCGACCGTGGTCGCGACGGTCGACTTCCCGACGCCGGTCGTGCCCCCGATCAGCACGATCAGCGGGACGTCGCGCTCCTGCGCGGTCTGCCAGCGGCGGTAGGTCTCGGCGTAGCGGTTGCCGACCTCCTCGGCCAGAACGGTCTCGGTCAGGCTCCGCAGCTCGGCGGTGGTGACCTGCGCCAGGCCCTCGGCGTGCAGGGCGACCTCGACCTTCTCGGCGACGTGGTAGGCGCGACCCGGGGGAAGCCCCGCCGCCATTATCGACGTGGCCAGCAGGCCCTTCGAGAAGGGCAGTCCCGCCTTGCCGTCGCGGATGGTGACCTGGGCGGCTCTCTGGGCGGCCGCCAGCTCGTCTCGACGTGGGATCCGCGAGGTCTGGTCTTCGGGTCGGGGTTCGATCATCCGATGCGGTGCTTTCGACGTGCGCTGCGGGAGCCGGCGGGACCGGAGCTGGTGTCACCGGGTTGGTTGCGCCGGGTGGGTGGGGGCCGGGTTGCTTGACCGGAGGGTGGGCCGTTGGGACGTCGTCCGCTGTGGAGGCTTGGCGCCCGTCACCGGGAGCCGTGCGGTGTGAACCGCTGGTCCGCCAGGTCGCAGAGCCGAGCGACCGCCCCGGCGAGCTGCCCGCCGGCGTCGTGCTCGTCGACCACGACCGGGCGGTTGTCGCAGAAAACCACGCGCGCTCCTGCGCTGGTGGCCGTCCGCGCCGCCACGTCTACCGCCGCAGCCTTCAGCTCCACCAGCAGGACGTCGTGAGCGGGTGCCGAGCGCAGGTCGTGCCGAAGTGCCTCACGATCGGCGAGGTTGGTCGATACCCCGACCACCTCGCATCCGTGCTGGCTCTCCAGCGAGCTTGCGAGGGACGCGCTGACGGCGCTGGGTGCGGTGGTCGCGAAGAGCACCCTCGCACCGGACACGTCACCGAGAGGCGTGGGACGGAAGACGGTGCGCACGATCGGCACTCGTCGCGAGATGCTGCGGATCGCCTCCTGAACGGCTTCAACCTGGGCGGAAGAAGCTCTGGGAGGCTCTGCCATGGTAACAACCACCAGGTCCGCCAGCAACAGCCTGTAAGGGCCCAGGTACCCGGCGACCAGCTCGGGCTCGGCGTCGCCCGGGACGACCAGCACCGTGGCGTCCGCGTGCACGGGCGGCACGGCCGCACCGGAGCCCTCGAGGATCAGGACGTCGCCGTCCTCCTTCGTCGCCAGCTGGACCGCCTCGGCGACGTTGCCCGCGCCCACCGCGCCCGCCAGGCCGCCGCCGCAGCGGCGCGCGCCGACGGTCGCCGCGCCGGTGGTCAGCGCGTCCTCGTAGCAGTCACTGGCCGCGTGCCCGCCCGCCTCGGCGATCGCCAGCAGGGTCTCGAGGTCCGGCGCCGCGCCGGCGGGGACGACCAGCGGCTCGGACGGCCCCCCGCGGCCCATGGCGACGACCACGGGCGTTCGGCCGAGCTCCTGGAGGGTGCGGGTGATCTCCCCCGCCACGGCGGTCTTGCCGGTCCGCTTCCCGGTGCCGATCACGGCGATGGCCGGCCGGTCCGCCAGCCGTGGCCGCGGCGGCGGTCTCAACGTGAAGTCCGGTCCCTCGTAGGCGACGCCGGCGATCAGCGCGGTCGCGGCCAGCCGCAGGCGGCTGCGCGAGTCCAGCACCGGCTCATCGGAGCGGTCCACGACGACGTCGGGGTCGTGCTCTGAGATCGCGGCCGCCAGCGCCTCGGCCGCCAGGTGCGGGTCGGGCGCGGGCCCGCGGGCTCCGGGCTGGCGCAGCACCCAGCCGACCGGCACTCCGAGGTCGACCGACTGCCCGTGCGCGGCGACCTTCTCGACGCCGCCGAGGAACAGCGCGGCGACGGGCTCGATGCCCTCGCGGCGCAGCTGGCCGAGGGCGTCACGCACGACCGGCGGGTAGTGCTCGCCGTCGACCAGGACGACGGCACGTCGCCTCACGGGTGCTGGACCGCCTCCGCCACGTCCGCTCCGCCGGACGTGCCAGCACTGCCGCCGACGCCCTTCGGCGCGGGCATCGGAGCGGAGAACAGCGGCTCGAAGTCGCGGTGGAACTGCTCCCCCGTGCGCGGGTTCCAGTGCGCGATCAGGGTGGACTGCCCGAAGGGATGTCGGCGGTGCAGCCGCACCTGGCCCTGGTCGTACTCGATCACCGCGTAGCTCGGCTTGGTCTTGCCGCGCAGCCGCAGGCTGGACACGGTCCCGGCGTTGGTGATGTACATGTGCTCGAGGCGCCAGACGTGCGGCACGTGCTTGTGACCGGTCAGGACCAGGTCCACGCCCGAGGACAGGAGCAGCTCGAGCACGTCACCCGCGTCGGCGACGGTGCTGCGCTCGCGGCCTGTCCCGGGCACGGGGATCAGGTGGTGGTGCAGGGCGAAGATCTTCAGCTCGGCGTCGCAGTCGAACGAGGACCGGATCCAGTCGTACTGCTCGCGCCCCACGCGCCCGTCGTTGATGTCGGGCTGGGACGAGTCCACCGCGACCAGGCGGATCGGGCCGATGTCGGCGGTCCACTGCCGCGGGCCGAACAGCTCCTCGAAGTGCAGGTAGCCGACGTTGCGGCTGTCGTGGTTGCCGGGCACCACGTAGAAGGGCTGGCGGATCCGGCTGAAGTAGGTGGCGGCCGCCTTGTACTCCCCCGCGAAGCCCTCGTTGGTGAGGTCGCCGGTGCACAGCACCGCGTCGGGGTTGAGCTCGGCGATCTCGGTGAGCACCCGGTTCATGAGGTTGGGCACGAAGTGCGGTGAGCCCACGTGGGGATCGGAGATCTGGACGATGGTGACCATGAGGTTCCTCGCAGCAGGCGGAACACGGGTGGGCGAACACCTTATCCCCGTGCGCCGCGGATTCGATGAGTCCGGTGCGCAGGCGTCGTCATCCCATCAAGCGCAGCGGTGCTCTTGCAACCGGGCGAGCGGCCTCCCGGCTGCGCGCCAGATCAGGAGGCGAGCGTGGACGCAGGCGGCAGCGGCACGTCACCTGCAGACAGCCGCCCGCTGCTGATCCTGCGCCGCGACACCTCCCGCGGCGACCTGCCGGGTCTGTGCCACGGGCTGCGGCGCCTGTGCGCGTTCCCCTGGTACGAGGCGGACTGCGACGCCAGCGCGCTGCCCGCGGACCTCGCGAGCGTGGACCTGCTCGCGCGGCTTCAGCTGTCCCTGTGCGCCGCGGGGCGCCGGCTGCGGGTGGTCAACGCGTCGACGGCGCTGGCGCGCCTGCTCGCGCTCGTGGGCCTGGCGGAGGTGCTGCTAGGGCTCGGGGTCCAGCCGCGCCGGCAGGCCGAACATCGGAAACCAGCGTGCGACGTCGAGGAAGGCGTTCATCGCCCGGATCCGCCTGTCTGAGATCTCGATCACCTGCAGCGCCCAGGGGACATGGCCGCCGTCCGGTGCGGCGCGGTACTGCCCGAACGCGGGCGTGCCGCTGGCCACGGTCGGCACCAGCCGCGACCCGGCGCAGCCGATGCCCGTCCCCAGGTACCAGCCGCGGATCTGCTCGTGTCCCTGGAGCCACAGCGGATACGGCGGCATGGTCTGGATCGCGTCCTCGTGCAGCAGCGCGGTGAGCGCGTCGAGGTCGTAGCGCTCGAACGCGTCCACGTAGCGGGCCAGCAGCTCCTGCTGCTGCGGGTCGACCGGGTCGAAGACGTCGGTGTCGGCCACGCGGCTCGCCGCCAGGGTCGCGCGCGCCCGCTGAAGGGCGCTGTTGACCCCGGCCACGGTGGTCTCGAGCAGCTCGGCCACCTCGGTCGCCCGCCAGCGCAGCACCTCGCGCAGGATGAGCACGGCGCGCTGGCGCGGCGGCAGGTGCTGCAGCGCCGCGACGAATGCGAGCCGGATCGTGTCGCGCGCCGCGGCGACCTCGGCCGGGTCGCCGTCCTCCAGCACGCGGCCGTCGGGGATCGGCTCCAGCCAGGTGCTCTCGGGCAGCGCAGACGGCAGCGGGGTGTCGGCTGTCGAGGACGGCCCGAGGTCGATCGGTCGGGCGCGCCGCTGGCTGCCGCCGAGCATGTCGAGGCAGACGTTGGTCGCGATCCGGTACAGCCACGAGCGCAGGCTCGAGCGGCCCTCGAAGCGGTCCCGGCCGCGCCAGGCGCGCAGGAGCGTCTCCTGCACGGCGTCCTCGGCCTCCGCGGAGGAGCCGAGCATGCGGTAGCAGTAGCCGATCAGCTCACGCCGGTGCGACTCGAGCTCGGCGACATCGCCGCCGGCTTCGGTCGTCGACGGCCGGTCAGCGACCAGATCGGTCACGGGGACCACCTTCCCAGTTCGGGGACACGCGAGGATCGCACCTGGGTGTGTCAACGGCAAGGCGCGATCGGACGGTTCCGGCCGCCCGGCTCAGCAGGCGGCCGGCGTGATCCTGCCCGCGACGGCCCCGAAGCCGATCCTCCTCCCGGCGGGTCCCGGCGCGCTGGCGCTGATGCTGACCACGTCCCCGTCCTCGAGGAAGGTGCGGGTGGAGCCGTCGGCCAGCTCGATGGGCTCGGTGCCGTTCCAGGACAGCTCGATCAGCGATCCCCGCTGCTCGCGGACGGGACCGGAGACCGTGCCGGAGGCGTACAGGTCGCCGGTGCGAAGGCTCGCGCCGTTGATGGTGGTGTGCGCCAGCTGCTGGGCCGGCGTCCAGTACATGCCGGCGAACGGCGGCCGCGAGATGACCTCGCCGCCCAGCCGCACCTCGAGCTGCAGGTCAAGGCCCCAGCGCCGCTCCTCGCGCAGGTAGGGCAGCGGCTCGGGCTCCTGGACGGGCGCGGGGACCATCGCCGCCTCCAGCGCGTCGAGCGGCACCACCCACGGCGAGATGCTGGTGGCGAAGGACTTGCCGAGGAACGGGCCCAGCGGCACGTACTCCCACGCCTGCAGGTCCCGGGCGCTCCAGTCGTTGACCAGGACGACGCCGAAGACGTGCTCGCGGATGGCCGAGGTCGGGACCGGCTCGCCCTGGCGGCTGCCGACGCCGACCACGAACCCGACCTCCGCCTCGATGTCCAGCCGGCGGCTGGGGCCGAACGTGGGCGCGGCCTGGTCCGGCCGCTTGGTCTGCCCGCAGGGGCGGCGGATGTCGGTGCCGGACACGACGATCGTCCCCGCGCGCCCGTGGTAGCCGATGGGCAGGTGCCGCCAGTTCGGCGTCAGCGGCTCCTGGTCGGGTCGGAACATGCGCCCGAGGTTCTGGGCGTGCTCCATCGAGGAGTAGAAGTCGATGTAGTCGGCGACCTCGACGGGCAGGTGCAGCGTCACCTCGTCCCGGCGGTGCAGGTGCGGTCGCAGGCGATCCTGCTGCCCGGGATCGCACAGGCCCTCCCGGACCCGCTCACGCACCTCGGTCCAGGCGCGGCGTCCGCGGGCCATGAAGGCGTTGAGGGACGGGCGTGCGAAGACCTCGTCGTCCAGGGCCGCGGGCAGGTCGAGGACGAGGTCACCCACCGCCACCCCGACACGCGGGCCGGCCCCGGGCGGCGAGAACACGCCGTAGGGCAGGTTGTCGATCGGGAAGTCGCTGTCCTCGGGGATCTCCACCCACGAGTCGGTCACCCGTCCACCTCCTCGAGCAGGCCGAGGGCCCTCAGGTCATCGAGCGGCTCGCTGGTGCTGCAGGAGCCGTAGGCCACCAGGAGCCGGCGGGCGGCCCGCGCGGCCTCAGGGTCGAGGGCGCGCGCCTCGTCCGCCAGCACCGCGCCGTCTTCCACCTCGAGCGCCGCGACGATCTGGGGCTCGTCGGCGCCGTGGGCCGCCCTGGCCACCGCGACCAGCAGGTTGAGGAAGCCGTGGTGCTCTAAGCCCGTCGCCTGGTCGCGGTGGCGCACCGCGTTGTGCAGCCCGGCGGTCGCCTTGAAGGGTGCCTGGTGCCGGGCGCAGGCGCCGATGAAGGCGCCGAGCTCCTGGGGCGTGGGGAACAGCTCCGCCTTGAGCCCCCCGCAGCGGATCTTGGCGCCGAGCCCGCGTTCAGACAGCCGCTCCAGAGCCTCCCGCCACCCCTGGGCGCGGGGCAGCTCGATGAAGGCGCCATCAGGCAGCGGCGGCAGGGCGTCGACCGCCGCCGCGCCGAGGTTCTCGGCCGGCAGCGCCAGCTCGACCGTCTCGAGCCGCAGCCGAGGGTCGACGCCGACCGCCTCCAGCGCCGGCGCGAGGCCCTCAAGGCCGGTGTCGGCGATCAGGCCCAGCCGCAGGGGCGCGTCATCCAGCTCGGCGATGAGCTGCGGGATGGCGCTGGCGGGGCACAGGAAGCGGTGGGTCAGCACCGGGTGGGCGGCGGCCTCGTCCGCGCGGTGGCGCTTGAGCGCGTCCGCGAGCGGGAGCCGCTCGGGCGGGAACAGCCCGGCGTCGTCCACCAGGGCCTCGAACAGCGGGTTCACCGTTCCACTCCTCCACAGGCTCGGCGCACGGCGGCGGTCAGCGCCGCGACGTCGTCGGCGTCCACCCTGGCGGCGATGTGGCCGTCGGGACGCACCAGCACGGTAGTCCCCCCTGCGCTGTCGAGCGCCGCGGCGATGGCGCGGTGACGCTCGGGATCGCCGAGGTCGGCCAGCCGGTGGACCGCCAGAGGGGCTGGTGAGCGCCGGGCGGCCTCCTCGGCGGCGGAGGCGTCTGGGGCGTCGACCAGCGCGACGAAGCCGTCACCGAACAGGTGGCGCAGCCGCTCCACGTTCGGGGCGCCTTCGACCCGGCAGGGCTCGTCGGGGCACAGGACACCCGGCACCGGTGGCCGCGCCCTGCCCGCCTCGACGGGGAAGTGGTCGGGGGTCGCCGCCGTGGTCAGGGGCGAGTCGACGTACCAGAAGGGCTCCGCGAGCTTGCCCGAGTTCACCTGGGTGCGCGCCGCTGGGTCGTGGACGGCGCGCTCGAGCAGCTCGAGCCGCCGGCGCCGGTCGGGCTCGGTCTGCGGCACGAGGAAGCGCATCGTCTCGCCGGTGACGCGCAGGTTCTCGACCGCGGCGGCGCGCCGCTCCAGGTCGTAGCTGTCCAGCAGCGCCTCCCCCGCGACGCCGCGCAGCACCAGCGCCAGCTTCCAGGCGGCGTTCTCCGCGTCCTGGATGCCCGAGTTCAACCCGCGCGCCCCGAACGGCGACATCACGTGCGCGGCGTCGCCCGCCAGCAGCACCCTGCCCTGGCGCAGGGTCCGGGCGACCCGCTGGTGGAAGCGGTAGCAGGACGCCCACACCACCTCGTAGGAGGTGTCGCCGGTGATCTTGCGGATCCGGCCGTCGAGCTCGCCGGAGGCGCGCTCGCGCTCCAGGTCGAAGTCGGTGGGCACCTGCCAGTCGATGCGCCAGACCGAGTGCGGCTGGGGGTGGACCAGGACCTGCCGGCCGGGGTTCCACACCGGGTCGAAGTGGAAGCGGCGCTCGGCCGGGAATGGCAGCTCGCACAGGATGTCGGCGATCAGGAACTGCTCGGCGAAGGACTCGCCGTCGAAGGGGATGCCGAGGGAGCGCCGCACCGCGCTGTGGCCCCCGTCGCAGGCGATGAGGTAGTCGCCCGCCACCTCCGTGACGCCGCCGCCGGGGTCGGCGCAGACCGCGACCACCTGCTCGTCGTCCTGGCGCACAGCGGTGACGCGGCAGCCGAAGCGCAGCTCGATCGCGTCCTCCTCGGCGGCCCGGCGTCGCAGCGCGCGCTCGACCGAGGTCTGGCTGATGTTGATGAACGGCGGATAGGCGCTCTGGTGCTCGGCGGGGAAGGTGGTCTCGAACAGCAGGTGCTCGCGGTAGAAGGTCAGCCCCCGCCACCAGGTGACCCCCTCCTCCACCAGCTCAGCGGCGCAGCCGACGCGGTTGAGGATGTCGAGCACATCGCGCTGGAAGCAGATCGCACGCGAGCCGGTCCCGCGATGCCGCGGCTCGGCCTCGACGACCACGGTCGGGATCTCGGCGCGGGCGAGCAGCAGCGCCGCGACCAGGCCGACCGGTCCGGCGCCGACCACCAGAACCCTGGGCGTCACGCTCACCCCTGCAGCTGATCCCAGACGGCCCGGTCGCGCTCGGCGGTCCACACGCGCGGACGCTCGATCCCCTCCAGCTCGTCCCACAGCCGCGCGACGTCGAACGGCAGGCAGTGCTCGAAGATCGGCCAGCCGCCGTACTCGGGGGCCAGGGCCTCGTGGGCGCGCGCGAAGGCCTCGCGCAGGTCGCCGCCGGTGGCGTGGACCAGGCCGACCGCGCGCTGGAGGACGTCCAGGAAGCGCCGGGTCTGCGCGATGGCGTCGGTCACGCCGTCGCCGCGCACGACCTCGCCGCGCCCGCCGACCAGGATCTCGGCACCCAGCGCCTCCACGCGGTCGAGGGTCGTGGTCGACCACTCGCGGTGGTAGGCGTCGCCGGTGTACAGGGCCGCACGGGATTCGACCAGGTCGCCCGCGAACAGGACCCGCTGCTGAGGGAGCCAGGCGACGATGTCGCCCTCGGTGTGACCGCGGCCGCAGTGCTGGAGCACCAGCTCACCCCGGCTCTCCCCCAGCTGGATGGTGAGACGATCGTCGAAGGTCAGGTCCGGCCAGGTGAGGCCCGGGATGCTCTCGGCGCCCTGGAA
Organism: uncultured Actinomycetota bacterium; assembly: GCA_964629825.1. Classification (GTDB taxonomy): domain Bacteria; phylum Actinomycetota; class Nitriliruptoria; order Euzebyales; family Egibacteraceae; genus CAZVUW01. Next base: position 10,688 of record CAZVUW010000029.1, read on the forward strand.
CAGGCGCGGCATGCGCCCGGCCTCCGACTCCCAGTCCTCGAGCCCGCGCTCTGCGATCAGGGCCCTGGTGTTCTCGTGCGCCACGATCACGTCGGCGTCGAAGGCCGCGGCCCCGAGCGTCCGCACGGCGTGGTAGTGCGACAGCACGAGGTAGCGGACGGGCTTCTCGGTGTGCTCGCGCAGCCGCTCGAGCCAGCGCGCGGCCATGAACGGCGTAGCCCGCGCCTCGAAGCACACCAGGAAGTCGTCCGCCTCGATCGCGCCGACCGTCGGGTCCCCACCGGCCGTCAGCGCATACACCCCCTCGGCCAGGACCTCGAGCACCTCCTCGGGCTCGCTCAGGTCGGCCGCGGACGCGAACGGCTTGTCGCCCGAAGCCGTCTGCTGCTCGCTCATGCTGCTCCGCTCTCCTCGGATGGGATGTCCTGCGTCACCGCTCCGGCCAGATCCCAGCGGGACGCCCGAACGTCGAAGTCCTCGCCCGCCGCCGCTCGGACCCTGGCGATGGCGGCGTCCGAGCCGGCGGGCACCACCGCCAGCACGCTGGGCCCCGCCCCCGACAGGCACGCGCCGATGCCTGCCCCGCGCAGCTCGGTCACCAGGCGCTCCGCCGCGGGCATGGCCGCCAGGCGCGCCGGCTCGTGCAGCTCGTCGCGCATCACGCCAGGGTCGAAGGCCATCGCGCCCGTCAGCCCGGCCAGGGTCGCGGCGGCCCTGGCGCCGTTGGCCGCGGCGGTCGCCAGCGGCACCTCCGCTGGCAGCAGCGCGCGCGCCTCGGAGGTGGCCTGCCGCGCGGTGGCGATGCAGAGCACCGGCTGGAGCGAGCCGCTCGGCTCCAGGCGCCGTGCGCTGCCGTCGCAGACGACGACCAGCCCGCCCAGCACCGCCGCCGCGGCGTTGTCGGGATGGCCCTCGAGGTCCGCGGCCAGCGCGATGAGGTCCGCGTCCGACAGGGCCGCGCCGGTGAGCGCCCGTGCCAGCGCGGCGCCCGCAACCGCCGCCGCAGCCGATGAGCCGAGCCCGCGCTCCAGGGGAATCTCGTTGTCCGCCCGCAGGCCCACAGACGGGACGTCGACCCCGGCGCGAGCACAGGCGGCCACCAGCGCACGCCAGATCAGGTTGCCGTCATCGGATGGCAGCTCGTCGGCTCCAATCCCGGTGTTGCGAACTCTGACGCCGGACCCCGGCCCAACACTAACCCTCAACTTGAGATCTAGGGCTGCGCCCAGTGAATCGAAGCCCGGCCCTAGATTTGCGCTGCTTGCGGGCACCTCGACCGATACTTGAGGGTTCATCGGACCAGTCCAAGCAGCTCGGCGGCCGCGTCGACGTCCGGCGGGATGACGGCAGGCTTCGCCGCGCCGGCGATCGCCCAGTCGGGCTCCTTGAGGCCGTTGCCGGTGAGCACGCAGACGACGGTCGCCCCCGCCGTGAGCTCACCTGCGGACGACAGCTGGAGCAGACCGGCGATCGAGGCGGCGGAGGCCATCTCGCAGAAGACGCCCTCGCGGGCGATCCGGCGGTATGCCCGCAGGATCTCGCGGTCGGTTACGGCTCGCAGCGAGCCGCCCGAGCTCTCGGCCGCCTGGACGGCCCCGTCCCAGGAGGCGGGGTTGCCGATCCTGATCGCGGTGGCGATGGTCGTCGGGTCCGGCACCGGCTTGCCCCTGACCAGCGGCGCGGCCCCCGCTGCTTGGAAGCCGCGCATCACGGGCAGCGCGTCGATCGCACCCGCCGCGTGCTGCTCGCGGTAGCCGAGCCAGTAGGCGGTGATGTTGCCCGCGTTGCCCACCGGCATGACGTGGACGTCGGGGGCGCGGCCGAGGAACTCGCAGATCTCGTAGGCGGCCGTCTTCTGCCCCTGGATCCGGTGCGGGTTCACCGAGTTGACCAGCTCCACCGGGTGCTTCTCGGCGAGCGTGCGGCACATGTCCAGCGCGGCGTCGAAGTTGCCGTCGACCTGGATCACCTGGGCGCCGTGCACCAGCGCCTGCGCCAGCTTGCCCAGCGCGATCTTGCCGCGCGGGACCAGGACGCCGCACACCAGGCCGGCCTTGGCGGCGTAGGCGGCGGCGGAGGCGGACGTGTTGCCTGTGGAGGCGCACAGCACCGCGCGGGCTCCCGCCTCGACGGCCTTCGAGATCGCCATGGTCATCCCGCGGTCCTTGAAGGAGCCCGTCGGGTTGGCGCCCTCGAACTTGAGCCACACCTCGCAGCCGGTCTCCTCCGACAGCTGCCAGGAGTGGATCAGCGGGGTCCCGCCCTCCCGCAGGGTGACGACCGGTGTGGCGCCGGAGACCGGCAGGTGATCGCGGTACTCCTCGATGACGCCTCGCCACTGGCGTCCGGTGTCGGCGACGCGCGGGAAGCGCTCCGCTCGGGCTGAGGTCGTCATGGCGCCCGGAGTCTACGCGGACCCAGTGCGAGACGCCTCAGCCGCGCTCGGCCAGCCTCTGCGCCAGTCGCTTGGCGACCAGCTCCGCCTCGCGCCGGTTCATGAAGGCCAGGAACAGCGACAGCCCTGCCAGCGATGCCATGGCCGCGGGCTTCTGCGGGAACCGCATCAGCGGCGGCAGCGGGTTGGGCGTGTAGCCGACGGCACCGGCGGCCACGAGATCGCCGCCCTCTCCCCCGCCGGAGGTCGAGTCGGCCATTGCCACCTCGTCGCCCTCGGCCTCGGCGACCTCGGGAGCGGCGACCACCGGCGACTGGATGCGGCCGCCACGGCCCCCGGCATCCGCGACCTCGACGCCGTCGGCGACGATCGGCGCCAGCGCTCCGCCACGGCGCTGCTGCAGCGGACGCGGGCTCGAGAGGCTGCGCAGGGAGGAGGTGCCGCGACCGCGGATGACCCGGCGCGGACGCTCGTCGTCGTCGTCACCGCCGACCTCCGTGCTGCCGCCGCCGCTGCTGCTGTTGCCGCGGTTGCCGGGCGTGCCCACGGAGCCGAAGCCGGCCGGCACGTTGGGCTTGTCGCGCGGCACCACCGTGCCGGGCTGCGGAGCGGGCCGCGGCGGCGCGGGCGGCTTGACCCCACCGCCACCGGTGCCACCGCCACCCGTGCCGGGCTCCGTCGGCGTGCCAGGACTGGTCGTCGGCGTGGGCTTCGGGTTGGTCGGGGTGGGAGTCGGAGTCGGCTCCTCCGTGATGTCCTCGCAGGGCTCGTCGGAGGGCTCCTCCGTCGGAGTCGCCGTCGGCGTGGGGGTCGGGGTCGGGTCGGCCGTCGGATCCTCGGTCGGGTCGCAGGGGTCGTCGGAGGGATCGTCGGGATCGTCGCCGGGCTCGCCCGGCTCATCGTCCGACCCGCTCGGCTCGTCGCCGGGCTCCGTCGACTCGCTCGGCCCGGGCTCGCTGGAGCCACCGGAGCCGGGTGCGGAGGGCTCATCGGACTGGGCCTCGGAGCCGGACTCGGACGGGCCGGGGCTGTCCTCGGTCGACTCCTCCGTGCCGGACTCGGAACCGGGGAGCTCCGTCCCGTCGCCCTCGTCACCTTCGGAGGCCGCCTCAAGGGCCGCCACCGCCTCCGGGAGCTCCTCGGGCTCCACGCCGGAGGGCTGCTCGGCGGGCTCGGGTGCCGGCGCCGGCTCGGGGGCGGGTTCGGGCGCGGGCTCAGGGGCCGGCTCGGCGACCGGCTGCTCGGGTGCCGGCGCGGCCTCCGCGGCGGCCTCCTCGCACTCGATCGCCGCTGCACCCTCGGCGGCCTGAGCCTGCGACTCCTCGGGGCAGGCGCACGCCGTGTCGTCGGAGTCGTCCTCGCAGCCCGTCAGGGCCAGCGCGTCCGCCACGCCGAGGATGCCGATGGGTCCGGCCAGCAGTCCGATACCGACGGCGGCCGCCAGGGCCAGTGCCCGCCGCACGGCCATTGGGACCTCTAGAGCCATGCTCAGTTCCTGATTCGTCGCTGTTCGCCGCTGCGCGTGCCCGCGACACCCCTGCTCGAGATAGGTCTGCGGGACAGTGTGGCATATAGGACGGATGAGGGAACCCCCTTTGTTCCCGAAACGCACGATGGGGCATTTCACCCCTCCCCGACATACCGCTGGAGCGGATGCCCAGGGCGTGTGCGCAACCCCCGCCAGGGGTCTAAACCTCTACTTGAAGTTCAGACTTCCCCGCCCTCGACTCGCATGACGCTGGCCACGTCACGCACGGCCGCCAGCGCCCTCAGGTCGTGCAGCGTTGACTGCACGTCGCGCTCGCGTGCGGCGTGGGTGATCAGCACCAGCTGGGCGGTCTCGCCCTCGCCCTCCTGCCAGACGCTGCGGATCGATACGCCGTTGCGGCCGAAGGAGTCAGCCACCTCGGCCAGCACGCCGGGCTGATCCGCCACGTCCAGCAGCACGTAGTACTGGACCACCGTCTCGTCGAAGGGCTTCAGGACGGGCGGGCGCTCCTCGCGGCCGCCGGTCGGCCGCTCCCCCGACAGCAGGGCACGCGCGACGGTGACGATGTCGCCGACGACCGCGCTGGCGGTGGGCAGGGATCCGGCACCCCGGCCGTAGAACATCAGGTCCCCGACAGCGTCAGCGCGCACGAACACGGCGTTGAACGACTCGCGGACGCTCGCGAGCGGGTGGTCGGCGGGCACCAGGCAGGGGTGGACGCGCACCCCTATGCCCTCGCCATCGACGCGCTCGGCGATCGCCAGGAGCTTGATCACGTAGCCCATGCGGGCCGCGTTGGCGATGTCGGTGGCGGTGATGTGCGTGATGCCCTCGCGGTAGACGTCCCCGGCGACGACCCGGGCGTCGAACGCGATCGAGGCGAGGATGGCGGCCTTGGAGGCGGCGTCGTAGCCCTCGATGTCGGCGGACGGATCCCGCTCCGCGTAGCCGAGGCGCTGCGCTTCGCCGAGCGCTTCGGCGAAGGTGACGCCCTCCTCGGTCATCTTGGTGAGGATGTAGTTGGTCGTCCCGTTGACGATGCCCAGGACGCGGCGAACCCGGTCGCCGGCCAGGGACTCGCGCAGCGGGCGGATGATCGGGATGCCTCCGGCGACGGCGGCCTCGTACTCGAGGCGGACGCCCTTGCCCTCCGCCAGCTCGAACAGCTCGGCGCCGAGTGTCGCCACCAGCTCCTTGTTGGCGGTGACCACCGCCTTGCCCTGCTCCAGGGCCGCGCTGATGAGCGTCCGGGCCGGCTCGATGCCGCCCATGACCTCGACCACGATGTCCACGGCGGGGTCTTCGATGACCTCGCGCGGGTCGGTGGTGAGGCGCTCGACCTCGACCTCGCGGTCGCGTGCGGCGGTGCGCACGGCCACCGGGCCGAGCTCGACCCTGGCCCCGAGACGGACGGCGATCTGGTCTGCGTGCTCGCGCAGCAGACGGACCACCCCGCTGCCGACGATCCCGCAGCCGAGCAATCCGACCGTGATCGTGCGCTCGCTGCTGTCGGAGCTCATGACGGGGAAGTCTACGTGGCAGCATCGCCTGGACGGAGCGGCAAGGAGGTCTTGTGCGAGGAGCCCGGCCACGCAGGTCAAGCGCGTCGAGGACCGCTGCCGTCCTCCTGCTGGTGGCCGTGCTGCTCGCCGGCGCCGGCGCGGCCTGGTGGGTGCTGGTGGGGGTGCCGCGTGCCAGGGCGCAGGCGGCCGCCGAGACCGCCGACGCCTTCCTCGCCGGCTGGGCAGCCCAGGACTGGCCGGCGGTGGCCGCACGCGTCCGGCGCCCGGCCGACGAGGCGGTCGAGGCTCACCGGGCGATGATGGCCGACCTGGCCGTGGAGGCCGCGACGATCGAGCCGACCGCGGTGGAGGTCGACGACGACCGCGCACGGGTCGAGTTCACGGCCGAGCTCGAGCTCGAGGGGATGGGCCCTCTCTCCTACTCCGGCGAGCTGGCGCTGGCCTACGCGGATCAGGCCTGGGAGGTGCTGTGGGAGCCCACGGTGCTGCACCCCGCGATGGTCGAGGGGGGTCGCTTCCAGCGCAGCCGGACATGGCCGGAGCGGGGGCAAATCCTGGACAGCTCCGGCGGGCTGCTGGCCGGCGAGGGCGAGTCCGTGGTCGTGGGCGTGGAACCCCAGCGCCTGACGGACCCGCAGGCCGCGACCGCGGCGCTGGTCGCGGCCGGAGCGGCCGAGTCCGAGGTGCGCGCCCTGCTCGAACGCGACGACCTGCGCCCGGACTGGTTCTATCCGGTCCTGGAGCTGTCCCGTCCGGACTTTGACCGGCTCGATCCGACCCTGCGTCCGGTGCCGGGGATCGTGTTCCGCGAGTCGCAGTCGCGCGCGGGTCCGCTGGCGGCCCCGGCGATCGTCGGCCGGACCGGTCCGGTGACCGAGGAGCTGCTCGCGGAGCTTGGACCGCCCTATGAGGAGGGCGACGTCGTCGGCCTGTCCGGAATCGAGCGCGCGCTCGAGCAGCGGCTCGCAGGGCGGCCCGCCCTGGAGGCCGCGATCGTCGACGCCGACGGCGAGGTCGTCGAGATCCTGTCCCGGGTGGCGGCGACCCCCTCCGAGGACGTCCAGCTGACGATCGACCCCCGTGTGCAGCGCGCGGCCGAGCAGGCGCTGGCGGACGCGCCCCAGCCCTCCGCCCTGGTCGCGATCGACGTGGCAACCGGCGGGGTCCGGGCGGCGGCGAACAACCCGGCCACCGGCTTCGACCGCGCCCTCGCCGGCCGCTATCCGCCGGGCTCCTCGTTCAAGGTTGTGAGCAGCGCTGCGCTGCTCGAGGCGGGCCTCGGTGCGCAGGCGACCATGGAGTGCCCGCGCGAGCAGCACGTCGGCGGTCGTGCGTTCCGCAACGCCGGGATGTTCGAGCTGGGCACCATCACCCACCGCACGGCCCTGGCGCGCTCCTGCAACACCGCCTACGCCGGCGCGGTCGACCTGCTGGACGACGGGGCCCTCGCGGCGGCCGCGCGCGCGTTCGGGTTCGACGACGGGACCGGCGACCTGCCGCTGCCCAGCTTCGGCGGCAGCTTCCCCGAGCCGGTCGACTCCACCGAGCTGGCCGCGGCATCGATCGGTCAGGGCCGCGTCGAGGCCAGCCCGCTCCACATGGCCGCCGTGGCCGCGGCCGTGGCACGCGGCGAGTGGCGCAGCCCGGTGCTGGTCGTCGGAGACGAGCAGGAGCAGGGCCCCCTGCCTGGCGACCCGGCGGTGCTGGCCGAGATGATGCGCGCCGTCGTGACCGAGGGGACCGGCACGGCGGCCAACGTCCCGGGACCGCCGGTGGCCGGCAAGACCGGGTCGGCCGAGTTCGGAGCCGAGGACCCGCCCCGGACGCACGCGTGGTTCATCGGCTTCCGGGGCGACCTGGCCTTCGCGGTCCTGGTCGAGGACGGCGGAGCCGGCGGTGCCGTGGCCGCACCGATCGCGGGGCGCTTCCTCACCCTTCTGAACTAGCCAACCACGACCGGGTGTCGCACCCGAGCGCTAGCCTGCGGCGGTCGGATCTCCACGACCCCAGGAGTGCAGCATGGCCCAGCGCCTGAACCCCTACATCAACTTCGACGGCAACGCTCGGGAGGCGATGGAGTTCTACAGGGAGGCCTTCGGAGGAGAGCTCAACATCAGCACCTTCGGGGAGTACTCCGCCCCCGACATGCCGAGCGCGCCGAACCCCGACGGGGTCATGCACGCGCAGCTGGAGACCCCGAGCGGCTTCACGCTCATGGCCTCGGATCTTCCGCCCGGAGCGCCGTTCGAGCCCGGCAACAACATCACCGTCTCCCTCAGCGGCGACGACGTGGAGGCGCTACGCGGCTACTGGGAGCGCCTCTCCGAGGGCGGCCAGATCGGCACCCCGCTCGACAAGCAGATGTGGGGCGACTACTACGGCGACCTGACCGACCGCTTCGGCATCCGCTGGCTGGTGAACATCGCCGGCGAGCAGGTCGAGCAGGAGGGCTAGCCGCCGCTCGGCAGCGGCAGATCGCGCGCCAGGACGTCCGCAACGGTCTCCCGGCGCACGATCAGGTCCGCGCGCCCGTCGCCGACCAGGACCATGGCCGGTCGAGGCAGCCGGTTGTAGTTGCTGGCCATCGCGAAGTTGTAGGCACCGGTCGCGGCGACCGCCAGGAGATCGCCCGGGGCGAGCTCGCCCGCGACCGGCACGCCCAGCCCAAGCACGTCGCCCGACTCGCAGTGCTTGCCGACGATCGTGTAGACGCGCTGACCAGCGTCGGCTCGACCAGCCGGCTCGGCCATCCGTCCGGCCGCCGGGCCGGCGGGCGTGAAGGCGTAGCGCGCCCCGTACAGCGCCGGGCGCGGGTTGTCGCTCATCCCGCCGTCCACGGCCACGAAGGTGCGGACGCCGGGGACCTCCTTGACCGTGCCGACGGTGTACAGGGTGATGCCGGCCGGACCGGCGATGGACCGGCCCGGCTCAACCGCCAGGCGCGGCTGGCGGATGCCCAGCCGCTCGCAGGTCTCGGCCACGGCCGAGCGCAGCGCCGCGGCGTACTCCTCGACGCTCGGCTCGGGATCCCCGGCGGCGTAGGCGATGCCCAGGCCGCCGCCGAGGTTCAGCTCCTCGAGCTCCAGGCCGTGGTGGCTGGACACCTCGGCGTGCAGACCAACCATCACCTCGGTGGCGGCGGTGAAGGCCTCGCCGGCGGTGACCTGGCTGCCGACGTGGCAGTGGAGGCCGCGCAGCCGCAGGTGCTCGCAGCGCAGCGCCGTGGCGATGGCGGTGTGAGCGAGCCCCGACGACAGGGTGAAGCCGAACTTGGAGTCGTCCTGGCCGGTGCGGATGTGCTCATGGCCGCCCGCGCCGACCCCCGGAGTCACCCGCAGCAGGATGTCGATCGTTCGGCCCTGCTCCCCCGCCAGCTCCTCCAGCCGCTGGAGCTCCAGGAGCGAGTCGACCACGACCCTGCCGACGCCGTGCCGCAGCGCGGCCTCGAGCTCGCGGGCGGACTTGTTGTTGCCGTGCAGATATACGCGCTCCATGGGGAAGCCCGCCGCGGCCGCCGTGGCGAGCTCGCCCTCGCTCGCGACGTCCACGTGCAGGCCCTCGGCGGCGGCGATCTGCAGAACCGCGGTCACGCACAGGGCCTTGGCGGCGTAGGCGACCACGACGTCGTCACCGAAGGCCGCACGATAGGCGCGCATGCGGCCGACGAGCTCGGCGCGGTCGACGATGTACAGGGGGGTGCCGTGCTCGGCCGCGAGCTCTGCGACATCGACGCCGCCGATGGCGAGCAGGCGCCCGCCCTCAACCCGGGCAGTCCGCGGGAGCGTGCGTGCCAGGACGTCGGTCACAGCTCGCGGTGGAGGACGCGCGTCGCCGCCTCGGCGGCCCGCTGGACGACGCTGCGGCGCTGCCAGCTGCCGGGTCGGACGGCCTCGCTGACCTTGACGTCCTCGTCGAAGTGGCGGTCGAGGACGCCGACGACCTCGGGGTCGAAGACGATCAGGTTGGCCTCGTCGTTGCGGCGCAGCGAGCGCGGGTCGAAGTTGCCCGAGCCGAGGCAGGCGACGATGCCGTCGACGGTGATGACCTTGGCGTGGAGCATGGTGGGCCCGTAGCGGTGGATCCGGACTCCGGCCTCGAGCAGCGGCTCGTAGTCGGCCTCGCCCGCGACCTGCACCACGCGCTTGTCGACGTGCTCGCCGGGCACGAGCACCTCCACCTCCACCCCGCGCCGGGCCGCGCCGACCAGGCCGTCGACGAAGTGCTGCTCGGGCACGAAGTAGGCGGAGGTGATCCGCAGGCGCTCCTGCGCCATGGTGATCAGGGCGCTGTAGACCGTCCCGAGGTCGCTCCAGCCGACCTGTGCGGGCGAGCGCACGACCTGGACCACCGAGTCGCCGCACTGCTGCTGCTCGGGGAAGCGGTCGCGCTCGTCCAGCAGCGGAGCGCCCGTCTCGAACCAGTCGTTGACGAAGGCGCCGCGCAGGCCGTCGACCGCCGGCCCTCGCACGCGCACGTGCGTGTCACGCCACTCGCCGGGGTGGCGGGCGTCGCCCTCCCACTCCTCGGCGATGCCGACGCCGCCGGTGAAGGCGACCTCCTCATCGCAGATGAGCACCTTGCGATGGGTGCGGTGGTCTAGCTCCCACACCTTCCAGGTCGTGGGGGGACGGAACCAGCGGACGTCGCAGCCGGCCTCCTCGAGCTTGTCGATCAGCTCGCGGTTCATGCGGGCGGCACCGACGGCGTCGAGGAGGACGCGCACGCGAACGCCCGCGCGGCCGCGATCGCACAGGGCGCCGGCGAACTCGTCGGCGACGTCACCGGTCCAGTACACGTAGGTGAGGAGGTCGACCGTCTGACGGGCGGAGCGGATCGCCTCGAGCATGGCCGGGAAGATCTCGACGCCGTTGCGCAGGACCGTGATCTCATTGCCCTCGGTGGCGGGGAGGCCCAGCAGGCCCTCGAGCACCCGACGGTGCCGCTGGACGCGCTCCTCCGCCGTCACGGGGCTACATCCGATCCGGCGCCGAGACCCCGAGCAGCCCGAGGGCGTTGACCAGGGTCTGCCTGGCGGCGACGCACAGCCAGTAGCGCGCCCGCGTCAGCTCGGTGTCGTCGGAGACGACCTGGCAGTCCGTGTAGAACTTGTGGAAGGCCTCGGCCAGCTGCTCGGCGTAGCGCGAGATCCGGTGCGGCGCGCGATCCGCGGCGGCGTAGGCGACCACCTCGGGATAGGTGCCGATGCGCCGGATGAGCTCCTCCTCAGACGGGTGCTCCAGGCGCCCGAGGTCGACCTCATCGACCGTCCCCGGCTGAACTCCGCGCTCGCGGGCGGTGCGCATGATCCCTGCGATGCGGGCGTGGGAGTACTGGACGTAGTAGACGGGGTTCTCCCGCACCGCCCGCACGACCTCGGCGATGTCGAAGTCGAGGGTCACGTCCAGCGAGGTGCGCAGGAACGTGTAGCGGGCGGCGTCGACGCCGACCTCCTCGATGAGCTCGTCGAACATCACCAGCTCGCCGGTGCGCTTGCTCATCCGCACGGCCTCGCCGGCGCGGTAGAGGTTGACGAGCTGGCCGATGATGATCTCGATCCGCTCGCCCACCCCCTCGGCGGCGGCGATCGCCTGGAGCCGCCGCACGTAGCCGTGGTGGTCGGCGCCCAGCAGGTAGATGCAGTGGTCGAAGCCGCGCTCGATCTTGGACGCCATGTAGGCGCAGTCGCCGGCGAAGTAGGTCGGCCGGCCGTCGGCGCGGAGCAGCACGCGGTCCTTGTCGTCGCCGAACTTGGTGGTCTCGAGCCAGGTCGCGCCCTCGGACTCGTACACGTGGCCGTCGGCGCGGAGCTTCTCGATGACCGACGAGACCGCTCCGGTGCTGTGCAGCTCGCGCTCGGAGAACCACACGTCGAAGTCGACCCCGAAGGACTCCATCGTCGCGCGGATCCGCCGCAGGGTCCGCTGGTAGGCCTCCTCGGTGACGTCCTCATCGGCGACGCCGTCGGCCTTCAGCTCCTCGGCCAGCTCGCCGATGTAGGCGCCCTGGTAGCCGCCCTCGGGGGGCTCCTCGCCGCGCATCCGCGCCAGGACGCTGGCGCCGAACAGCTCGAGCTGGTTGCCGCTGTCGTTCAGGTAGTACTCGCGGGTGACGTGGTGCCCCGCCGCCTCGAGCAGGTTCGCGATGGCGTCGCCGGCGGCGGCCCAGCGGCCCGCGCCGACGTGCAGCGGCCCGGTCGGGTTGGCGGAGACGAACTCGACGTTGACGCGCTGGACGGTCTCGGCGTGCGTGCGGCCCCAGGCCTCGCCCTGCTCGACGGCGGCGCGGACGATCTCGCGCAGGGTGTCGGCGGCGATGCGGAAGTTGATGAAGCCCGGCCCGGCGATCTCGATCGCGGCGATGGACGCCGGCCGCTCGATGGCGTCGACGATCTGCTGGGCGATCTCCCGCGGCGGCCGCCCGACCGGCTTGGCCAGGGTCAGCGCGACGTTGGTGGACCAGTCGCCGTGCTCGCGCTGCCGCGGGCGCTCGAAGGACACCTCGGTGGCGGGCAGCTGCGCCCGCTCCAGAGCCATCCGGACGAGGCCGCCCAGCTCCTCCGGGCCGATCACGCCCGGCCCTTCTCGGCTAGCAGGCGCGCCACCAGGTCCATCAGGTCGATGGGGTCGAACGGCTTGGTGACGTAGGACTCCACGCCGATCTCGGTGCCCTTGCGCACATCGGCCTCCATCGCCCGGGCCGACAGGAAGACGATCGGGATGTGCTTGGTGGCCTCGTCGCTCTTGAGCGCCTCGGCGACCTGCCAGCCGTTGACGTTCGGCATCATCACGTCTAGGAGGATGAGGTCCGGCGCCTGCTCGGCGACCTTGTCCAGGGCGTCCTGGCCGTCGACGGCCGTGACGACCTCGTAGCCCTCCATCTCAAGGTTCACCTCGAGCAGGCCGCGGATCACATGGTCGTCATCCACCGCCAAAACGCGTGCCACGTCGCTTCCCTCTCCATCTTCCTCGCGCTCCCGCGCGCCGTCGGCATGGTAACGGCTGGCCCACACCCCTTTGGTTCCGCGACACCCGCCGGGGGCCGGGTGAGCACGGTCCCGATCTTCATGCCCAATCGGCGCGTGCTCGACCCTGCACGGCCTGCCGGGGATCGGTCACAGGGCGGCGTTAGCCTCTGACTCAGCCACGATCGAGGGCGCCGGCTGCGACCGCCGGTGCCCGCTTGAGCACCCGGCGGAGTCGGCATGGCAAGCACACAGGGTCAGGTGGGCACCAGCGGAGCGCTTGGGCCCGCCCTGGCGGCGGCCATCAGCGAGCACAACGCCGCCCTTGCGGAGCTGGCCCGCGCGGAGGCCGCCCTCGAGGCCGCGCAGCAGGCGGTGAGCGCATCCCGCGCGCGTCTGGAGGCGCTGGCAGCCGGGGCGCGGGTGACAGGCGCCAGGGCCCTGGTGCCGGTGGGCGACGGGGACGGCGCGGAACCTGCGGCGTCACCGATGCAGCCCGCGGCGCCGCCGGGGCACGATCCGGACGAGATGCCGCCCGCGTGAGCCTCTCCACGGACCGCCGCCGAGACCTCGACCTCGTCCTGTACGGGGCGACGGGCTTCGTCGGTCGGCTGGTCGCGGCGCACCTGGCGACGGCCGCGCCGCCTGGGCTGCGAGTGGCGCTTGCGGGCCGCTCGCGTCAGCGGCTGGCGCTGCTCCAGGCCGAGCTCGGCCCACCCGCAGCCGCCTGGCCGCTGATCGAGGCCGATGCGCAGGACTCCGGCGCCCTCGGCGAGCTGGCGCGCTCCAGCCGCGTCGTGGCATCCGCGGCGGGCCCCTACCTGCGCCTCGGCCTGCCGCTGCTGGAGGCCTGCGTCGCGGCGGGCACCGACTACACGGACCTGACGGGCGAGCTGCCGTTCCTGATCACCAGCGTGCGGCGCCACCACGACGACGCGGCGAGCGCGGGCACCCGGATCGTCCACTCGTGCGGCTTCGACTCCCTGCCGTCGGACATCGCGGTGCTCGTCTGCGCCGAGCGCGCCGCGGCCGACGGCACCGAGCTCGGCGACACCACGTTGCTGGTCCGCTACGCCCGCGGGGGGTTCAGCGGCGGCACGATCGCCTCGGCGTTGGAGATCCTGGCCGCGGCCGAGCGGGATCCGCAGCTGCGCCGCGACCTCGCCGATCCCTACGCCCTCTCCCCCGACCGGGTTCGGGAGCCCGAGGCGGCCTCCGGCTCCGAGAGCCGCGCGTTCGGCCGCGCCCCGCACCTTGGCACGTGGACGGGCCCGTTCGTCATGGCGGCGGTGAACACCCGCGTGGTTCGGCGCAGCAACGCCCTGCTGGACTGGTCCTACGGCCGCGGCTTCCGCTACCGGGAGGTGGTCGCGACCGGAGCGGGACCCATGGGTGCCGTGCGCGCCGGCGCGCTGACCACGGCCATGGCAGCCGGCGGAGCCGCGTTGGCCTTCCGCCCGACCAGGCGGCTCATCGCGCGGTTCCTGCCCAGCCCCGGCGAGGGTCCGGACGAGCAGACCCGCAGCCGCGGCGGCTTCCGCATGGACGTGCATTCCGATACGCCCTCGGGCCGCCGCTACCGAGCGGTGTTCGCCGGCCGCGGCGATCCGGGCTACGCCGCCACGGCGGTGATGTTCGGCCAGTCGGCGCTGTGCCTCGCCCTGGACCGCGATCGCCTGCCCCAGCGCGCCGGCGTTCTCACACCGGCGACGGCGTTCGGCGAGGTCATCGTCGAGCGGCTGCGGGCCAACGGGTTCCGGATAGAGGTCTCCGAGGTCTGACCAGGCGCTGGCCGCCGGCGTGCGAGATGCCCCGGCGGACGCTCAGACGCGGATGTGGATGGAGTCGAGCAGACCGGCGCAGGCCTCCTCACAGCGGCGGCAGGCCTCGGCGCAGACCCGGCAGTGCTCCATGCCCATCTCGGCGTGGTGCTCGCACTCCTGCGCGCACGTCCTGCAGGCCTGGATGCAGGCCTCGAGCAGCGCGCGGGTCAGGGCGGGATCGAGCTCGGTCTGGCGCGTCAGGACGCGGCCGGTCGTCTCGCAGACGTCGGCGCAGTCCTGGTTCAGCCGGATGCACCTGATCTGGTCCGCGACCTGGTCCTCGGACAGGCAGGCGTCCGCGCAGGCGGTGCAGGCCTGAGCGCACTCGTAGAGGGCGGCGATCGCGCCCGCCAGCTGGCCGGTGTCGAGCTCGATGCGGCGCGGATGGGTGTCGAGCATCTGCTTTGCGTAGCTCATGGGATCCCCCAGGGTGCTGTCGGGGCGGCGCTCTTGCAGGGCGCGGAGCGGTCGTGCCCCTGCCCTGTTTCCCATGCGGGTGCCGGGGAATCCGGGTTGCGGTGGCGCACTGCGAGGCCGCGGGGGGTGGCAGATGATCCTGGAGCAGCTCCATCTAGAGGCGCTCGGGCACGCGTCCTACCTGCTCGGCGATGAGCGCACGGGCCGGGCGCTGGTGCTCGACCCCCGCCGCGATGTCGACGTCTATCTGGAGGTCGCCCACCGGCGGGATCTGCGGATCACCGCGGTGCTGGACAGCCACGGTCACAACGACTACCTGTCCGGGCTGAGCGAGCTGACCGCCAGGACCGGCGCGCAGGCCCTCGGCTCCGCCGCCGGCGAGCTGGGCTATGACCACAGGCCGGTGGCCGACGGCGAGGTGATCGAGCTCGGCGACGTCGCCCTTGAGGTGCTGCACACGCCCGGGCACACCCCGGAGCACGTCAGCCTGCTCGTGCGCGACCACGCCGTCGGCGACGAGCCGGCCCTGCTGCTGTCCGGCGGTGCCCTGCTGGTGGGAGACGTCGCCCGACCGGACCTGGTCGGCAGCTCCGAGGAGGTCGTCGCGGCAGCGCGGCGGCTGTGCCGGACGCTGTCGGAGCGGATCCTCTCCTTGCCCGACTTCGTGCAGGTCTGGCCTACCCACGTCGCCGGATCGCTGTGCGGCGGCAGCATCGGCAGCCGCCTGTCCACGACCATCGGGTACGAGCGGCGCACCAACCCGGTCCTCGTCGCGATCGCCGCGGCCGGCGCTGACGGCGACTGCATCGACCTCGACGACCTGCCGGCGGTCCCTCCGTACTGGCGGCGGATGCGCGCTCGCAACCTGGCGGGAGTCGAGCCGCTCGGCCCGCTGCCGGAGCCGCCGGCGCTGGAGGCGGGCGACTTCGAGCGCGCGGCGCGCTCCGGTCAGGTGGTCCTGGACGTGCGCGCACCCGAGGCGTTCGGTGGCGGCCACGTGCCGGGTGCGCTGAACGTGGGGCTCGACGGCTCGTTTCCCACCTGGGCCGGCACCGTGCTGCCGGAGGAGGCGGCGGCTCTGCTCGTCCTGGACGACCCGGGACAGCTTCGGACCGTGATGTGGCACCTGCTGCGCATCGGCTATCCGGCGCCGGCAGGCTGGCTCGCCGGCGGGATGCGGGCGTGGCGCGCCGCCGCAGAGCCCCTGGTACGGCTGCCGCAGATCACCGTGCACGAGCTCGCCGAGCGACTCGGCTCCGACCCGTCGCTGAACGTTCTGGACGTCCGCCAGCCGGCCGAGCGCTCGGCGGGGCACATCCCCGGCTCCGTGTTCGTCACCGGCGCCGAGCTGCCGGAGCGGCTCGACGAGGTCCCGCCGCCTCCTGTGGCGGTCATCTGCGGCAGCGGCTACCGCTCGTCGGTGGCGGCGAGCCTGGTGCTGGCCCACGGGGGCGACGGAGGCGACACGGGCCACGCCAGCGGTGAGCGCCGAGGGCAGATCGTCAACGTCCTCGGCGGCATGACCGCCTGGGAGGCGGCGGGGTTTCCGACCACCAGCTGAGGCGCTGAGCGCCGGATCCGGCCCGGAAGGGTCCGCTAGGCGCGCGAAGGTATGGCCTTTCCCGACTTGAACTGCAAGGATGCCGCCGCCGACGGGTCGAGATAGTCGACTCTGCCCGTCGGTAGTGCGACGTCCAGCCCCCGTAGGCGACGCACCGACCGTGCTGCGGGTGAGGGCTGTTAGTGGGCAGCCCTGGTTCGCCTGTGCAGCGCCCGCCCGCCCTTGCGGCAGGCGGGTGGCGCACGCCTGCAGCGAGAACGCCCCGGCGCCCCCGGCCGGCCAGCGGACAAAGGAATCGAACGATGACCGATGCCCCCCCAACGAAAGCGACCTCCGACCTGCCCGGGCAGCACCTGCTCGACCGGCGCCGGTTTCTAGAGCTGACGGGCGCGACCCTGGCGGCACCTGTGGTCGGCGGCCTCGCCGGCACGATCGCCGCCACGCCGGCTCTGGCCCAGGTGAGCGGCGCACGCTGGGATCAGAAGACGTCGTGGCCCAACGGCAAGGTGCCGGGCGCCAACGACATCGCGGTGGTGAACCGCCGCGTCGTCCTGAGCGGATCCGCCACCGTAGCCGGCGTCCAGATCGAGCCCGGCGGCGAGCTCGTCTTCGACCCGAACAGCTCGGCCACGCTGACAAGCACCGGCAACATCACGGTCGCGGGGCGACTGACGATGCGGCCGGCCGCCGTGACCACGCAGCACCGGATCTCCTTCACCAAGGTCGACGAGCGACGCTACAAGGGCGGGCACGCGCACATGCCGCTGGCGACCGACGTGGGGCTGTGGATCACGGGCTCGGGCGTGCTGGACGCGGCGGGCGCCGCCAAGGAGCCGTGGACGCGCGCCACCGCCTCCCTCCGAAAGGGCCAGACCGAGTTCTACGTCCAGAGCGCCGCCGGATGGCGCGTGGGCGACCGGGTCGTGATCACGCCGACGGGAGCGCCAACCCTCGACAACGGGAGCTTCAACCAGGACGTCCAGAATGCCACCCTCTACGACGAGGGCCAGATCACCTCCATCTCGGGCAACCGGGTGAGGATCTCCAAGGCGCTCGTCTACGACCACCCGATGATCGAGGTGACCGACGCCGACGGCTACCGCCACAGCTACGGCGCCGAGGTGCTGAACCTCACCCGCAACGTCGTCATCGAGGGCCAGCCGAACGGGCGCGCACACGTCCAGTTCCTGATGACCACCCGCCCCCAGGCTCTCAGCCACATCGAGATCCGCCACATGGGCCCGCGGCAGGGCTCGGGGAAGAACACCGCCCACCTGGTCGGCCGCTACGGCCTGCACTTCCACCACTGCGGTGACGGCTCTCGCGGCACGGTGGTCGAGGGCGTGGTCGTCCACTCCGGCGGCGCACAGGGCTTCGTGCCGCACTGCTCGCACGGGATCACCCTGCGCCGCTGCGTGGCGCATGACGTGATGGCCGGCGGCTTCTGGTGGGACGGCCCGGACGCCAGCGGCGCCAAGCAGCTGACCCACGACTGCCTGTGGGATCGCTGCGTGGCATCGAAGGTGACGTCGGCGGTGGGCGGCAACGAGGGCTACCGCATGGCGGGCTTCACCCTCGGTCCGGGTGAGCACGACAGCAACAGCGTGCTCGGCTGCGTCGCCGTGGGCGTGGCCCGCGACAAGGTGACGATGAACACGTCGACGCCGAGCGGGTTCCACTGGCCGGAGCAGGCCAAGGCGCGCTGGCGGATGGAGGGCTGTCTGGCCCACAACAACGGCGGCTCGGGCCTGTTCTCGTGGATCACCAACGAGGAGATCCACGAGATCGAGGGCTTCACCGCCTACCACAACGCCCGCTACGGCATCGACCACGGCGGCTACTCCAACAACTGGCAGTTCCGCGACTGCGTGCTGTACGGCAACCGCCTGGGCGGCATCGGCTGCCACGCCGTCAGCCGCCGCACCAACGCCACCAGCTTCGACGCCCCGCTGCTCACCTTCGAGCGCATGGCGATCGACGGCGCGGGCATCAGCACCTACGGCCTTACCGGCGAGCAGCACACCCTGCCGGCCGAGTTCGGCGCCCCGGTGGTGCTGAAGGACAGCACGATCCGCCGCGTCCGCGTCGCCGGCGTGAACGTCCCCCAGCAGAGCGTCCGCGAGGAGTACCTGGTCCAGGACTGCTACATCGACGCCCGCGAGTACTGGATCGACACCCTGTCGGACTTCTGGTCCCACATCGAGGTCGTCAACCACAACCGCACCGGCCAGTACCTCTTCCTCCGCCGCCGCGGCTACCCCTTCGGCGTGACGGAGATGAAGTGGAACGCCGTGATCGTCTGACGCGCCCCTAGCCCCCCGGTGGGAAGCGCACGAGGGCGCGGCGGCCAGCAGCTGCCGCGCCCTCGCTGCTTCTGTTGCGCGTCGTAGGGCGGTGCCCGGCTCGGCGGGTCCCTGGCCTCTCGCCCCTGGCCGTGCCGCCTGCCAGCCGAGTCAGGCGCCTCCCGCCGCCTGCTAGACTCGCCCCGCACCCCGCCCGCGTAGCTCAGGGGATAGAGCGTCTGCCTCCGGAGCAGAAGGCCGCAGGTTCGAATCCTGCCGCGGGCACCCACTGATCATCTTCGCAAGGCCACCGCGTTAGCGCGCGCTCCGGCGGCGCACGACGGCTCTTGGGGAGGAGTTGACCCCGGATCGGCAGCGCTATCCGTGAAGTCTGCTAGGCCCCTCAATGCTTGGTGGGCACGGTGGGCAAAGATCGCTCACGAATGGCAACTCCGGTAATGGCCGAGGCCGACGAAGCCCCACGTGACGCAGGCGTCATGGTAACCGGGGCTCTCCTACGGTTCCTGGCGTCCCCATCGCCAGGGGGTGCCGGGGAACCCCATACTTGGCGGCGCGCCGGGCCCCCCGCGCGCCCGCCATACCACGATGCGCGACGGGCCACCCTGGGACGCCGAAAGGGTCGGCCGCGGTCCCGTTCTGACCC
>CAZVUW010000030.1:0-29560 GCA_964629825.1 uncultured Actinomycetota bacterium
GGCCGCGCTGCGGCGCATCGGCGGCCGACCGGTGATCAACTCGGTCAACCTCGAGGACGGCCGGCGCAAGGCCGACCGGGTGCTGAGCCTCGCCCGGCAGTTCGGCGCCGCGGTCGTCGTGCTCGCCATCGACGAGCAGGGGCAAGCCCGCACCGTCGAGCACAAGGTCGAGGTCGCCAAGCGCATCGCGCAGATCGCCATCGACGAGTACGGCCTCGAGGCGAGCGACCTCATCTTCGACATGCTGACCTTCCCGCTCGGCTCCGGGCAGGAGGATCTGCGCGGCGACGCCATGGCGACGATCGAGGCCATCCGGCGGGTCAAGGCCGAGATCCCCGGCTCGTTCACGATCCTCGGCGTGTCGAACGTCTCCTTCGGGCTGTCACCGGCGGCGCGGCAGGTGTTGAACTCGGTCTTCCTGGCCGAGGCGGTCGAGGCGGGGCTGGACGCCGCGATCGTCCACGCCGGCAAGATCCTGCCGCTGCACCGCATCGACGATGAGGCGCGCAAGGTCTGCACGGACCTGATCTACGACCGCCGCAGCGGCGACTACGACCCGCTGCACCGGCTCATGGAGCTGTTCGAGGGGGCCAGCGAGAGCCGCGGAGGCGCCGAGGATCTCGCCGCGCTGCCGCTGACCGAGCGGCTCCAGCGGCGCATCATCGACGGCGAGCGCGACGGCCTCGACGCGGACCTCGATGAGGCCCTTGCAGCGGGGATGGACCCGCTCGACATCATCAACACGCACCTGCTGGCCGGCATGAAGGTCGTGGGCGAGCTGTTCGGCTCCGGGCAGATGCAGCTGCCGTTCGTGCTCCAGTCGGCCGAGTGCATGAAGGCCGCCGTCGCCTACCTCGAGCCGCACATGGAGTCGACCGACAGCGGCGGCAAGGCCCGCATCGTGCTGGCGACGGTCAAGGGCGACGTCCACGACATCGGCAAGAACCTCGTGGACATCATCCTCACCAACAACGGCTACGAGGTGCGCAACCTCGGCATCAAGCAGCCGATCGACGCGATCATCGCCGCCGCCGAGGAGTTCAACGCCGACGCCATCGGCCTGTCCGGTCTGCTGGTCAAATCCACCGTCGTGATGCGCGAGGACCTCGAGGAGCTGGCCCGGCGCGGCCTGGCCGAGCGCTACCCGGTCCTGCTCGGGGGCGCCGCGCTCAACCGCGCCTACGTCGAGGTGGACCTCCGCAAGGTCTACCCGGGTCCGCTGTTCTACTGCCGGGACGCCTTCGCCGGGCTGGCGACCATGGACGAGCTGGTCGCGCACCGCTCCGCCGGTGGACCGCCTGACGACTGGGGCCGCGTCGCCGGCGAGCACAAGCGCGAGCTCAAGGGCAGGAAGCGCGAGGCCAGCACCTCCGACGTCGTCCCGCCGCAGGTCGCCACGGACATCCCGGTGCCGACGCCGCCGTTCTGGGGCTCGCGGGTGACACGTGGGATCCCGCTGGACGACATCGTCGCGATGCTCAACCGCAGGGCGCTGTTCCGCAACCAGTGGGGCTTCTCCGCCGACCAGGTCGAGGAGGGCGAGGCCGCGCTGCGCGACACGCTGGCGCGCTGTCGCGCCGAGGGGCTGCTGGTCCCGCAAGCCGTGCACGGCTACTGGCCGGCCAACAGCGACGGCAACGACGTCATCGTGTGGGACGGCCCGGACTCCGACCAGGAGGCCGCCCGCTTCACCTTCCCGCGCCAGACCAGCGGCCGACGGCTCTGCATCGCCGACTTCTTCAAGCCGGTGTCATCGGGCGAGCGGGACGTCATCGCGTTCTCGGCCGTGACCATGGGCCACCGCGTCAGCGAGCGCACCGCCGAGCTGTTCGCCGCCAACGCCTACACCGAGTACCTGTACCTGCACGGCGTCGGGGTCGAGATGGCCGAGGCCCTGGCCGAGCTGTGGCACGCCAGGATCCGCGCCGAGCTCGGCATCGACGGCGACGACGGCGACACGGTCGAGGAGCTGTTCCGCCAGGGCTACCGCGGGTCGCGCTACTCGTTCGGCTACGCCGCCTGCCCCGACCTCGAGGCCCGCAAGCCGCTGATCGACCTGCTCGACGCCGGGCGGATCGGCCTGGACCTCAGCGAGGAGTTCCAGCTGCACCCCGAGCAGAGCACCGACGCGCTGATCGTCCACCACCCGGAGGCGAAGTACTTCAGCGCCAAGTAGCCGCCCGCCCAGCCAGGCCGCCCCCAGCCAGGCCGCCCCCAGCCAGGCCGCCCCAAGCCAGGCCGCCCCAAGCCAGGCCGCCCCAAGCCAGGCCGCCCCAAGCGCGGATGTTGTTCTTGCCGTACATGCACGGCAAGAACAACATCCAACTCGCGCGTCGACCCGGCGGCGCGGCCCCGCCCGCTCGGATGTTGTTTTCGACGGACATGTCCGTCGAAAACAACACCGAACATGGTGGGCGGGACTTGGGGGGCGGGACTTCGGGGGGCGGAGCCTCCCGGGCGGGTTGGACGGGTGCGGTCCGAGGCCGCCGCTGCCAGGATGGCGGTGACGTCCGCTACCTGACGAAGCCGAGATGGACTCACCGACCCCCACCACCGCCGCCCTGTCCCTGCGGGATCTGCGCAGGCACTTCATCCAGCGCGCGAGCGCCCAGGCCGTGCGCGCTCGTCAGCTGCGCGCGCGTGGTGACGTCGCGGGGGCCTCGCGAGCGGCCGCCGAGTCCAGGCGCCTGCTGAGGATCGCGCGCCAGATGCGCAATCGCCGCCCGGCGACCGGCTCCCAGCTCCCCTGAGCCGCGAGGGCGCCCGGACGTGACCTCGACCAGCGCACCGACGAGCGGCGCCGAGGAGCTGCGACCCATCCCCGACGTGGTCGGACCGGGGCTGCGGCTGCTGCTCGTCGGGATCAACCCGGGCGTGCGCTCGTCCAGAATGGGCGCGCATTTCGCCGGCCACGGCAACCGCTTCTGGCCGGCCCTGCACGCGGCCGGCATCACGCCGGAGCTGCTGGGTCCCGAGCGCCAGCACGAGCTGCCCGCGCTCGGGGTCGGGATCACGAACATCGTCGCCCGCGCAAGCGCCCGCGCGGACGAGCTCACCGCCGACGAGCTGCGGGCCGGCGCCGAGATCCTCACCGCCAAGGTCGCAGCCTGGCAGCCGAGGGTGGTGGCCGTGCTCGGCGTGACCGCCTACCGCAGCGCCTTCGGCCGGCCGCGGGCGCGCCTGGGGCTGCAGCGGGAGCGCTTGGAAGGCGCGGCGCTCTACGTGCTGCCCAACCCCAGCGGGCTGAACGCCCACGCTCGTCCCTCCGACCACGCCGCGGCGCTGGCGGAGGTCGCGGCCGCAGCCGGTCTCATCTGACGCGGCCAGGCGGACAGACGAAGGCCCCCGCGCGCCGTCGCGGCGCTCCGGGGGCCTTCGCTGCGGGGACCTGCTACTGGAGCACGCCGGTGGTGCGCAGCAGCTCGAGCGTGCCCTGGAGATCGGAGATGTCGGAGAGGTCGAGGTCGGGGGTCTCGATCGACTCCAGCGCGGGCAGCCGCTCGTCGGCCTCGATGCCGGCGACCAGCGGGTACTCGACGGTCTCGTCTCGGAAGTACTCCTGCGCCGTGTCGGACAGCAGGAAGGCGACGAACTCCTCGGCGGCGGAGGGCTGGTCGGTGGTGGTCAGGATCCCGACCCCGGCCACGTTCACGAGCGACCCCACGTCGCCGCCCGGCAGGAAGGCGTTGGCCACCGGGAAGTCGGGGTCCTCGGCCAGGTAGCGGTACAGGTAGTAGTGGTTCACCAGGCCGAGGTCGATCTCACCGCGGCTGACGGCCTCGACGATGGCGGTGTTGCCGTCGTAGACCTGTACGTCGTTGGCGAGCATGTCCTCGAGCCACTGGCCGGTGGCCTCGTCGCCGAGCTCGACGCGCATGGCGGTCACGAAGGCCTGGAAGGACCCGTTCGTGGGCGCCCAGCCGACGCGACCGGACCACTGCTCGTCGGTCAGATCCAGGACGCTGTCAGGGACGTCGTCCTCGGACAGCGTCTCGGTGTTGTAGGCGAGCACTCGCGAGCGGCCCGAGACGCCCACCCAGGTGCCGTCGGTGGCCCGGAAGCGCTCCTCGACCTTGTCGAGGGTCTCGGCGGGCAGCTCGGCGAGGATGCCCTGGTCGCGCAGGGCTCCGAGCGCGCCCGCGTCCTGCCCGAAGAAGACGTCGGCGGGCGAGTTCTGGCCCTCCTCGAGGATGGTTGCGGCGAGCTCGGCGGTGTCGCCGTAGCGAACCTCGACCTCGATGCCGGTCTCCTCGGTGAACTGCTCAAGCAGGGGACCGACCAGATCCTCGTTGCGGCCCGAGTAGATGGTCAGCGGCCCTTCCTCGTCGCCGGCCCCTTCGGGGTCGGTCGCCTCGTCGGTGGCCTCGGTCGCCGCTTCGCTCTCGGTGGCGTCCTGGTCATCCGCGGGCGACTCCGCAACCTCGGAGGTCGCCTCGCTGGGGTCGTCGGTGCTCTCCCCTCCGCAGCCGGCGGCGAGCAGCCCGAGCAGAAGCCCGGCGGCCAGCAGCCGCAGCCAGGTGGTCGATCGTCCAAGCAAGGTCACGTTCCCTCCATTTCGACGAGGCCCTAGCATGAGCCTGCGCAGGCAGGTTGGCGTTTGGTGAGGTTCACCTAACGTCGGGCAGCCTAGGTCGGTCGGACCTCCGGCTGCAAGTTCCCTGGCCTGCCGCTGCAGGAGGCCGCGCTCGCCCCCCGGCGCCTCGGCGCCCCCAGCAGGGCCCTCGAGTGCTCGCGCGGCCGCACGCAGTCGCCGCGAGCGCGACGTGCACGCGCTTGCGGACGACCTTGATGAAGGGCTAGCCGTGCCGTCCTCCCCCGGACGTGCAGGCGCGGTTCTGATCGCGCTGGTGCTCCTCCTCTGCGCGCTTCCGGTCGCCCCGGCGACCGGCGCGGAGGCCGTCAGCACCGGGCAGACCGAGTGGCGTCTCGTCCGCCTGGTGAACGAGGCGAGATCCCGGGCCGGGGCTCCGCCGCTGCGCGTCGACGTGCGCCTGGTCGCCAGCGCGCGGACCTGGAGCAGGCAGATGGCGAAGGCCGGTCGGCTCAGCCACGACGGCGACCTGCGGAGCCGCCTGCCGCGCGAGGTGAGCATCTACGCCGAGAACGTCGCCGTGGTCGGCTCCGAGGGCGACGTGGCCCGGGCGCTGCACGACCTGCTGATGTCGTCCCCCTCTCATCGCCAGAACGTGCTCGACCCCAGGTTCACCGACCTCGGGATCGGCATCGCCTCCGCCGGAGGCCGGACGTACGTGACGCAGCGCCTGACCCGTGGGGCACCGGCGAAGGTCAGCCGCGCGGTCGCCGCGCTGGCGGACTCCGCGGCCAAGACCTTCCGCGACGGCGCGCAGCATGCGGTCCTCGTCCGCGACGACGTCTTCGCCGACGCCCTCGCCGCCGGGCCGCTGGCCGGTCCGCATGGACCGCTGCTGCTCACTCCCCCAGGCCCGGTCGCCCACCCCGCCGTTCGAGCGGCCCTCGAGGGGGTGCTGCCGAAGGGGCGCACGGTATGGATCGTCGGCGGCGAGCAGGCCGTCCACGGCGGCGTTGAGTCCGAGCTGCGCGCAGCCGGCTGGGACGTGCGGCGCCTGTTCGGGTCCACCCGCTTCGGCACCGCGGAGCAGGTCGCAAAGGCGCTCGCAGCCAGAGAGGGGCGCCCCGACAGGGTGCTGATCGCCACCGGCTACGACTGGCCCGACGCCGTCGCCGGCGGGGCCTACGGCGCGCGCACCGCCCAGCCCGTGCTGCTGACGCTGCCGGACGCCGTGCCCGGCGAGACCCGCCGAGCGCTCGCCGAACTGCGTCCCCGCGCGATCAGCGTCCTCGGCGGCTCCGGGGCCGTGGCCGGCTCCGTCGTGCAGACGCTCGGCGCCAAGCGCGTCGCTGGCAGCACGCGCATCGGAACCGCCGCCGAGACCGCCCGGGTTCTATGGGGCTACCGCGACACCCGGGCCAGGAGCTGGATCGCCGCACCCGCCTACGGCGACGACGCCTGGACCTGGGCGCTGGGCGCCGCGCCGCTGGCCGCCCGCAGCGGTGCGGCGGTCCTGCTGGTCGGTCCCAAGCTGTCGAGGGAGCTCGTCGACTACATCGGCGCGCTCGGCTACGCCGGCAGCGCAACGGCCGAGCTGACCGTCGTGGGTCCCGTCCCCGCGCGGGCCGCCGACGACCTGCGCGCCCTGCTGCGCTAGACGGGGGCGGAACCTCAGCGCCTGCCGTTCGGCTGCTCGGCGATCTCGCCCAGCAGCCGGGCCAGCAGCCGCAGCTCGTCGGCGCTGCAACCGGCCAGCAGCGACCGCTCGACCCGGGAGACCAGCGGCAGCGAGCGCTCCAGCCCTGCCCAGCCGTCCTCGGTGATGGCGACCAGGACGACGCGGCCGTCGTCGCGGCTGCGGCGCTTGGCCACCAGACCGGACTGCTGCATGCGGTCCGTGAGCCACGAGATGCTCGGCGGGCTGCCCACCAATCGACCGCTGAGGTCGGTTAGCGGCAGCCCCTCCGCCGGCCCCGCGGCCAGCTCCATGAGGACGTTGAACTGGGGCAGCGTCAGCTCCGCCTCGGAGAGTGCGCGCTCGAGGTTCTGCGACACCCGGGAAGCGGTGCGAAGGATCGCCACGACGGCTCGGCTGACGTCGCGGTCGCGGCCGGCGGCACGGCCCAGGGCGGCGAAGCGCCGCGTCGAGCTCTCCATGCCTGCCACAATATCTTTCCAACTGGAAATATCTCTACCGGATGCGCGGTTGTAGCGGGCAACCCACCCGACCCGCTGGAGGTATGCGATGTTCTCGCCCGTCCGACTCAACCACGCCGTGCTGTTCGTCACGGACCTGGAACGCGCCGAGCGCTTCTACACCGAGGTCTTCGGCATGCAGGTCATAGCCAGGGAGCCGCGCGCGAACGCCGCCTTCCTGCGGCTGCCGCGCTCGGGCAACCACCACGACCTCGGCCTGTTCGGCGTCGCTCGCGCCCCCAAGCAGCCGGGCACCGTCGGCCTCTACCACCTCGCGTGGCAGGTCGACACGATCGACGAGCTGGCGGAAGCCCGTGAGGCTCTGCTCTCCGTCGGCGCCCTCACCGGCGAGTCCAGCCACGGCGCCACCAAGAGCCTCTACGGCGTCGACCCCGACGGCAACGAGTTCGAGATCATGTGGATGCTCCCCCGCGCCACCTGGGGCGAGTGGGAGAACGCCGCGCCGATCGACCGGCTCGACCTCGACGCCGAGCTGCGGCGCTGGTCGGGCGTCGGAACCGCCCACGAGCTGGTGCCGCAGCCGTCGTAGTCCCGACAGCGCAGCGGCCGGCCGGGCGAACGCCACGGCCGGCCGCAAGCTGTCCGAGCGCTAGCCCAGGGCTTCGATGATCCCCGGCTCGAGGCCCTCGTGCTGGCGCATGTACTCGCGCCGGTCGTTCTTGAGGTTCTCCACCAGCTGCCGGTACTCCTCAAGGCGACCCTGCCGCTCGTAGAGGCGACGCGGCTGGAGGAGCTCCGGGTCATCGAAGTCCGGCACCTCGGTTGCCACCAGGTAGCCGAAGTCTGGGTCCTCCTCCCACTTGATCGTGCCCTCGGCGATGGCCTTCACGATGGCGGAGGAGTGCGGGATCTTGACCTTCTTCGAGCCCTCGGTGCCGTCGGGACCGCCGACGCTGCCCGTGTTCAGGACGTACACGCCGAAGTCGTAGTCCATCGAGCGGATGAGCTCGGCCAGGCGGTTGCCCTGGAGGTACTCCTTGCGCATGAAGAACGGGTTGGTGCCCGGAACCCGCAGGTTCTTGCCCGCCTCGGCCTTGCCGCCCGCGCTGGTGCCCTTGGTCTCGCCGAGCATGAAGTAGGCAACAGCCTGCTCGACCGAGGCCATCTTGGCCACCGCGGGAGCGATGTTCTCGTTGCGGTTGAGGATGAGGAGGAAGTCGGCCTTGCCGAGCTTGCGGGGGTCGTAGTGCTCGATCGCCGAGAGCGCGAACGTGCCGCGCCCGTTGGCGGTGTATGAGTCGTCGAAGAAGTCGACCTTGCCGTTCTCGTCGACGGCGACGTTCTCGAGCCAGCCCTCCGGGGACGCCAGCGCGTTGTAGATGGTCGGCTCGTAGCGAGGATCGAGGCCGTAGGTCTTGGCGAAGCAGCCGTTCTCGGTCGAGTACACGGCGCCGCCCTCGACCAGGGCGACGATGTCGTCCTGCACCGGCAGCGAGTTGTTCTGCTTGGTGAAGGTCGTCGTGGTCTTCCCGGTGCCGGACAGGCCGATGATCAGGCAGACCTTCTCACCCTCCGGCGTGGGGATCACCTTGGCGCCGGCGTGCATCGCCAGGGCGCCCTGCTGGTAGGCCCACTCCATCCACATCCGCAGGCCGCCCATCTTCGACTCGCCGAAGTAGTCGATGTTGAGCACCCGGGTCACCCAGTTCTCGAGGTCGATCGTGACCAGGCGGTCGTCCGGGTAGCCGTCGGCGGGGCAGTTCGGGGTGTAGATGACGGTCAGCGCGTCATCCTCGTTCCAGTCCGCGTCCTTGGGGTAGTACAGCTGCTGCTGCATCGCCGGGATGTTGGCGTTCGCCCGCTCGATGTACAGCCGCACCGGCCGCTTCAGCGGCGAGTTCTCGGGTCCGATGTAGCCCTCGACCAGAACCATGTCCTGGTCGGCGATGTAGGCCTCCTGGTGGCGGACGACCTTCTCGTAGTCCGCCCGGCTCATCGTCGGCTTCTCGGTGGTCGACGGGTCGTCGGTGATCACGAAGGAGGAGCCCGCCGAGCGCGCCGTCACCCGTGCCTTGATGTTGAGGTTGCCGAACTCGGTCTCGACCGCGTTCGGCATCTGCGCCGCCAGCTCGCGCAGCTCCTCCTGGGAGGGGTTGACTAGCACGGACTTGGCCGGTGGTAGTGGGATGGCCACGGTTCGGTTCCTCCTGGGGGTGCAATCTCCGCGACGCAGGTCTGACGGCCCCGTTGCCGTCAGATGGGGGCCACGGACTGGAGATCGGATCCTACCCGTGGCCCGCTGCTGCTCCTAACCACGGCGCTGGCCGAAAGGACGCGCGCTTGGCGCGTGATCGGCGAGGGTCGAAAGCGGCGGCGCAGCGCGACGCGGGGCACCCTCAGGTGGCGCTGTCGATGGGCTCCTCGGCGAGCTCGGCGTTCCAGGCCTCGCCGTCCCACACGTAGCGCTGACTGCCGCCCGGCGGCACCTCGCCGCGCTCGGGATCGCAGGTGGCGATCAGCTCGCCGCTGGCCACCTCGGCGCCCTGGACGCCGAAGACGTGGGAGCCGTCCCAGCAGCCGCCGTGCGCCTCCTGCCGGGCGATCCCCTCGTCCGTGACACCCCAGAGCCCGAGGCTGCGCCGCTCGGGAGCTCGTTGCTGCACGACGATCTCGCGCGTCCCATCACCCGTGACGTCGCGGACGGCGAACTCCTCGATCACCTCCGCCGGACCACCCCGTCCGGTGAAGGCGACCTCGTAGCCCTCGCCATCCCACCTCGCGACATCGATGCGCGCGACCCCGTCGACGATCGAGGCGACCACGACCTCGCTGCGGTCGTCCTGGTCGAGGTCGACGATGACCATCTCCACCTGCTCGGCCCGGGGCGGCTCGAACGAGGCGGCGAACGCGGCGGCATCGGCCTCGGTCGGCTCGCGCGGCGCGGGCGTCGGCGGGAGCGACTGGACCTGCTCAACCTCCTCCCCGTCGGAGGAGTCCTCCTCGGGCACGGCGATCGGAGGCGGGGTCACCGGTTCAAGCGGCACGAACCCGCGCTCGCGGCTGATCAGCACGCTCACCGCGGCAGCCGCGATGAAGGCGAGGACGGCGCCGCCGGCAATGCCGCGGACGGTTCGCCAGCAGGCTCGGCGTCGGGCGTCTGCGGGGTCAGCCATCGCTGTCAGACACGGTAGGTGCCGCCGTCGCCGGTGACAGAGCCCTCCGCGGCCAGCTTGTCGAGGTGAGCCCGGACCTGACGCTCGGCGGCCGGGTGGAGGACCGGGTCCACGTCGGCGTACACGCGCGCGACGATCTCGGCCGGGGTGCCGGCGCCGTCCCGCAGGGCTGCCAGCACCTTCTCCTCCCGCTCCCGGCGGTGCTCGAGGTAGTAGGAGACCGTCCCCGCCGGGTCCTCGACGACCGGCCCGTGGCCCGGGTAGAGGACGGGCGCGTCCAGGGCGGCGAGCCGCTCGAGCGACGCCAGGTAGCTCGCCATGTCGCCGTCCGGCCAGGCGACGATCGTGGTGCCCTCCCCCAGGACGTGGTCGCCGGTCAGCACGGCCCCGCTGTCGACGACGCGCAGGCACAGGTGGTCGCTCGAGTGGCCGGGGGTGTGCACCGCCTCAAGCCGCAGGCCCGCGAAGGACAGCTCCTGCCCGTCCAGCACTGCGGCCGCCTCGGCGCGCAGCAGCCGCGGGGTGAAGGCGTGCAGCGGAGCGCCCCAGTCGTTCGCCCACCCGGCCGCCTCCGCGTGGTCCGCGTGATGGTGGGTGATCAGCACCGCCGCAACCTCGGCATCGGCGGCGGCGATCGCGGCGTCCACCGCGGCACGGTGCTCGACCAGGTCGGGTCCCGGGTCGACCACCACGACGGCGCCGCTGCCGGGCACGCCCAGCAGGTAGGTGTTGGTGCCCTGGAGCGTCATGAACGAGGGGTTGGGCGCCAGGACGACGGTGGTCAGCTCGTCCAGGCGCCGGGTGCGGCCTTCGTCGTTGAGGTTCTCACTCATGCCCTGGCCCGCCGGTCCAGCTCCGCGTACTCGGGGTCGTCGGGGTGGACCACCCGAGCTCCCTCCGGCCCGATCTCTATGTGGGGGCGAAGGCTACGGATCACGTCCTGATCTCGGGCGGCAGCGACCGCCGCCGCGGCCGAGTCGAATGAGCTCAGGGCCTCCAGGCTCTGCACCGTCGGATACATCATCGCCAGCTCCCCGCGGGCGTGGGCGTCGAGCGCGGCCGCCGGCGAGATCCACAGCTGATCGGTCACCTCGACGGCGTCGTGCACGACCGACTGATCCTCCGGTACACCCACGACGAAGAAGGCGGTGTCGTAGCGCAGCGGCTCCTGCAGCGGCGTGACCCAGCGGCTGTGATACGCCAGCGTGCCGAGGTCCAGCACCAGCCCCTCGCGCTCCAGCCAGCCGCTCCAGTCGAAGCCGTCGGCGCGGTCTGCCAGACGGCGGCGCACCTCAGCCCACTCCGGCTCTTGCGTTCGGGGGTGCTCGCCGTCCCCGGTCGCCGCCAGCAGCACGCCCGCCTCCTCGAACGTCTCGCGCACCGCGGCCACGTGCAGCCCGAGCGCCAGGTCGGCCGAGACCTCGAACCGACCCGCGATCGCGCCCGGCTCGATCCCCTGCCAGAGCCCTTCGGGCAGCGTGCGGTCGGCGGCGTCCACCGTCCCGCCCGGGAACACCCACATGTCCGCCGCGAACGCGCTGCGATGGTGCCGCCGCAGCATCAGCACCTCGCAACCCGGCGGTCGATCCCGCAGCAGCATCACGGTTGCGGCCGGGCGCGGCTGATCGGGAGGCATGCAGCGCATGCTAGCCAGGTTGCGATGGCGCACTTCGCCAGGACTGGCCCCATGGGCCTGCCGGGAGTTCCGCTCCCCGGCCCCATGGGGCCAGACGAGCGGTTTGGTCGGGCGGTTGGCGGGGGCACGGTAGCGCCCGTGGCGATCCCCGAGTTCGACGACAGCGGCAACCTCCCACCGGGCCGTCACCAGGCCACCGCTGACGACATCCGCGCTGCGCTGGTCGACGCGTTCCCGACCTCGCGCACCCGCAGCGGGATCTTCGCCTACTGGACCCACCACCGGGAGGCCCTGGCGGAGCTCGTGCCCGTGCACTTCCAGTGGCTGGGCGGCAGCTTCACCTCGAACAAGCCCGACCCGGCCGACGCGGACATCGTCACCGTCATAGACGGGGAGGCCTTCGACGCGCTGCCCGAGCACCGCCAGCTCCTCGTTCGCGCGCTGGTCGCCGGCCACTACACCGAGAGCTTCTGGAACTGCGACTCCTACCCGCTGGCCTCCTACCCGGAGGAGCACCCCGGGCACAGCAAGTTCCTCATCGCGCTGGAGCGGCTCGAGGCCTACTTCTCGCACGACCGCGACGGCGACGAGCGCGGGCTGGTCGAGGTGCACCCGTGACCGGGGCGCCAAAGGCACGCAAGGTCAGCGCCGGGCCGGGCATCCAGCAGCTGCGGGAGCAGCTCGAGGAGCTCGACCACGCCCTGGAGTCCTACGCCGACCCGGTGGTTGCCGCGCACCCGGGCCTCGAGCTGATGCACCACACGCTGAAGGAGCGCGCGGAGCACATCCGCTCCACCATCGAGGAGGCGGAGACCACCCATCTCACGGTCACCCTCGAGGGCGCCCCGCTCGAGCACGGCGGCGTGCAGGTCGAAGCGCTGGAGCGACTTCTGGCCGGCTGCCGCCAGGCGATCGCCGCGCTGCTCGGCGACGGCCCGCCCCAGGCGACCGACCTCCGGGTCGAGCAGGTGGCAAGCGAGGCCGCCAAGGTCGCGATCCGCCTCAGCGGCCCAGCCGGTTCCCTCGACGCACAGCCCACCAACGGCAAGGGTCAACTGCTCCTGGACGTCGCACTGGAGCGGCTGCTGACCGGGCTCGCCGGCAAGGACAAGGAGGCGGCCAGGGCCGCTGCGCCCCTGGCCAAGGCCCTCTCCGACCTGCCCGTGACGCTCACCGCTGCGCTCGAGGCCCCGACCGTCGACGAGTCCGAGGTGACGTGCGACGCCGCCACCCTGGAGCTCCTGAGAGCGAACGGCTGACCGCAAGCGCCCGCCCGGTCGAAAGCGCTCCGGCGCCGGCGCGCGATACTGCCGCCATGGCCGACTCTCCGCTGTCCGCCCTGCCGCGCATCGACGCACTGCTCGACCTGGCCGCCGACCTGGTGGCACGCCACGGCCGCGCGTCGACGCTGGACGCGCTCCGGCGCAGCGTGGAGAGCGCCCGGTCCGAGCTGCGCAACGGCAGCCGAGCGGACGTCCCCGAGGCCGCCGAGCTCGTCGCGGCGGCTGCCAGCGACCTCAAGGCGCGCCGGCCCGGCCCACCGCGCCGCGTCATCAACGCCACCGGCGTGGTCGTGCACACCAACCTCGGCAGGGCTCCGCTGTCGGACGCCGCCCGCGACGCCCTGGTCGAGGCCTCGGGCGCCTGCGACGTGGAGCTCGACCTCGACACCGGCGCGCGCGGTGCCCGCGGCTCGGCCTACGAGCCCCTCCTGATCGAGGCCACGGGAGCCGAGTCCGCCCTGGCCGTCAACAACGCCGCCGCCGCGCTGGTGCTGGTTCTGGCGACGCTGGCGCGGGATCGGCCGGTGCTGGTCAGCCGCGGGGAGCTGGTCGAGATCGGAGGGTCGTTCCGGCTGCCGGAGATCATGGCGGCGTCGGGCGCGCGGCTGGTCGAGGTGGGAACCACCAACCGCACCAGGGCCTCGGATTACACAGGGGTCGAGGACGCCGCCCTGATCCTCAAGGTCCACCCGTCCAACTACCGGATGACGGGCTTCGTCGAGGACGTCGGCGTCGCCGAGCTCGCACGCATCGCTGCCCGGCGCGGGATCCCGCTGGTCCACGACGTCGGCTCGGGGCTGCTGCATGACCGCGCCGAGCCGTGGCTGGCGGAGGAGCCCAGCGTCACCGGCTCGCTGCGTGCCGGCGCCGACCTGGTGCTGTGCAGCGGTGACAAGCTGCTCGGCGGGCCTCAGGCGGGCCTGCTGTTCGGCCGCGCGGACCTGGTCGAGGCCTGCCGGCACCATCCGCTCTCGCGGGCGCTGCGGCTCGACAAGCTGCGCATCGCCGCCCTGGTCGCAACGCTTGAGTCGCACCTGCGCGGGCGCCTGGAGGAGCTGCCGATCTGGCGGATGCTCCTCTCCGACGTCTCCGAGGTGGACCAACGCGCCCAGCGGCTGGCCGAGCGCCTCGGCGGCGAGGTTCAGGACGCGACCAGCGTGGTCGGCGGCGGCGCGGCCCCGGACCGGGCGCTGCCCACCCGTGTGCTGCGGCTCAAGGTCGCGGCGCCGGATCGGGTGGCGGCGGCCCTGCGCCGGTCAACCCCACCGGTCATCGTGCGCGTCGACGACGGGGCCGTGCTCATCGACCCGCGAACGGTCGACCCCGACGACGACCACCTGCTCGCCGACCTGCTGAGCGCGGCCGTCGACGCCGCCGCGGAGTGAGGCGCCAGTGGTCCAACCCCGCCGGCGGACGACGCACATCTCGGGGGTTCCCACCGGACGCTCTTCGGAGCTGCTGAGCAGCGTCGCCACGTGGCGCTGGGTTCGGCGCGTGCGCGCGCTGGCGTCGGCACCTCGCAGCGCCGACGGGATCATGCTGGCCCTGGGCGCGGTCGTGGGTCTCGGCACCGGCCTGCTGGCGGTCGCGATGATCGAGCTGATCGAGGCCGTGCAGCTGCTCGCCTTCGGCCGCTCGGCGGGGTCGATCAGGATGGTCGCGGCCACGACCCTCGGCGGGCTTGCGGTCGGTCTGCTGCTCACCTACTGGCTGCCCGAGGCCCGCGGCGGCGGCGTCACACACCTCATGGAGAGCCTCGCGCTGCACGGCGGGCGCATGCGGGCTGGGCTGCCGTTCGGGAAGCTCGTCGCCACGGGCCTGTCATTGGGGACCGGCGCGTCGGGCGGACGCGAGGGCCCCATGGTCCAGGTGGGTGGCTCGTTCGGCTCCGCGCTGGGCCGCGCCTTCGCGCTGAACGAGGAGCAGAAGCGCGCGCTGATCGCCGGTGGGGCGGCGGCCGGCATCGCAGCGGCGTTCAACGCCCCGGTTGGCGGGATGCTGTTCGCGGTCGAGGTCATCATCGGCGGCTTCCGCCAGCGCTACCTGCAGGTCGTGGTCATCGCGTCGGTGGTCGCATCCGTCACCGCGCGCCAGATCGTCGGCGACGCCCTGATCTACAACCCCCCGCCGTACTCGCTCGGCGACCCGGCCGAGCTGGGCTTCTACGTGCTGGTCGGCCTGGCCGCCGTCGCGGTGGGACTGCTGTTCATCCACGGCGAGGCCGTCTTCTCGCGCTTCATCTCGGGCATCCCGCTGTGGCCGCCGCTGCGCACCGCGGCCGCAGGCCTGCTCATGGGCGTGGTCGCGCTCGGGCTGCCGGAGATCCTCGGGACCGGCGACAACCTGCCGTCCGTCCCGGGCCTCAGCACGCAGCACCCCATCGCCGAGATGCTCGACGGCGTCCTCGGCCGCGGGGGCTGGTACGGAGTCGGCTTCCTGCTCCTGCTGACCGCCGCCAAGCTGACGATGACGCTGGTCTGCATCGGCAGCGGGTACTCCGTGGGCTCGCTGGGGCCGTCCATCTTCATCGGCGCCGCGCTCGGCGGGTCGATCGGGCACCTGGCGACCCTGGTCCTGCCGCCCGGCACCATCCGCCCCGGCGCACTCGCCCTGGCGGGGATGGCAGCGGTTCTTGCGGTGGTGGACCGCGCCCCTCTCACGGCCGTCCTGATCGTCTTCGAGCTGACCGGTGACTACGACATGGTCGTCCCGCTGATGCTCGCGGTGGGGATCGCGACCCTCATCGGCGACCGGCTGATCGACCACTCGGTGTACACGCTCCCGCTGCTGCGGCGCGGGGTGGTGTACGGCGAGCCCGAGGACATCGACATCATGCAGACCGTGCGGGTGGGCGAGATCATGACCACCAACCCCGCCACGGTCCCCGAGGACCTCCCGCTGCCCGAGCTCGAGCGCCTGTTCCGCCGCACCGGCCACCACGGCTTCCCGGTCGTCAGCGACGGCGACCGCCTGGTCGGGATCGTGACGCTGGCCGATCTGCGCTCCGCGCTCGGGGACGTGAACGACGACACCGGCGAGCTGACGGCGGCGGTCCGGCGGCTTCGCACCCTCACCGCCGGCGACATCTGCACGCGAAGGGTGCTGACCGTCACACCCGAGGACCCCATGTTCCGCGCGCTGCGGCGGATGGCCTCGATCGACGTCGGCCGGCTGCCCGTGGTCGCGGAGGAGGACCACGGCCGCCTGGTCGGGCTGGTCCGCCGCGCCGACGTGGTCAAGGCCTACCAGCGCGCGGTCGCCCGCAGCGTCGGCGTCCAGCACCGCTCCGCGTCGTCCCAGCTGCGGGACCTCACCGGCACCCGGCTGATCGAGGTGGTGGTCGACGCGAGCGCCGAGGCCGCCGGCAAGGCCGTCCGCGATGTGGAGTGGCCCCCGCGCACGGTGCTGACGGGCATCCGCCGGCGCGGCGACGTCCTGCTGCCCAACGGCGCCACGGTGCTGCAGGCGGGTGACGACGTCGTGGTGCTGACCGCCGAGGATCACGTCGAGACCGTGCGCTCGCTGCTGGCGGGCGCAGCAGAGACGCCAGGTACCGCCGCGCGCGGCAAGCCGTCCGGACCCTAGGTTGGTCGCATGCGGGTCATCTGCACGGCCGGACACGTCGACCACGGCAAGTCGACGCTGGTGCGGGCGCTCACGGGGATGGAGCCGGACCGCTTCGCCGAGGAGCGCGAGCGCGGGCTGACGATCGACCTCGGCTTCGCCTGGTTCGACCTTCCGCCCGTGATCGCGTTTGTCGACCTCCCCGGCCATGCGCGCTTCATCCCGAACATGCTGGCCGGTGCGGGCTCGGTGGGGCTCGCCCTGCTGGTCGTCGCCGCGGACGAGGGCTGGATGCCCCAGAGCGCCGAGCATCTGGCGATCCTCGACCTGCTCGGCATCCGCCACGGCGTCGTGGCGCTCACCAAGGCCGACGCCGTCGACGCCGACATGCTGGACCTGGCAGCGGAGATGGTGCGGGAGGAGCTGGCCGGCAGCTCGCTGTCCGCGGCGCCCATCGTGCCGGTCAGCGCGGTCACCGGCGACGGGCTGGGACGCCTCCGGGAGGCCCTCGGCGAGCTGGTGACCTCGGCACCCGTCCCGGAGGATCGCGGTCGACCGCGCCTGTGGGTCGACCGCTCCTTCACCATCCGCGGCGCCGGCACGGTGGTCACCGGCACCCTCACCGGCGGTCACCTGCGCCTCGGGGACGAGGTCGCCGTGCTGCCGACCGGCCTGCGCGGCCGCATCCGCGGCCTCCAGTCCCTGGGCGCCTCGCTGGAGGAGGCGCTGCCCGGCTCGCGGGTGGCGGTCAACCTCTCGGGCGTGGAGCGGTCCGCGGTCACCCGCGGCGACGCCCTAGGGCGGCCCGACCAGTGGGCCGCCGTCTCGGCCTTCGACGCCGAGGTCCGCGTGCTGCCGGGCAGGGAGCTGGACCGCAAGGGTGCCTGGCACCTGCACGTCGGCTCGGCGGAGCGCAGCGTGCGGCTGTTCCCGACCTCGGGCCGTGCCATCACCGGGCAGGGTCACGTGCGCGTCGAGCTGGAGCCGCCGCTGCCGCTGACCGCCGGCGACCGCTTCGTCCTGCGTGAGGCCGGTCGCAGCGCCACCATCGCCGGAGGCCGCGTCCTCGACCCCCTTCCGCCGCCGCGCCCACGTGGCACCGGTCAGCGCTCCATCCGTGTCGAACAGCTGGAGCGGCGCGCGCGAGCCCTCGACGCCGAGGACCCGACCGGCTTGGCGGTCCTGCATCTCGAGGAGCGCGGCGCCGAGGACCGCCAGCGCCTGGCCGCCGCAGTCGGCGCGACCGCCGAGGTCGTGGACTCTGCGCTCGCAGACGGTCAGCTCGTGTCCCTGGGGGCCGCCGTGGCGGCACGGGCGCGGTTGAAGATCTGGGCGGACGCCGTCACGGCCGCCATGGCCGACCACCACGAGCACCACCGCATCGACCGAGCGGCCCCGCGCGCCATCGCCGAGCAAGCGCTGCGCTCCGCCGGCTGCCCACCCGACCTGGTGCCCGCCGTCATCGACGCCCTCCTGGCCGCGGGCGCGCTCGCGTCCGAGGGTGCGGGGCTGAGACTTCCCGAGCACCGCGTCGAGCTGGACGAGTCCGAGCGCGCAGCGAGCGACCGCCTCCTCGCCGCGCTGAGCGCACAGCCCTTCTCGCCGCCCGGCATCAGCGAGGCCGCGCGGTCCGCAGGCGCCTCACCCGCGCTCGTCCGCGAGCTCGAGGCCGCCGGGCAGATCGTCCGCCTGGACGGCGAGGTGGTCGTGACGGCAGCCGCCATCGAGGACGCGGTGAGGCTGCTCAAGGCGGCGTTCGACGAGGAGGGGCCCCTGACGGCCTCGCGCGCGCGCCAGCTCCTCGGCACCTCGCGAAAGTACGCCCTGCCGCTGCTCGAGCACCTCGATCGCACGGGACGCACACGCCGCTCGGGAGACCTCCGAATCGTGCGCGGTTAAGGCGATAATGTCTCCGCAGGCGGGCCGGCAGGCGGGACCACTCAGCTCTGGCGGGGTTGGCTTTGCGGCAGTGCGCCGGTCCGGCGATCTCGGAAGGAGGCGCCATGAGCGGCGGTTCTGCCAGCAGAGATTCCTATGACGCGGTGGTGGTGGGGTCCGGGCTCGGCGGGGTGACGGCGGCGGCGGTCCTCGCGCGTGCTGGGCTGAGCGTGCTGCTGTGCGAGCGCAACGACGGACCCGGTGGCCTCGCGCACGCCTTCAAGCGTGGCCCGTACACGTTCGATCCGGCGGTGCACTTCACGCTGGAGGCGGGCGATGGGCAGTTCCTCGACCTGCTCCTGCGTCACCTGGACGTCCGGGACAAGGTCCAGCTCGTCCCCCTGAGCCGGCCCTATCACATCTCCATGCCGGGTGTCTCGCTGCGACCGCCGCTGCACGCAGACGGCTTCGTGGAGTCGCTGTCCAGCGCGTTCCCCTCGGCGTCGGACGGCATCCGGTCGTTCATCGACGTCGTCCTCCGCTTCTTCGATGAGGCCACGCGCATCCAGATGCAGATCGGCCTGCGCGACCTCGACGCCGAGGTGGCGCGCAACCGCACCTTCTTCCGCTACCGGACCAAAACCCTTGAGCAGGTCCTCGACGAGTTCGTCAACGACCAGGCCGCCAAGGCGACGCTCGCGGCCTTCTGGATCGTGTTCGGCCTGCCCCCGTCCAAGCTGTCCTTCTACCTCTACGCGCAGTACCTCAGCCTGCTGCTGCTCAACGGCGCCTACTACTGCCTCGGCGGATTCCAGGAGCTGGTGGACGCCTTCGTGGCTGCGCTGGAGCGCGACGGCGGCGAGCTGGTGGTCGGCACGGCCGTGGAGCGGATCCTCGTGACGGACGGCCGCGCAAGCGGGGTTGTGCTGGCGAACGGCCAGCGGGTCAGCGCACCCCTGGTCATCTCCAACGCCGACGCGCGGATGACGCTTGACCAGCTGGTCGGCCAGGAGCACCTGCCCGAGGGCTACGTGAAGCGGCTGCACCGCATGGAGCCGTCCCTGTCGATCTTCTCCGTGTACGCGGCCACCAGGCTGGACCTGAACGACTTCGACCCCGCCAGCGAGGTCTACGTCTTCAGCACCCTCGACCACGAGGCCGTGTACGAGAGCTGCTGCCAGGGCCGGCCCGACGGCATCTTCGCCGCCACCCCCTCGGTGCTCGACGGCTCGCACGCCCCGGAGGGAGAGCACGTCGGCGTGGTGGCATGCCTGGCGCCCTACGACCTCGGCGAGCCCTGGCACGAAGCCAAGCAGCGCTACACCGATGCCCTGCTAGAGGTCATCGACGGCGTGTACCCGAGCTTCCGGGAGCAGATGACCTTCTGCGAGCAGGCGACGCCCGTCACGCTGGAGCGCTTCACCGGCAACTACCGCGGCGCCGCCTACGGCTGGGCGATGCGCGCCGACCAGGTCGCCAGCAAGCGGCTCGCCCACGACACACCCGTGCAGGGGCTGTACCTGTCCGGCCACTGGACCCAGGAGGGCTCCGGCTCCTTCCGAGTGATGCTGTCCGGGATCCGGACGGCGCGGATGGCGCTGGCGCCCCTCGGGCTGGCTGACGACGTGCCGCAGCTCTAGGCGCTGCTGGTGTGCCGTGGCGGCTCGGTCGAGCGCGCCGCTAGGCGACCTCCACCACGGCCTCGACCTCGACCGGCGTGCCGAGCGGCAGGGAGGCGTTGCCCACCGCGGAGCGCGCGTGTCGGCCGCGGTCGCCGAAGACCTCGACCAGCAGCTCCGAGGCCCCGTTTGCGACCAGGTGCTGCTCGTTGAAGTCGGGCGTGCTGGCCACGAACACGGTGAGCTTGACGATGCGCTGGACGTTGGAGAGGTCGCCGAGCGCGGCCTTCATCTGCGCGATCAGGTTGACGGCGCAGGCGCGGGCGCAGCGCTGGGCGGTCTCGACGTCGACCTCGCCTCCGACCAGACCCGTGGCGACCAGCTCGCCGTCCGAGGTCGCGATCTGACCGGCCGTGAACAGGAGGTTGCCGGTGCGGACGAACGGGACGTAGGCAGCCGCGGGGGCCGGCGGGGTCGGCAGCTCGATGCCGAGCTCGGACAGCTTCTCCTCCGGGGTGCTCATCTATCAGTCCTTCGGGC
Organism: uncultured Actinomycetota bacterium; assembly: GCA_964629825.1. Taxonomy (GTDB): domain Bacteria; phylum Actinomycetota; class Nitriliruptoria; order Euzebyales; family Egibacteraceae; genus CAZVUW01. The sequence continues at coordinate 20,382 of CAZVUW010000030.1, forward strand.
GCTTGAAGTAGGCGACGTTGTCGACGACGGTGACGAGCTCGTAGCCCTCGTCACCCCAGTTGTTGAGGATCTCCTGCAAGGCGTGGCTGATCAGAGGCGCCGTTGCGTACTCCCACTTCTGCATGCTGGAACGCTCCTCGGCTGTGCGGGGATTGCCAGCCCGGAACGTAGCCGATCGCGCGCTCGGGAGGGGAACCGGGGCAGCCCCGGCGGGAGACCTCGCCTCGGCCCTAGCTGTTCTGCTCGGCCGACGTGGTCTGGCCGCGACGGGAGCGGGGGGCAGACGGGGGGCGTTTGCCCACCAGCAGGTCCCGGCGCTCGCGCTCCGACAGGCCGCCCCAGACGCCGTAGGGCTCCTGCGTCGTCAGCGCCCAGTCGAGGCACTCGGCGCGGACGGGGCACTGCGCGCAGACGGCCTTCGCCTTGGCCTCACGCGCCTCGCGCTCGGGCTTCGGCTCGAAGTGGACCGGCGGGAAGAAGATCGCACCATCGCTGGCGCGGCACAGACCGTGCTGCTGCCAACCGATCTCCGGCATCCCGGAGAGCAGAGGCAACGTCGTCATCCCGACCCCGAGCCTTTCCCAGTGCGATCCCGTCTTCGCTCGCTCACGCTCGCTGGCGGGATCGACACCACCCAGTGCGATGATCCCGAAAACGTGCGCTGCGCTCTGCGAGTTCCGCGCGGAATCAATTGCGCCGTGCTAGTCGAGGTCGGCGACCTCGCGTTTCGGCAGCGTACGACGACCCCCGGAAGGCTGTGAAGGGGAAATTGCGCTCAGCGCTCAGGTGTGGACGCCTGCTTGTCACCGCCGCCGAAGGCCGACTGGAACGGGCCGAGCAGCTCGATCGGGATCGGCAGCACCAACGTCGAGTTCTTCTCCGCCGCGACCTCGCTCACGGTCTGGAGCATGCGCAGCTGGTAGGCCATCGGATGCTGGGAGATGACCTCCGCTGCGTCGGCCAGCCGCGCGGCGGCCTGGAACTCACCCTCGGCGTTGATGATCTTCGCGCGGCGGTCGCGCTCGGCCTCGGCCTGGCGCGCCATGGCGCGCTGGATCTCCTGCGGGAGGTTGACGTCCTTGATCTCGACCAGGGTGACCTTCACACCCCACGGCGAGGTCAGCTCGTCGACGATGCGCTGGATCTCGGAGTTGAAGCGCTCGCGCTCAGCCAGCAGCTCGTCGAGCTCGGCGGTGCCGCACACGCTGCGCAGCGTCGTCTGGCACACCTGCGAGGTCGCGAACAGGTAGTTCTGAACGTTCACGACCGACTTCACGGGCTCGACGACGTTGAAGTAGACGACCGCGTCGACACGCACGGTCACGTTGTCCCGCGTGATCACGTCCTGCTGCGGCACGTTCATCGTGACCGTCTGCAGGTTGACCTTCTCCATCTTGTCGATGATCGGGATGATGAAGAACAGGCCGGGTCCCTTCGCGCCCGAGATCACGCGCCCGAGCCGGAAGATCACGCCGCGCTCATATTCCTGGACGATCCGGATGGAGGAGGCCAGTCCCACCAGCGCGAGCACCACGAGCACCAGCACGAAGATCGCGGCGCCATCAAGTTCCATCCGTTGTCCCCCTCGGTTCTAGGTATGGCGGCTACCGGTCGGAGACTAAAGGGCCGAGGTCCGCGTGCCCAGGGCCGGCCGAGCAGCCGTCAGCGCGTCTCGGCGGCCTCGGCGGAGCGGCTCGGCGCGTCTACCGGCTCGACGTCGAGCGTCAGCCCGTCGTTCAGGCCGAGGACCTTCACGTACGTGCCGGTCTTGATCCGCCCGGCCGACTCGGGGGCTCGGGCGCGCCAGAGGGCGCCGTTGATAAAGACGTGGCCCTCGGGGTTGAGCATGGAGCGCACGACCCCGACCTCGCCGACCAGGGCCTCGGCGCCGGCGAGCGCCTGGTTGCCCTGGGCGCGCAGGACCGAGGTCATGATCCCGACGAAGAAGATGACGTTGAACACCGTCACCGCCGCGACCACCCACGGCGAGACCCGCAGCACGTCGGGGCCGGAGAACAGCATCAGCGAGCCGGCCAGCAGCGCGATCGTGCCACCCGCGGTGAGCACGCCGAGGCCTGCGATGGCCAGATCGACCGCCAAGGCGATCAGGCCGATCACGATGAAGGCGAACGCGAGCCAGCTCACCGGCAGCACCGACAGGCCGTAGAGGCCCAGCGCGAACAGCACGAAGCCGGTGATGCCGGCGACGCCGAAGCCGGGTTGGAAGACCTCGAACAGGATGCACAGGGCCCCGCCGATGATCAGCAGGTAGGCCAGCGTCGGGTTGGCGACGGTGTGCAGGATCCGGCCCATCAGGCCGAGGTTGTTGAAGCGCACGTTGGCCGTGACGGTGTCCACGTCGAGCGTGCGGTGCTCGAGGTCACCGCCGGAGCCGAGGGCGACCTCGCGGCCGTCGAGCTCGCGCAGGACGTCGGGCAGCGAGCCGGCCACGAAGTCGACGATGCCGCGCTCGGCCAGCGCCGACTCGTCGAGGACCTCGACGGCGTCGCGCTCGGCGCCCTCGGGAAGGACCGCGTCCTCGGGCAGCTCGACCGGCTCGTCCGAGGGCGGCGCCGCGACGACCACGGCGGCATCGCGCACGGCGGCCCTGGCGAACTCGGTGTCACGGCCGCGCAGCTCGGCCAGGCCGAGCAGCCGGCCTTCGGCGGCGTTGACGACCTTCTCGCTCAGATCCGAGCCGTCGAGGGCGACCGGGGTGGCCGCTCCCATCAGCGTCCCCGGCGCCATGGCCAGCAGGTGCGCCGAGTAGCCGATGAACACGCCGGCGCTGGCCGCCTGCGACCCGGAGGGCCCGACCCACACGACCACGGGCACGGGGCTCTCGGTGATGGCGGTGACGATCTCCTCCATGGAGTCGCCGAGGCCGCCCGGGGTGTTGAGCTGGAGCACCAGGACCTCGGCGCCCGCCTCGGCGGCGGTGTCGATCGCGCCGGTGACGTAATCGGAGATCGTCTGGTCGATGACGCCGCGGACCTCGATGACCTCGATCAGGGCGCCGTCTGACTCCTGGGCGGCGGCCAGCCCGCTGCCGAGCGCCATCAGCAGCCCGATCAGCAGGAGCAGGACGCCGACGCGGGAGGCACGTCCGGCGTTGCGCCCGTTCACGGGCATGGCGAAGGCAGGGGAACCTCTACGAGCGGCCATGTGAGCAAGTGTACGGTCGGCCGCGAAGGGGGGTATCACTGTGCCAGTCGAGGCAGGCTGGCATGCGCCCAGCGCGAGACCGGGAGCACAGTGGAGGCCACAGCGCGCTTGGAGAGCCGCCTTGCCCTCGTGACGGGCAAGGGCGGAGTCGGCAAGTCAACCGTCGCCGCGGCGCTGGCGCTGGCGGCCGCGCGCAGCGGCTTCCGCACGGCCCTGGTCGAGGTCGAGGGACGCCAGACCTTCTCGAAGCTGTTCTCGACCGCAGCCTGGGACTTCAACGAGCGCGAGTTCCGGCCCAGCCTGTTCGGTCTGTCGGTCGATCCCGAGGCGTCGCTTCAGGAGTACCTGGCGATGTTCTACGGGGTCGGGCGGCTGTCGCGGTTCGTGGTCGGCTCGACCGCGGTCGAGTTCGCGACCACCGCCGCCCCGGGCATCAAGGACGTCCTGCTGATCGGCAAGGTCAAGGAGCTGGAGCGCCGCCGCGACCCGGACGGCCGCTTCCACTACGACCTCGTGGTCGTCGACGCGCCCCCCACCGGGCGCATCGTCAACTTCCTGCGCGCACCCGATGCCGCCACGGAGCTGGTCAACGTCGGCCCCATCCGCACCCAGGCCCAGTCGCTGGTGGACATGCTCCTCGACCCGCACCGGACACAGGTCGTGCTCACCACCCTGCTCGAGGAGATGCCCGTCACCGAGACGCTCGAGAGCATCACCGCGCTGCGTGACCTCGGCGTGGCGCTTGGCGCGGTGGTCGCCAACCGCGTGCTCGGTGAGCGCTTCGGCGACGCCGAGCGCAAGCAGCTCACCGAGGTGCTGGAGCCTGACGGGCTGGCCGAGGTCCTGGCCGGCGCGGGGATCGACGTAACGGCGACCGCCGCGGGTGAGCTGCTCGACCTCGGACGCGATCACCTCACGCGGCTCGAGCTCCAGCGGTCGCTGCGCGATCGCCTCGAGCGCACCCTGCGGGTCCCGCTGCTGGAGCTGCCGGAGGTCGAGGCCAAGGAGTTCGGCGAGGAGCAGATCGCCATCCTCGCCGACGCCCTCGAGGGGGTGCTGTAGCCGTGCCGGCGGGGAGCGAGCTGGACCGGGCGCGCAAGCGCAACCTCGACCCCGTGGTCGAGCAGGCGCACATCGTCGTGTGCACCGGCTCGGGCGGCGTGGGCAAGACCACGACGGCGGCGGCGCTGGCGCTCGAGGCGGCCCGCCGCGGCCGGCGGACGATCGTCCTCACCATCGACCCGGCCCGCCGGCTGGCGCAGTCGCTGGGCCTGCGCTCCCTGGACAACACGCCGCGGCCCGTCAAGGACGTCGAGGACCTCGACGCGATGATGCTCGACATGAAGCGGACGTTCGACGAGGTGATCGACCGCCACGCCGACGACCCGCGCCGTGCCGCCGCGATCAAGTCGAACCGCTTCTACCAGCAGCTCTCCAGCACCCTCGCGGGCACTCACGAGTACATGGCGATGGAGAAGCTGTACGACCTGCACTCCACCGGTCGCTACGAGTGCATCGTCATCGACACGCCACCGACGCGGAACGCGCTGGACTTCCTCGACGCCCCCAAGCGGCTGACCGACTTCCTTGAGGGCCGCTTCCTGCGCATGTTCCTCAGCCCCGGGCTGAAGGCCGGCAGGGTCGTGGGACGCGCGGTCGGGTTCGGCACCGCGATGTTCATGAAGACGGCGTCGCGCATCACCGGCTCGGGCGTGCTCGACGACCTCGGCGAGTTCTTCCGCTCTTTCGAGGGCATGTACGCGGGCTTCAAGGACCGCGCCCAAGCCGTCTACCACCTGCTCGGCGGTCACGGCTCCGCCTTCGTGGTCGTCGCCAGTCCCGAGCCGCCGGCGCTGCGCGAGGCCCGCTACTTCCTGCAGCGCCTCGAGCAGGACGGGATGCCGACCGCTGGGCTCGTCGTGAACCGCGTGACGCCGCGAGCCGCACCCGAGCTGGCGAAGGTGGAGCGCTCGAAGATCACCGCGGCGGTCGCGGCGCTGGATGGCGGCGGCGACGCCGAGCGCACCGCCGCTGCCCTCCTGCGCTTGCACGTGGACCGCCTGGACGTGCTCCAGCGGGAGCGGCGGGCGGTGGCCAGCGCCCTGCACGGCATCGACCCCGGAGCGCTGGTCGAGGTGCCGCGATTCGGCGGCGACGTGCATGATCTGGACGGCCTGGACCTGGTCGCGAGCCGTCTGGTGGGGCGCGCCGGCTGAGCCCGGGCGATTGAGGGGCCTTCCGGCGACACCTATCCTTTGGCGTGGTGGCCGGGGCCTGCTGCGCCGGGGGTCACCTTCTAGTCCATGCCTTCACGTTCCCGCCGCGCCACCCGACCGCCCGCGTCCCGCGATATGGGGAGCGCGGTTCTGCGCGTGCTCGCGATCCCGTTCCTGATCATCGGCGCGGCCGTGCTGCTGGGGGCGATCCTGGCGCCGACGGCGGGGCTCGGCGCCACGATCGTGCGGACCATCGACGAGTCGATGCTGAACTACCCGCCGATCCCGGAGGACCTCCGGGAGCTGGCGGAGCGCAGCGTCATCCTCGACCGCCACGGCAACCAGCTGGCGCTCGTGCGCGAGGAGAACCGCCTCATCGTCGAGCTGGACGAGGTGCCCGAGCACGTCCGCCAGGCCGTCATCGCCACCGAGGACCAGGACTTCTACGAGCACGAGGGCGTCAACTGGCGCTCGGTGCTGCGCGCGGCCGCCGGAAACATGCGGGCGGGCGAGATCACCAGCGGCGCGTCGACCATCACCCAGCAGCTGGTAAAGAACCTGATCCTGGAGAACACCGAGCAGACGCTCGACCGCAAGCTCCAGGAGGCCGTCTACGCGCTCGAGCTCGAGAAGCGCATGGACAAGGACGCGATCCTCGAGTCGTACCTGAACACCTCCTACTTCGGGCGGGGCGCATACGGCATCGCCGCGGCCGCCGAGCTCTACTGGGGCAAGAAGCCGGCCGACCTGACCGTGGCCGAGGCCGCGCTGCTGGCGGGGCTGCTGCGCTCCCCCGAGCGGAACAACCCGATCGAGCACCCCGACAACGCTCTGGCCCGGCGCGAGATCGTCCTCAACCAGATGGCCTCGCTCGGCTACATCTCGGCCGCCGAGGCGCAGCGCTACGCGGATGAGCCGCTGGAGCTCAACGTGCGCGGTCGCAGCGCCGTGTCCGACGTGACGGTCGAGGGCACGAGCGACTTCATCGTCTCGTACGTGATCGAGCAGCTGAAGGAGGACCCCGCCTTCGGCGACCACCCCGACCCCGCCGAGGCCGAACGGCTGCGCTTCCGCGCCCTGGCCACCGGCGGCTACACGATCCGCACCACGATCGACCCGGAGCTCCAGCGCATCGCGCAGGAGGCGATCCGCTCGAAGCTGTCACCCGACGCGCCGCCGCTGGGCGCGCTGACGGCGGTCGACCCGCGCACCGGCGAGATCCGCGCGATCGGCTTCGGCCCGCGCGCGTTCGGCTCCGGTCCTGGCCAGGTGGACGTGAACCCGGCCGTGCCGGGCCTTGGCTCGGACTACGGACGCCAGGCGGGCTCGGCGTTCAAGGCGTTCGGCGTCGTCGCCGCGCTCGAGGCGGGCGTGTCGCCGGCCTACACGATCGACACGCCCTCTCCTTACGTCCCCAAGGGCAACTGCGCCAACGTCAGCGGCGGCTGGAAGCCCGGCAACTACTCCGACGGCGGCGGCGGGGTCATGGACATGACCCGGGCCACGGCTGTGTCGAGCAACGTCTACTTCGCGCACCTGGTCGACGAGCACTTCTCTCCGGACGCACTGAAGGACGTCGCCTACCGCATGGGCCTGCGCAACTCGCAGCTCGGCGGGCACTGCGCCTCGATCCTCGGCACCGACGGCACCTACCCGCTCGACATGGCGGTCGGGTTCGGGACGCTGGCTAACAACGGGGTCTACTGCGAGCCCTTCATCATCACCGAGGTCGTCGACCGAAACGGCAACGTCGTCAGCCGCGGCGGCGACCGCTGCGAGCGCGCGATCGACGCCGGCGTCGCCGCCCGGGCGACCAGCATCCTGCGTGGGCCGATCGAGGGCGGGACCGCCAGCCGCAACGGGCGCATCGGTCGCCCCGCCGCCGGCAAGACGGGGACGACGCAGAACTTCCGCGACGCCTGGTTCGTGGGCTTCGTGCCGCAGCTGTCCGCGGCCGTGTGGGTCGGCCACGAGAGCGGCGAGGACCCGCTGACCCACCCCGACTGCCCCAACGGCATGACCGGCGGGTGCGTGCCGACCGCGATCTGGTCGGCGTTCATGCAGGCGGCGCTCGCCTACCTCGACCTGCCGGTCGAGGACTTCCCGGCACCGCCGCCGCTGCCCACGTCGAAGGTGCCCTCCGTCGTCGGCATGGAGCAGGCTGCGGCCGAGGCCGCAATCGGCGAGGCCGGCTTCAAGCCCGTGGTGGAGGTCGTCGCGCACCACCACCCCGCCGGCCAGGTCGTCGAGCAGAACCCTTCGGGCGGCGCCAGCGCACCCACGGGCTCGGCGGTTCGGATCTCCGTCTCGGACGGCACCGGCGAGGCGCCGCGCATCCCCTCGGTCACCGGTCTCACCGTCGCCGAGGCCACCGCGCTGCTGGAGGGCCTGGGGCTGAAGGTGGCCGTCCAGGAGGTGCCCGTCGACGACATCGGCCAGATCGGTGCCGTGGTCGGACAGCAGCCCGAGGCCGGGGGCGAGGTCGAGCCGGGGGCCACCGTGACACTCCTGGTCGGCCGCCAGCGCGGTCCCGAGGACGAGCCGACCGAGACGCCGACCGCCGAGCCGACGCCCACGGACTCCCCGGAGCCGACCGCTCCGCCGACCGGACCGCCCACCGGGGAGCCGCCGCCGGCCACGACGCCGCCCACTGCGCCTCCCTCCGACCCAGACGAGCCAGCATGACGAGCTTCCGCGGCACATCGGGCGGCCGTCGAGGAGGGACGCGAGCGGGAGCTGCGGTCGGTGCGCTGGCTGCAGCGGGGCTCGGTGCCCTCGCCTACGGGACGCTGATCGAGCGTCGCTGGTACGCCCTGCGCCACGCCACCGCGCCCGTCCTCCGGCCCGAGGCCGAGCGGCCCCTGCGCGTTCTGCACCTGTCCGACCTGCATCTGCTGCCCGGGCAGGAGGACCGCAAGCGCTTCGTGCGCCGCTGCCTGGACCTGGGGCCCGACCTGGTCGTCGGCACCGGCGACTTCCTCGGCGGCCCGGACGCGATCGACGAGGCGGTGGAGCTCCTCGCCCCGGCGGCGCGGGAGCGCCCGTGCCTGGCGGTGCTCGGCTCCAACGACTTCATGGGACCGGTGCCGAAGAACCCGTTGCACTACTTCACGAAGCCGCAGCGACGCCTGGCAGGTGAGCGCCTTGACACCTATCGGCTGATCAGCGGGCTCGAGTCCGGGGGCTGGCGCGTTCTCGACAACGCCCGCACCTGCGTCGACACGCCCGCGGGGCGGCTGGACGTCGTCGGCCTCGGCGACCCGCACATCCACTACGACCGCCCCGAGAACGTCGACTGGAGCAGCCCGTCCGGACCCGTGGCGCTGCGCCTCGGCATCGTCCACGCCCCCTACCTGCGCAGCCTGCACATCTTCGAGCGGCGCGGCTTCGACCTGGTCATGGCCGGTCACACGCACGGCGGTCAGGTCCGGGTGCCGCTCGTCGGCGCGCTGACGACCAACTGCGACCTGCCGGCCTGGCGCAGCCGCGGCCTGACGCGCGAGGGCGACGGCCCGTGGCTGCACGTGTCCGCCGGCCTGGGCCACTCCCGCTACGCGCCGTTCCGATTCGCCTGCCGACCGGAGGCGACCCTGCTCGACCTGGTCCAGGCGCCTCCGCAGGGCTGAGACGCCCTGCCGCGACCGCTCGGATTGAGGGGGCGGCTGGGGACGCCTACACTTGCGCGACGCGGCTCTCGCTTGCCGGCCTCAGTGCTGCGAGCGGTGTTCGCGGGAGCAGCTCCTCGGGATGTAGCGCAGCTTGGTTAGCGCGCCACGTTCGGGACGTGGAGGCCCCGGG
>CAZVUW010000031.1:0-26946 GCA_964629825.1 uncultured Actinomycetota bacterium
CAACGGCCAGGGCGGGCGCGAGCACGGCCAGAAGTGCGACCAGCTCCCCGGGCAGCGCTTCTTCCACGACCCCGGCGCGATCGAGCACGTGGCGAAGGTGTGGGGTGTCGAGCCCTCCGAGATCCCGCCGCCGGGGCTGCCGATCTTCGCCCAGCTCGAGCTGATGGAGGCCGGGGAGATCCGCGGGGTCATCAACCTGTGCTCCAACCCGATCGTGTCCTGGCCGGACGAGGCGCGGACGCGGCGCATCCTGACCGGTCTGGACCTCTACGTCGTCGTGGACCTGTTCCTGTCCGAGTCCGCGCTGCTCGCCGACGTCGTCCTCCCCAGCGCCAGCTGGGCCGAGAGCGAGGGAGTGGTCGCGAACTCCGACGCCCTGGTCTGCAAGTACAACAAGGCCGTCGACCCGCCGGGCGAGGCGCGCACCGACCTCGAGATCCTGTGCGAGCTGGCCCGGCGCCTGGGCCGCGGGCACCTCTTCCCCAGCTCCGAGCCGCGCGACGTCTTCGAGGAGCTTCGTCACGCCTCCCGCGGCGGCCGGGCCGACTACTACGGCATCACCTACGAGCGCCTGGAGGCCGAGGGGCCGATCGCCTGGCCGTGCCCCTCGACCGACCATCCGGGCACGCCGCGGATGTTCACCGACCTGCGCTTCTACTTCCCCGACGGGCGCGCCCGCTTCAACGTCGTCGAGTACGAGCCGCCGGCCGAGCAGCCGGATGAGGAGTACCCCCTGCGGCTGACCACCGGTCGGGTCGTGGCGCACTACCTGTCCGGCAACCAGACCCGTCGCATCGGCTACCTGGCGGACCAGACCGCCGGCCCATGGGCAGAGCTGCACCCCGCGGCGGCGGCACGGATCGGCGTGGCGGACGGCGACCCGGTGCGCGTTGTCAGCCGCCGCGCTGCGGTGGTGCTGACCGCCAAGGTGGTCGAGACGATCCGCCCCGACACCGTCTTCATCCCCTACCACTGGGCCAAACCCGTGGCGGCCAACCAGCTGACCATCCCGCGCTTCGACCCGAAGTCGTGGATCCCCTCCTACAAGGTGTGCGCCGTCCGGGTGGAGCGCTCCGAGGAGCCGGCCTCGCCGGTGCCTGCGCCGCCGGTGATCGGCCCGGATGGCCGTCCCGCGCAGCCGCTGCAAGGCGAGCCCCTGGAGGACATCCGCTCGGGCCGCAGCTCGGTCGAGGGAGGCACGTCGCGATGACCCCGAGCTCGAAGCCGATCAGCCGCCTGGGGGTGGTTCGGACGTGACCATGGAGCGGTCGATCTTCGTCGACCCGGCCCGCTGCATCGCCTGCGGCGCCTGCGTGGCCGCCTGCCGGGAGTGCGACACCCACCGCGGCAAGTCGATGATGAACCTGGACTTCATCGACCGCGGCAGCAGCGTCGAGGCCCTGCCGACCGTGTGCATGCACTGCAACGACCCGTTCGCGCCTTGCGCCCAGGTGTGCCCGGTGGACGCGATCCTCTCCACCGACGACGGGGTCGTGCACTCCCCCGACGTGTCCCGCTGCATCGGCTGCACCAACTGCGTGCACGCCTGCCCCTGGGGGGTGCCGAAGTTCGACCCGGTGGAGCAGCTCGCCTACAAGTGCAACCTCTGCTACGACCGCACGTCGGTCGGCCTCGGGCCGATGTGCGCGACCGTCTGCCCCTCGGATGCCCTCTACTACGGCACGGCCGCCGAGGTCGAGGCCGCCAGACCGTCCCGGCGCGTGATCGACGTGTTCTCCTTCGGCGCCCAGGAGCTGCAGACCGGCAACTGGATGGTCGTGCCGGAGGACTTCCACCTCTCGACTCTGGCGCTGGTGCCATGAGCGGGGACGGCAGCCCTCCGGTGCACGGCGGCATCCGCCGCTATCACGGCGAGCCGCCGCCGACGCCGGCCACGGGCCGGGCGAACCCGCCCGACCCCGCCCTGGTCGACGAGCGCATCGCGCGCCTCACCACCGAGGCGCTGGTCACCCGTCGCGGTTACCTGCGCATCCTCGGTGTCCTGTCGGGCGGACTGGCGCTGGGGACCACCGCCGCGGCCGCGGGAGTCTTCCGCCGGCCGACCCAGGGCGCCGACGTCCAGGTGGTGATCGTGGACGACGCCGACAGCATCCCGGTCGGCGGCTCGGTGCGCTTCACCTATCCGGGCGACTTCCATCCGGCGCTGCTGCTGCGGCTGGACGAGGAGACCTTCGTCGCCTACTCGGCGGTCTGCACCCACCTGCAGTGCGAGGTCATGGCCCGCCTGGAGGAGAACACCCTCTACTGCCCCTGCCACGAGGGCTACTTCGATCCGGCCACGGGGGCCCCTACGGCCGGGCCGCCGGAGCGGCCGCTGCCGTCCATCCAGCTCGAGCGGCGCGGGTCGGCGATCGTCGCGGTCGGCGAGGGTCCGCTGCACGGGTCCAGGCGCGAGGAGGGCTGAGGCGGATGGCGCACCCACCGCGACCGATCCGGACGCTGCCGGCCACCCCGGCGGTGGACACCGATGAGGGCGTTCGGACCGCGCTGGTCACGCGCATCATCATCGTCGGCACCATCGTCCTCGGGCAGCTGTGGGCCCTGACCGTCGCACTCGAGTCGTACCTGCTCGGTGAGAGCGCGGAGCCCTGGTGGCTGGCCGGCTTCTCCTGGCTGTCGTTCCTCGTCGTGATGATCGTGTCGCGTCTGGATCCGGCCCCGCGGGGGCGCACCGACCGCCCCGGCCGCCGATGAGCCGCATGGCGGACGGCGGCGCCCAGCCTCCGCGCCGCCCAGGCCCGATCGGCGGCGACATGGCCACGGTGCTGAACGGCCTGGCGGTGCGGGCGCGCCTGCCGGCGCTGATGGCCCGCCACTCCTCGACGGCGGTCCTGGGCCTGTTCGCATTCGTCAACGGGCTGATCTCGATCGGCCTGATGGCCGGAGCGGCGTACGCGACCGGCGCCCCGCTGATATTCCCGTCGCTCGGCCCGACGGCCTTCCTGCTCTTCTACACGCCGCTCCAGCCCGCGGCCTCGCCCCGCAACACGCTCTGCGGCCACCTGGTCGGAGTCCTGGCCGGCTACCTGTCGCTGGCCCTGTTCGGTCTGCTGGACGCAGGGCCCGCGCTCGCCGAGGGCGTCACGGTGCCGCGGGTGGCGGCAGCGGCGCTCTCGCTCGGGCTGACCAGCGGAGTGATGGTCTGGCTGAAGGTGCCGCACCCGCCCGCGGGCGCCACGACCCTGATCATCTCGCTGGGCATCCTGCGCGAGCCCTGGCAGCTCGCGGTGCTGATGCTCGCCGTGGCGCTGCTCGCCCTGCAGGGGCTGGTGATCAACCGTCTGGCCGGCGTCGCCTATCCGCTGTGGTCCCCCGCCCCGGCGCCGGCGACCCCGCCGGACCCCTCGGGAGGCGGGCCGAGGCCGAGCTGAACCTCCGGCCTACACTCCGAAAGGTGAAGGTCGCCTACGTCGTCCTGCTGATCGCGTTCCTCGACAACTTCGCGATGCTGCCCACGATCGGGCCGTACGCGGAGCGCCTCGGCGCCGATCTCACCGGGGTCGGCGTGGCCGTCAGCGCCTACTCGCTGACGAACCTGCTGCTCAACGTCGCGGGCGGTGCCCTGGTCGACAAGCTGGGGCGCCGCCGACTGGTGGTTGGCAGCCTGATCGCGGTCGCCGGGACGTTCCTCCTGTACCCGCTGGCCGCGTCGGTGCCGGCGCTCATCGGGGTCCGCCTGCTGCACGGCGCCGCCGGCGGTGTGCTGGTCCCGGCCGTGTTCACCGCGCTGGCGGACCTCGCGCCCGAGGGCCGGCGCGGTCGCAGCATGGGCCGCGCAGGGGCGGCGATCGGCGCCGCCGCGGTCATCGGCCCCGCCATCGGCGGCGCGCTGCGCCAGGCGGCGAGCTTCGAAGCCGTGTTCATCGCCATCGCCGTCGTGATGGCGGTCGGTGCGGTCATCGCCGCAGTCGGCCTTCCCGAGACCACGCCCGGCGAGCCGCGCCGCTCGGACACGCGCGCGCCGATCTCCGAGCTGCTGCGCGACCGTCACCTGCAGATCGCCTATGCGAGCGCCCTGGTGTTCACGGGCGCGGTGGGCTCGATGGCGGCGTTCCTGCCCGTGCACGTCGAAGGGCTGGGCCTGCCCGCGGGCGCCAGCGGCGGCATGTTCACGCTCTTCGCCCTGGCCGCGGTGGTGCTGATGCTCAGCCGGGTCGCCGGGCTGGTGGAGCAACGTGGCGCTGCCGTGCCGATCGTCACCGGGCTGGCCGTGCTGGCGCTGTCGCTCACTGCGCTCACGCTCGGGCCGCCGGTCCTGCCCACCGCCATCGCCGCGACCGTCTTCGGCGTGGGCTTCGGTCTGGTCTTCCCGGCGATGTCGGCCCTGGTGGGGGCCGCCGCCCCGCCCGAGCGCCGGGGTGCCGCGTATGGGTTCTTCATGGCCTGCTACAGCCTCGGCTTCGTGGTGATGCCGCCGCTCGGCGGCGCGATCGCGGACAGCTGGCCGGGCATCGGCCCGTTCGCCGCGGCGGCGCTGACGTGCGCGGCGGCCGCCGCGGTGCTGGCGCGACGCTGGCGGCAGGTGGGGGCGCTGTGAGCGCACCAGGCGCGACCCCTGCGGCCGGACGACCCAGCGGGCCGTTCGGCGGCCTGCGGCCCGCCGTCGCGCTGGCCTGCCTCTACGGCGCCGCCGCACTCGTGTGGGTCGCCTTCGGTGCAGCGCTGCCGGGCGGGCGCTGGCTCGCTGTGCATCTGTTCACCGTGGGCGTGCTCACGAACCTGGTCGCGGCGATGACGCACCACTTCGCCCAGACTCTGCTGCACGCCCCGGAGCGTCCTACCGCCGCCCGGCTGGCACTGCTCAACCTCGGGGCGCTGCTGCTGCTCACGGGCCTGCCGGCGGGCCTCGGCTGGCTGGTTGCGATCGGCGCGACGCTGCTGAGCGCTGCGGTCCTGTGGCTGTACGTCGCGCTGCGCCGCATGCGCAAGTCCTCCCTGACCGCCCGCTTCGCCTTCGTCGTGCGCGCGTACGAGCGCGCGACGAGCGCGTTCGTCCACGGCGCGCTGCTCGGCGCGCTGCTCGGGACCGGCATCTTCAAGGGCGGCTGGTACGCGGCGGGACGCCTGGCGCACATGCACATCAACGTCCTCGGTTGGGGTGGCCTGACGCTTCTGGCGACGCTGCTGTTCTTCGGCCCGACCGTGATGCGGGCCCGGATGGAGCCCGGAGCCGACGCGGTCGCTGCGACATGGCTGCGGCGCTCCGCCACCGGGCTCAGCGTGGCGGCCCTCGCCCTGCTCGGCACCGGCGCCGGCGCGCCCTGGGCGCTGCCCCTGCGATTGCTGGCCTCGGCGGGCCTGGCTGTCTACGCCGTGGGCGCGGCCGGCGTGTGCCTGCCGGTTCTGCGAACCGGCCGTCGCGCCAACCCCTCTCCGGCCAGCTGGATGCTCCAGGCGGTGTGCGCCTGGTTCGTCCTGGCCGCGGCCGCCGACGCGCTGGTGGTCGCGACCGGCCGCACGGCCCTGCTCGACGTCCTCGGCGTGGCAGCGCTGGTGGGGGTCCTGGCGCAGGCGATCCTGGCGGCGCTCAGCTACCTGATGCCGCTGGTCTTCGCCGACGGCGCCGATCAGCGCAGCGCGGGCCAGCGGTTGCTCCAGCGGCTCCCGCGGCTGCGAGTCGGCCTTCTGAACGCCGGTGTCGCGGCCGTCGTGGTCAGCGGGGCGGCCACAACCCTGGGGGCGGAGCTCGGCACGGCTCCCCTGCGCATCGGCTGGCTGCTGGTTGCGTCGGCGGTCGGCCTGCACCTCCTGCTGTTCGCAGGGGCGGCCGGCCGCAGCATCCCGGCGGGGGCCGCCGAGCGCTAGGCCGGCTCAGAAGCCGTGGGTCGCCGGGAAGACGTCGTCCTCGACGGCGACCAGCGGGTCGAAGTCGAGCTCCATCACCCCGTCGATGCGGGCCATGCGCTCCTTCAGCGTCTGCAGGCGGCTGAGCCGGCTGAGCCGCCCGCCCACGGTGACGCGGCCCCACTCGACCTCGACGGTGACCTCGTGCTCATCCAGGGACGCGAGCACCTGCCGAGCCGCGGCGGCGATGCGCTCGTCATCGCGGATCAGCGCCTTCAGCACGTCGTGGCGGGTGACGATCCCGGCGATCCTGCTGTTCTCGAGCACCACCAGCCGCGCGACACCGCGGTCGAGCATCTCGCGGGCCGCGTCCTGCAGCGCCGAATCGGCCGCGGTCACCAGCGCAGGGCGCGTGCAGGCCTCGCCGACGGTTCGGGCCGACCGCAGGCGGCGGGAGCGCCCCGCGGCCGCACCTACGCCGACGCGCGGCGCCGCCTCCTTCTCCAGCAGGTCCTCCTCGCTGAGGACCCCGATCAGCGCGCCGTCCGCGTTCCGCACCGGCGCGCCGGTGATCTCGTGGCTCAGCAGCAGCAGGGCGGCGGTCCGCAGCGGGAGGTCCTCGTCGAGGACTAGCGGATCGGGCGTCATGACGTCGCGAACCGTGATGACGGCCGGGTCGAGCGAGATCACCAGCTCGTCAGCGCCCGAGGTCAGAGCGCGGGCCAGGCCGTCGAGGATCTGTCCGACGGTGCCCTCGGCGACCCGCAGCACGCTCGCGTCGTTCAGCGTCGCCAGGGGGCCGGATGGCAGGACATGGGCGCCGACCAGCGCCAGCTGCTGCAGCGTGGGGCCCTTGCTCTCGAGGACGACCTGGCCCTCGAACGAGGGGAAGCCGTGCGCGAGGGGCTCCGGCGCCCAGCTGACCGGGATGGACACCGCGCCCTCTGAGGCGACGGCAACACCCGTCCGCACCCGGACGAAGGTGTTCACCGGGGCGCCTGCGATCTCGGAGCCGACGCGCAGAAGGAACGACCCGTCACCTGCGGGCGCCGCATCGGGCTGATCAACCGCGGCCGCCAGCAGCCGCGGCAGCTCGGTCTTCAGGCGCGCGGCCAGAGCGCCGTGCTGTCCTGTGACGGTGCGGTGCCGGTACACCCACTGCTTCACGTTGGCTCCGATCCCCTTCCAGGTCTGATCGGAGGATGTACAGACTGCCCCGATCGGGGCAGAGCCGCACGTCCCATCCCGGAGAGGTCTTTGGTCCCGTGCGGACGCCCGACTTCTCCCGCTCTTCGCGCCCGCAGCGGGTGCCACCGGCACCTCCGCGGCCCGCTGATGGTCCCTGCGAGGGTCCCGGCCCGCACGGTCCGACCGCCCCTCGCAATGGGGCCGCTCAGCCCTGCCGCCGGACGTGGCGGGCGGAGATCCTGTGGCCAGCGTCAAGGCGATGGCCAAGACCTCCCGCACCGGAAGATGAAGGAAGTGAGTCACATGACGACCCGCACCGTGGACACCGTCCACCCGGAGCTCGCCGCGATGGACCTGCCGATCGAGGATGAAGCTCAGGCCTACAAGGCCCGCCACGTCCTGGCGATCACCCGAATCTCTCTTGGATGGGTCTTCCTGTGGGCCTTCCTCGACAAGACCTTCGGTCTGGGCTTCGCGACCGAGCGCGCCGACGCCTGGATCAACGGCGGCTCCCCGACCTACGGCTACCTGAACTTCGCCACCGAGGGCAAGGTCTTCCACGACTTCTTCGCCAGCCTGGCGAGCCCCGTCACCGACTGGGTGTTCATGATCGGCCTCCTCGGCATCGGCCTGGCACTCATCCTCGGCATCGGCATGCGGATCGGCGCCATCGCCGGCAGCGTGATGATGGTCGCGATGTGGGCCGCGTCCCTCCGCCTCGACAACAACCCCTTCATGGACGACCACCTCATCTACGCCCTCGTGATGGTCGCCCTGGCGATCTACGGCGCCGGCCGCACCTGGGGCCTCGGCCGGGCGTGGGAGAAGCTCGGCGTCGTCCAGCGCTACCCGATCCTCAAGTAGCTCCATCCGGCGGGTAGCACCCGCCTTGACACCAGAGGCGGTCCGCCCCAGCGGACCGCCTCTTCTTCTGCCTCTGCGGGCCGCAAGGACCTCGGTCCCGAGGTTGGGGTCCGAAGGTCCCTTGCCCAGCGGGCCCTGCGACCCTGCCGCGCGCCGGGCCCGCCGATGACCATGTCCCCAACGGCGGCCGGCACCCGGCCGCCGAGTCAGATCCGGCCCCCGAACAAGATAGGAACGGTCCAGTGGCAGCTACCAGCGGCGTACCGCAGACAAGGAGCAGCGAACGGTTCTGGATGGCAGTGGCCGCCGTGCTCGCGATCTTCCTCGCGCTGACGGTCGGCCTCACCTTCAATCCCAACCTCGACGCCCCGGCGGCGGCCGGATCGACCGCGACCGACTCGGAGGCCGTCACCATCGACATCGAGCTGACCGAGTTCGAGATCGTCCCGGGTGACATCTCGGTGCCGACCGGGGTCCCGGTCACGTTCAACGTCACCAACACCGGCGTCGCCGAGCACGACTTCACCATCGAGGGCGTCACCGGGACGGAGACCCTGTCCGCCGGCGAGTCCACCACCCTCGAGGTGGACCCGCTCGACGAGGGGACCTACCGGGTGATCTGCACCGTCAGCGGTCACGAGGCCGCCGGCATGGAGGCCACGCTGACCGCCTCGGCGGACGCGGCCCCGTCGGAGAGCGCCGACCACGGCGGCGACCACGGCTCCGGCTCCGAGGCCGGCACCCAGCACGCGTCCATGACGCCCGAGGAGATGGCGCGGATGCACGACGAGGGCGTCGCCCAGTTCCCGGTGGAGACCGAGGGTCGAGGCAACCAGCCGATGGAGCCGGAGGTGCTGCCCGACGGCACCAAGGTGTTCGAGCTGACCGCGGACGAGATCGAGTGGGAGACCAAGCCGGGTGTGGTCCACGAGGGCATGGCCTACAACGGCCAGATCCCCGGCCCGCTGATCCGCGTGAACCTCGGCGACAAGGTTCGCATCGTCCTGCACAACGAGCTCGAGGAGCCCACGGCGCTGCACTCACACGGCCTGATCGTGCCCAACGAGATGGACGGCGTCCCCGGCCTCACGCAGCCCTCGATCATGCCCGGCGAGTCATTCACCTACGAGTTCACGGTCCGCAACTCGGGCTCGCACATGTATCACTCGCACTTCAACTCCGCGGAGCAGGTCACCCGCGGTCTGCTCGGCGCGTTCATCGTCGACGACCCCGCCGAGGACCTCGAGGTGGACCAGGACTACGTCCTCATCGCCAACGACGGGCCGCTCGGCTACACGCTCAACGGCAAGGACTTCCCCGCGACCGAGCCGATCCTCGCCAAGAAGGGCGATCTCATCCGCATCCGCTACATGAACGAGGGCCTGCAGATCCACCCGATGCACCTGCACGGCATCCCGCAGAAGGTGATCGCGAAGGACGGCTGGCCGCTGCCGCAGCCGCACTGGGAGGACACCGTTCTGGTGGCGCCCGGCGAGCGCGTGGACGTGCTGGTCGAGGCGACCGAGGTCGGCGCCTGGGCCTTCCACTGCCACATCCTGACCCACGCCGAGGGTCCCGACGGGATGTTCGGCATGGTGACGGCGCTCATCGTCGAGGAATAGATCGTCCAGGAATAGATATCGTGCGCTGGGTGAGGTAGCGCGGATGCGCTGCCGAGCTCGGCCAGGTAGAAGCCGCGCGCGCCGCCCGGTGCGCGCGGCAGCACGTCTGGCGACGCCCCTAAGGTTCAGGTGAGGCCGATGCGCAGCATCGTCTACTACTACACCCACGTGTCCCGACCCTTCGAAGAGGTGAAGGAGCTGCTGACGGGCGCACCCGAGCAGTGGCTTCCCCCACCGGCGGAGGCCTCCGAGGACGAGTGGGTGGTGTGCCTCAACGCCGACGGGGCGCTGCCGGCGACGTTGGCCAAGCACGACGCGCTGGTCAGCCTGGGCACCTCGAACTTCACCGAGGGGACCATGCGGCGGAGCCTGGTCTGGCGCTCAGCCTCCTCGGAGCGGCTGATCCCCTCGCTGGAGGCCGACCTCGAGCTCGCGGAGCTCAACGGCACCGGCTGCCAGCTCTCCCTGATGGGCTCCTACCGCCCGCCGCTGTCGGTGGTCGGAGCCGCGGGTGACCGCCTCCTCGGCCACCGCGTCGCCGAGGCCTGCGTGCGGCGTTTCGTGCTCGACGTCGCCGAACGCATCGAGCAGTCCGGTTAGGCTGCCGGGCGTGACGACGTCTGACCACCGGATACGCGGTCTGGCCGCCGCCGCGGCGGCGCTGGCCGGCGCGCTCACGCTCGACGAGGTGCTGCAGGCCATCGTGGCGTCCGCGAGCGAGGCGACGGGCGCGCGCTACGCGGCCCTGGGCGTCATCGGCGAGGATCAGACCATTGCGCGCTTCGTCTACCACGGCATCGACGACGCGACCGCCCGGCAGATCGCGCACGTCCCACGCGGCAAGGGCCTGCTCGGCCTGCTCATCCACGAGCCCCACATCATCAGGACCGATGTCATCGCCGAGCACCCCGCCTCGGTGGGCTTCCCTGCCGGCCACCCGCCCATGGAGAGCTTCCTGGGTGCGCCCGTCCGCTCCGGCGGTCGGATCTACGGAAACCTCTACCTCACCGACAAGCCCGGCGGCTTCGACGAGGTGGACGAGGAGCTGATCGCCGTGCTGTCGGCCCAGGCCGGGGCGGCGATCGAGAACGCGCAGCTGATCGAGCACCTGCAGGTCCGAGCCGTGCAGGAGGAGCGGGACCGCATCTCGCGCGACCTCCACGACGGCGTGATCCAGACCGTCTTCTCGATCGGTATGGGCCTGGAGAGCGCCCGCAGCCTGGCGCTCACCGATCCCGAGCGGGTCCAGCAGCGCCTCGACTCCGCCGTCGACGCCTTGGACGGCGTCATCCGGGAGCTGCGCAACTACATCTTCCAGCTCCGCCCTCACCAGGCGGCGGGGATGGGCCTGTCCCGCGGGCTGACCGAGCTCGCGCGCGAGTACGAGGTCAACGCGCTGGTGCGCCCGCACCTGGAGATCCGCAGCGGTGCCGAGGCCCAGGTCCCGGACCACCTGATCCCGGATCTGCTCCAGGTCGTGCGCGAGGCCCTGTCCAACGCCGCCAAGCACGCTCGCGCCTCGCACCTCGCGATCACCGGGCACATCGAGGAGGAGCGCATCATCCTGGAGATCACCGACGACGGGGTCGGCTTCGAGCCCGGCCATCCGCGCGTGGGTCGGGGGCTCGACAACATGCGCGAGCGCGCGGAGGCGCTCGGCGCCCACCTTGAGATCGACTCGGCGCCGGGCGAGGGCACGAAGGTTCGGATTGTGGTCCCCCTCCATCCGGAGGAGGCATGAAGCGACTTGGCGCCGAAACGGGGGCGGAGATGATCCGGGTCATGCTGGTTGACGACCACGAGGTCGTCCGGGCGGGGCTGCGCACCATGCTCGAGGCGCACGACGACCTCGAGGTGGTGGCCGAGGCAGGCACGGCGGACGAGGCGGTGCTGCGCGCCCGTTCGTACAAGCCGCAGGTTGTGGTGATGGACGTGCGCCTGCCGGACCGCTCCGGCGTCCTGGCGTGCCGGGACATCCGCGCCGAGCACCCGGACATGGCGGTTCTGATGCTGACGTCCTTCTCCGATGACCAGGCGCTGTTCGACTCGATCATGGCGGGGGCCGCGGGCTACGTCCTGAAGCAGATCCGCGGCGGCGACCTGGTCGAGGCCATCCGCCGGGTCGGGGCCGGCGAGTCCCTGCTCGACCCGGCCGTCACCGCCAAGGTGCTCGAGCGGGTCCGCAACCCGCATGCCGACGAGGACCCGCGGCTGGCGCGCCTCACACCGACCGAGACGCGGATCCTGGAGATGATCGCGGACGGTCTCACCAACCGTGAGATCGGCGAGCGAATCCACCTCGCCGAGAAGACGATCAAGAACTACGTGTCGACGATCCTGACCAAGCTGCAGGTGTCGCGGCGCGCCGAGGCGGCCGCTTATCTCGCCGAGCACCGCCGCCGCGATCGCTGAGGGCATGAAAGAGGCGGGGCCCGCGATCGAGCCCCGCCTGCGCCGGTCGGCGCCGGAAGGATCAGACGCCGGCGCCCACGGCCTTGGCCCCGGCCTCTACCGCCTCGCCGCTTGAGCGGTCGAGCGCCTCCGCGCCCGCGGTGACCTCGATGCGCACCGGGCGCGCGGCCTCGGCGACGGGCAGCACCACCGTCAGGACGCCGTCCTGGTAGGACGCGCGGATGCCGTCGGCGTCCACGCCCTCGCCCAGGTACAGCTGCCGGGTGACGCGGCCGTGCGTCCGCTCGCCGATGATGACGTCATCGCCATCGCCGTAGCCGGCGGCGCGCTGCGCGGTGACCTCGAGGACGTTGCGCTCGACCGTCACGTCGATCGAGTCGCGGTCCACGCCGGGCAGGTCCATCTCGACGATGAACTCGTCACCGTGACGGTAGGCGTCGATCGGCACCGCCGGGCTGCGCAGGGTCGGCCACGACTGCCAGGTCTGGCGCAGCAGCTGGTCCATCTCGCGGAACGGGTCGAAGCGGATCAGCATCGATTGCCTCACCTCCCTAACCTCCTCGGGACAGCGTTTTGGCCCCGCACCTGCGGGGGCTCACCCTCTTGGTACCCGTTTCGGCGCCAAACTATGCATGTGAGCAGATGATTTTCTGAGCGCTTCAGGCTCAGATCCTGCCTCCGGTATACCCGCGCTACAGTCGGCGCTCACGCCTATCTCTCGGACTCCCCAGCCATGACCACTGCCGAAGCTTCGGCGCGCCCTGACGCGCTGCTCGACGAGGTCGCCCGTCGGCGCACCTTCGCGATCATCAGCCACCCCGACGCCGGCAAGACCACGCTCACGGAGAAGCTGCTTCTCTACTCGGGCGCCGTGCAGGAGGCCGGCGCGGTGAAGTCGCGCAAGCACGCCCGCACCGCGACCAGCGACTGGATGGAGCTCGAGAAGGAGCGCGGGATCTCCATCTCCTCGACGGTGCTGCACTTCGCCGCCGACGGCTGGTACTTCAACCTGCTGGACACACCGGGGCACGCCGACTTCTCCGAGGACACCTACCGGACCCTGTGCGCGGCCGACGCCGCCGTGATGGTCCTGGACATGGCCAAGGGCCTGGAGCCGCAGACCCTCAAGCTCTTCCGCGTCTGCCGCGACCGCGGGCTGCCGATCGTCACCTTCGTCAACAAGTGCGATCGGCCCGGTCTTCCTCCCCTGCAGCTGCTCGACGAGATCAGCACGGAGATCGGCCTCGAACCGGTCCCGCTGACCTGGCCGGTCGCCGACGGCGCCGACTTCGCCGGCATCGTCGACCGCCGCAGCGGGGAGCTGGTCCGGTTCGACCGCACCGCGCACGGCGCGAGGGTCGGTGCGGAGCACCGCGAGCCGCTGGCGCAGGCCGACCCGGGCGACTGCCCGCCGGACCGCTGGCAGGCCGCGATGGAGGAGCTGGAGCTGCTCGACCTCGAGGACCGCGCGCTGGACCACGAGGCCTTCCTGGCAGGCCGGCAGACCGCCGTGTTCTTCGGCTCGGCGCTGGCCAACTTCGGCGTGCGCATCCTGCTCGAGGGCTTCGCCCGGCTCGCACCCCCGCCCCGACCCGAGCCGGTGATCGAGCCGGCCGAGGTCGACGTCCGTCCGCTTGAGGCTCCGTTCTCCGGGCTGGTCTTCAAGGTCCAGGCGAACATGAACCCCCGCCACCGCGACCGAATCGCGTTCATGCGCGTCAACTCCGGCCGCTTCGAGCGGGGCATGACCGCCACCCTCGCCCGCACCGGTCGCACCTATCAGCTCAAGTACGCCCACCAGCTCTTCGCCCGCGAGCGCGGCACGGTCGACCACGCCGTCGCCGGAGACATCGTCGGCATCGTCAACGCGACCGGCCTGCAGGTCGGCGACACGCTCTACGCCGGTCCGCCCGTGACGTTCCCGCCCATCCCGACCTTCGCGCCGGAGCGCTTCGCGGTGGTGCGCAACGTCGACTCCGGCCGCTACAAGCAGTTCCGTGCCGGCCTGGTCCAGCTCGACGAGGAGGGTGTGGTGCACGTGCTGCGCCGACCCGAGTTCGGCGACCAGGAGCCGATCTTCGCCGGCGTGGGCCAGCTCCAGTTCGAGGTCGCCGCGTATCGGATGGCCAACGAGTTCGGCTGTGAGATCCGCCTGACGCCGGCGCCGTACCAGCTGGCGCGGGAGATCGACCCGGGCGCGGCCGGGGTGCTGCGCGGCCAGCGCGGGACGCTGCTCGTGAACGACCGCCACGACCGGACGCTGGTGCTGTTCGCCAGCGAGCACGCCCTGGCCTGGACGCGCGAGGACCACCCCGACATCGAGCTGCGCGAGCTCGGCCTGGCGCGCCAGGAGGGGCGCTGAGGCGCTGGCTGCTCGCAGCCCGCTGCCCCGGGCGCGGGTCAGCCGACCCGCCGCCGCGCCATCGCTCCCGCCACGAGCCCCACTCCGACGAGCAGCAACCCGCCGAGCACCGCGTCGCCGGGGAGTGTCGCGGCCAGCAGCAGGCACAGCGCCACCCCGGTCGCCGCGAGCCAGCGCGGCCAACGACGCTGCGTGGGGGGCAGCGTCAAGGCGGAGGCATTGGCGAGCGCGTAGTACAGCAGGACCGCGAAGGAGCTGAACCCGATCGCGCCCCGCAGATCCGCCACCGCCACAACGAGTGAGACGACGGCGGCGGCCGCGACCTCGGCTCGATGGGGGGTGCGGTGGATCGGATGGACGGCGTCGAGCCAGCGCGGGAGCTCGCCCCGCCGCGCCATAGACAGCGCGGTGCGGCTGATGCCCGCCAGGAGTGACAGCAGGACGCCCGCCGCCGCCACCGCCGCGCCCACCCTGACGACCGGGGCGAGCCACGCCCAGCGTCCCGCCTCGACCACCGCCGCGAGCGGATCTGAGGCGGTCGCCAGCCGATCGGGACCAACCACCGCCAGCGCAGCCACCAGGACGACGCCGTAGATGAGCACGACCAGGCCGAGCGCCAGCGGGATCGCTCGTGGGATGGTGTTCCGCGGTTCGACGACCTCCTCCCCCAGGGTCGCCAGCCGCGCGTAGCCGGCGAAGGCGAAGAACAGCAGCCCACCGGAGCGCAGGACGCCCCACGGGCCTTCCGGTGCCGGCTGCGTGAGGCCCGCCAGGCTGGCCTCACCGCCCGACAGCCCGCCCGCCACCGCCGCGACCAGGGCGAGCAGGACCACCCCCAGGATCACGCGGGTCAGCCGTACGGTCTTGCTGACGCCGCGGTAGTTGACCGCGGCCATAGCGGCGACGGCGCCGATCCCCACCGGCCGCTCCCAGCCGGGCGCCAGATAGGACCCGAAGGTGAGCGCCATCGCGGCCAGGCTGGCGGTCTTGCCGACGATGAAGCACCAGCCGGCCAGGAAGCCCCAGAGCTCGCCGAGGTGCCGGCGTGCATACACGTAGGTGCCGCCCGACTCGGGATGCAGCGCGGCGAGCTGCGCGGAGGAGGTCGCGTTCGCGTACGCCACCGCCGCGGCCAGGAGGAGACCGATCAGCAGGCGACTGCCCGCGGCGGCCGCTGCGGGGGCCGGGGCGGCGAAGACGCCGGCCCCGAGCATCGCGCCGAGGCCGATGACCACCGCATCGGCGAGCCCGAGGCGGCGCTCGAGCCGTCCGCCTTTCGTCACGAGCCCTCCCAGTCTCCTTGGCTCAACAGCTCCCGGAAACGCTGAATGCGATCGGAATTCCGACCGCATTCAACCTTCCGGGGCGTTGACCACGGCGTACGTGGTGTTCATCGGGCTCACCCGAGGGTCGCGGTGACCTCCACCGGCACGCCGTTGGTGACCATGTCGAAGACCGCCGAGCGCTGCTGGGCGCGGTCGACGAGCTCCTGCAGCTTCTCCTGGGGGGCGTTGCCCTTCACGTTGAAGTGCACGCGGATGCGGGAGAAGCCGTTGCGGTAGCTGTCGTCCAGGCCGGGCCGCAGCCAGGGCTTCCAGCTCGCGGTCGCGCTCCAGCAGCTCCAGCGCCATGACCGGCGGATCGAAGCATGCACCGAGTGCATCGTCCAGCGCCTGGAGCGCACGATCGGGAAGAAACCCGGCTGCAGCGCGAGCGGCATAGGGCGGCCGCAGGCGATCAAGGGGGCGGAGCTGCAGCGCGCCCATCCCCTCGTGACGCATCGGGACTTCGCGCGGCAGCAGGTGCTAAGCCTGGCGGATCAGCGGCCGAGTATTTACAATGACCGTAGTTTTAAAGCCCGCGGTGGTTCGGTGCTGGGAGGAGGCGATGGTGAGCGCGATCAGCAGGGAGCGCGCACTTGCGCACGACAGCCGCGTCGCGCTGCTCGGCGTGCTCCAGGACAGCGCGGAGGCCCTGGACGCGACACAGCTGGCGGCGCGGGTCGGCCTGCACGTGAACACGGTGCGAAGCCACCTGCGCCTGCTGGAGCGCGCCGGCCTCGTCGTCCGCTCCACCGAGCCGCGCAGCGAGCCGGGCCGTCCGCGCGTCCTCTACGCGGCGGCGGCGCCCGACTCCGACGAGGGCGAGCGCTACGGGCTGATGGCCAAGATGCTGGCCAGCTACATCGCCGCGAACGTGGCGGACCCGGCCTCGGCGGCCGAGGAGACCGGCCGGCAGTGGGGTCGGCATCTCGGCCCGCCGTCGGCACCTTTCACCAGGACATCCGAGGAGCAGGCGCGGAGGGTGATCCTCCAGCTCATGGACGAGCTCGGTTTCGCTCCCCGGTACGGGGAGGACCCGTCCGAGCTGGAGCTGCGGCATTGCCCGTTCCGCGACGTGGCCGAGGCGCACCCCGAGGTCGCCTGCTCCCTCCACCTGGGCCTGCTGAGGGGAGCGCTCGAGGACCTGGGGACCGACCTGGCGGTCATCGATCTCATCCCGTTCGTCGATCCGGACCGCTGCGTCGC
Source organism: uncultured Actinomycetota bacterium (assembly GCA_964629825.1). Lineage (GTDB taxonomy): Bacteria > Actinomycetota > Nitriliruptoria > Euzebyales > Egibacteraceae > CAZVUW01. Next base: position 16,782 of record CAZVUW010000031.1, read on the forward strand.
GCACGTCGGAACCAGGGAGGCTTCATGAGCACCGCCGTGCTGCGGGGACATCGGCAGCTGCGTCTGGGGATCGGCCCCTTCGCCGGGGTCGCGCCATCGCTCGTGCTGGCCGGCGCCTGGTTCGGGGCGGCCGTCGTGTGGGGTGTCACGGGCGCGCTGCCCGGCGGTCGCTGGGCAGTGGTGCACCTGTTCACCCTTGGGGTTCTGACAAACCTGCTGGTCGGTTTCACCCAGCACTTCGGGCGCTCGATCACGCGCCACGACGCCGCCCTCGGCACAGGTGCGGTCCTCCTGCTCAACCTGGGAGCGATCGGGACCGTCGCCGGGATGCTGGCCGGGCTGCCCGCGCTGCTCGCGGTCGGCGCTCTGGTCGTCGCCGGCACCGTCGCGCTCGCCCGGCTGCGGCTGGGCCGCATGCGCGCCGCAGCGCCCACCACCCGGTTCGCGGAGGTGGTGGAGGCCTACCAGCGCGCCCACGAGGCCTTCATCGTGGCCGCCGCCATCGGGGCTTCGCTGGGTGCGGGCCTCGTCCCTGGGGGCTGGCACGCCGGAGCCCGGCTCGCCCATCTCCACCTCAACCTGCTCGGGTGGACGGGGCTGGTCGTCTTGGCGACGGCGGTCTTCTTCGGACCGGCGATGCTGCGCGTGCGCCTGCCACAGGGCGCCGAGCGCGGTGCGCTCTGGACGATCAGGCTGGCGTCAGGCGGCCTGGTGCTGACCGCGGTGGCCTTGGCGGTCCCCTCGGGCTCCGCCGCGGGTGGGCTCGCGCGGTTCGTGTCCGTCGCGGGGCTGCTGGCCTACGCCACGGGCGTGGCGGTCGTCGCCGCCCTGGTGACGGAGCTCGCGCGTTCGGCTCACCCGTCCGCGGTGCGGCTGCTGCTGCCAGCGGCCCTGTGGTGGTTCTTGATCGCGACCCTGGCGGATGCCGCGGCGCTGGCCCTCGACGCGCCTGGACTCCAGCCGGCCCTCGGCTTGGCGCTCGGGCTCGGGGTCTTCCTGCAGCTGATCCTGGCGGTCGGCCTCTACCTGCTGCCCTCGCTGCGGGGCCGCGACTTCGCCGCCCGGGATGCCCTGATCGCTCGCAGCGAGCGCGGCGCCGGTCTGCGGGCGGCGCTCCTCAACGCCGGCGTGGCGACCGCGGCGATCACAGCTGCCATCCCAGGGGCACCGGTCGTGGCGACGGCGCTGGCATGGGCGGTCGTGCTGGGCGTCGTCGCCGCCACGGCCGTCATCGCCATCGCGCCGGTGCGCCCCGACCCCACCGTGGCGCGCTCATCGGTTGCGCGTCGTTATCGCACCCCACAAGGAGACCCACCAGGAGGGCAAGCATGAGCGCACTGCTGATCCGAGCGGAGCCCGACCCGTCCGTCGAGCATGCCGGCCCGGATGAGGCCGCTGAGCGGCACGCACGCTCCACCACGGGCTCGGCCCCGCCGGCGCTCGAGGGTCTGGCCCACGACGTCCTCGCCACGGCCGCGGGGACCATCCGCACCCGCCGGGCGACCCGACCGCTGGTCGGTGCACCCGGCGCTCCGCTGCGTCAGACCCTGGTCGGCCTGGCGGACAGCGCCCGCTACGGCGGCCGCAGCTGCGGATCCCAGGCGACCGTCCACGTCCTGCGCGGTCGCGTGGTGCTCCACAGCGCGGCGGGCCACAGCCTTCACCAGGCCGGGGAGCTCGTGTCCGTCCCCGACGGGGACCATTCCGTGGAGGCCATCGGGGACGCCGCCATCGTAGTGACGGGAATGCACTGAGTGACGCTGGGGTAGCCTCGGGATGGCATGTCCATCCCTACTCCTCCCCCCGCACAGCAAGCACCGCAGAGCCCGAGCTCGGTGACCCTCGAACCGGAGCCCCGGAGCGCCGGCACGGCCCGACGGACGGTCGAGGCGCTGCTCACCTCCCACGGCCTCGCTGACCTGGTCGACACCGCCACGCTGCTCGTATCCGAGCTGGTCACCAACGCGATCCTGCACACGGCCTCCCCGGTGGAGCTGCGCTGCAGTGTGGGCGGCGGCTGGTCCTTGATCGAGGTCAGCGACCGATCCTCTGCCCTGCCCAGCCCGCGCAACTACGACGAGGACGCCTTGACCGGGCGGGGTCTCGGCCTGGTGGAGCTGCTCGCGGAGTCGTGGGGGATCGAGTCCGAGAGCCAGGGAAAGTCCGTCTGGTTCCGGCTGGTGAGCGCGGCCGCCACGGCGGCACCGGCGACGGAGCTCGACGATCCGCCGATGCCCGCCCAGGAGGCCGGGGGCTTCGAGGTTCGGCTGCTCAACGCCCCCACGGCCCTCGTGCTGCACACCGTCCAGCACGGCGACAGCGTCCTGCGCGAGCTCGCTCTGGCCACGCTCGGGGCTGATCGGCCCTTTCACGCGGAGCCCAGCCGGCACGCAGCGCACCTCGACCTCGGTCCGGTCCTGCGCGCGGCAGAAGAGGCGGAGGCCTCTGGCCTGGCGGCCAGCGATCTGATCTTCCGGATGTCTCTGGGTAGCGGGTCGGCCGCGCTCGAGCGCCTGGCGCTGGTCGAGGAGGCCGACCGCATGGCCCGGGACGGGCTGCTGCTCAGCGCGCCGATGCTGCCCGAGCTGCGGGAGTGCCGTCGCTGGCTGATGTCGCAGATCGCCCTTCAGGAGGAAGGTCACCGCCCGAGCCCATGGCGTCTGCCGGACGACCTCGCGGGTCGCAGTCTGATCTCGCAGGGGCGGAAGCAGCGCCGCCCCTGAGCACGACGATGCGGCCGGCAACCCGGCCGCATCGTCAGTGGCTGTTCAGGGGAGGTCAGGCAGCCTCGGTCTCGCGGATGGCCGAGATCTCGACCTCCAGTACGACCTTCTCGCCGACCAGCACGCCGCCAGCCTCGAGCGGCGCGTTCCAGGTGACGCCCCAGTCCTTGCGGTTGACCATGGTCTGACCCTCGAACCCGACGCGGTGGTTGCCGAACGGGTCCACGGCGGAGCCGGTGTACTCGAGGTCGATGGTGATCGGGTTGGTGACGCCCTTGATGGTCAGATCCCCGCTGACGCGGAAGGTGGTCTCGTCGACGACCTCGACGCCGGTGGAGACGAACCGGATCTCCGGGTAGTTCTCCATGTCGAAGAAGTCGTTGCTGCGCAGGTGGGCATCGCGGTCAGCGTTGCGCGTGTCGATGCTGGCGGCCTTGATCACCAGCTCGGCGCGGGAGCGGGTGGGGTCCTCGGCGTCGAAGTAGCCGGTGCCCTCGAACTCATTGAAGTTGCCGCGGACCTTGGTGACCATCGCGTGACGGGCGACGAAGCCGATGCGGCTGTGCGACGGGTCGATCTTGTAGGTGCCCGTGACGTTGCTGGGGATCGTGGTGGTGGCCGACATGCATTTCCTCCTGGGGGGCGGTAGATGGTTGACGCTTCATCCAACCTACATGACGCGTCACGTATTCCGCAACCCCCCCCGTGGAGAAACTCAGCGGTTCACCCAGGTCATGTCCGAGTAGCGCTCCCCCGCCACCCCGTCCTCGAAGATCGCGGCCAGCTCGGCCAGCTCCTCCCCGGTCAGCGTGAGATCGGCCGCCGCGGCGTTCTCGGTGACCCGGTCGGGGCGAGACGTGCCCGGGATCGGAACCACGTCCTGCCCCTGGGCGAGCACCCACGCGAGGGCCAGCTGGGCCGAGGTGATCTCACGCGCCGCCGCCAGCCGCTCGACCCGGTCCACCAAGCGACGGTTGCGCTCGAGGTTGGCGGCCTCGAAGCGCGGCAGCTCCCGGCGGAAGTCGCCCTCGGCGAGGTCGTCGACGCTGCGGATCGCGCCGGTGAGGAAGCCGCGCCCTAGGGGGCTGTAGGCCACGACCCCGATCCCGAGCTCGCGGCACAGCGGCAGAACCTCGGCCTCGACGTCCCGGCTCCACAGCGACCACTCGTTCTGCACCGCGGCGATCGGGTGGACGGCGGCGGCGCGCCGCAGCGACTCGGGCGATGGCTCGGAGATGCCCAGATGCCGGACCTTGCCGGCGCTGACGAGCTCGGACATGGCACCCCACGTCTCCTCGATGGGCACGTCGAGGTCGACGCGGTGCTGGTAGTAGAGGTCGATCACGTCGATGCCGAGGCGCCGCAGGGACTCGTCGCAGGCGCGCTTGACGTGCTCCGGCCGTCCGTTGACCCGGCGGCCGCTGTAGTCGGGGTCGGCGACGATGCCGAACTTGGTTGCGACGACTGCCTCGTCGCGGCGACCTCGGAGGGCGCGGCCGACCAGCTCCTCGCTGCGGCCGTCGCCGTACACGTCTGCCGTGTCCAGCAGGGTCACGCCAAGGTCGAGTGCGCGGTGCACCGTCGCAAGAGCCGCCGCCTCGTCGGCGGGCCCATACATGGACGCCAGCGACATGCAGCCCAGCCCGATCGCCGACACCTCAAGGCCCTGCCCCAACCGCCGCATCCCGACCACGCCCGCTCCTTTCACTCGACCGGCTCGCAACCTAGTGCCGGATGAAGGCTGCACTGCACCGGTCCCACCTTCGCACGGTTCAGACCGTGCGGTGGACCCCGCCCGCGACCTGTGCGGTCGATTGATCTGGATCACGCTCGGTGAGCGGGTGGCTCCTACGGTCGCCCTGGACCCGGAGATCGTGGTCCAAGGACATCAAGCAAGCGACTCAGGTAGCGCCAGCGCGGTCGCGCTGGAGAAAGGGATCGAGATGCGCAGCACCAACCTCTACAGCGACGAGCTGACCTGCCCGTCGTGCATCGCCAAGATCGAGTCTCGCCTGCGGCGGCTGCCCGGGGTGGATGACGCCACGGTGCACTTCGAGACCGGACGCATCGCCGTGCGGCACGACACCGAGCGCGCGTCGGTGCAGGACCTCATCGAGGCGGTCGCCCAGGCCGGTTACAGGGCCGTCCGGAGGGGGTTCGCGGCATGACCGCTCTCCCCCGCTCCGGCGCCCGCCCTGTCGGTGTTGGTCGGTGGCGCATCCCGGTCGAGTGGCGGACCACCGTCGCCAGCGGCGCGCTGATCGCGGTCGCGTGGACGGCGAAGCCGCTCAGCGAAGAGGCCTTCGTCTTGGCCCTGCTGACGGCGACCGTCGTCGCGGGTCGGCCCATCGCCGCCCGCGCGCTCGGCGACCTTCGGCTGCGCCGGGTCGGCATCGAGGCCCTGGTGACGATCGCTGTCGCCGGAGCGGTGGCCATCTCCGAGGTCTGGGAGGCGGCCGCGGTGACGTTCCTGTTCGCCCTCGGGGGTGCGCTCGAGACGATGGCCATCGGGCGCACCCGCCGGGCGCTGGCGCACCTGTTCGAGCTGGTGCCGGAGACCGCGACCGTCCTCCGTGACGGCGCCGAGGTCACCGTTGATCCGGCCGAGGTGGCGGTCGGCGAGACCGTCATCGTCCGGCCCGGCGGAAGGATCCCCGTGGATGGCGAAGTCCGGTCTGGACGCGCCGCAGTGGACGAGAGCCTGCTCACCGGCGAGTCTCTCCCGATCGAGAAGGAGCCGGGCGCACGCGTCGTCGCGGGCACCATCACCAGCGGCGGCGTGCTGGAGATCCGCGCCACCGCGGTGGCTGCGGACACCGCCCTGGCCAGGATCATCAACCGCGTCGAGGAGGCGCAGGAGTCGAAGGCCCGCTCGCAGCGCTTCATCGAGCGCTTCGCACGGTGGTACACCCCCGCGGTCGTCGCCGCCGCCCTGGTCACGTTCCTGCTCAGCGGACGGCTGGAGCTGGCCCTGACCCTCCTGGTCATCGCCTGCCCCGGCGCGCTGGTCATCTCGATGCCGGTCGCAATGGTGGCGGGCATCGGGCGGTCGGCTCGCTCCGGGATCTTGGTGAAGGGCGGAGAGGCGCTCGAGCGGCTGGCCAAGGTGACCGCCGTCGCCCTCGACAAGACCGGAACGCTGACCCAGGGTCGGCCCCGGGTTGCCGCGGTGGTCCCGATCGCCGAGGGCCTGCGCGACGACGACGTGATCGTGCTGGCGGCAAGTGCCGAAGCCGGCTCGGAGCACCCCCTGGCCCGCCCGATACTCGACGCCGCGGCCGAACGTGGTCTACGCCCAACGAGCGCGATCGGCAGCTTCGTCGCCCACCCGGGTCGCGGTGTGGAGGCGGTCGTCGCCGGGCGACGCGTCGCGGTCGGCACCCCCGCGCTGGTCGAGGAGCTGGGTGTGGAGGTGCCCGTCGCGGCCGCCGCAGAGCTGGCCGCGCAGCGGCACCAGGGCCGCACCGCGGTGGTCGTGAGCCGTGGCGACGAGGTCGTGGGCGTGCTCGCGGTCGCCGACCGGCTCCGACCCGAGACCAGGGACGCGCTGTCGGCGCTGCGCAGGGCCGGCGTCCGCCGCCTGGTCATGCTCACCGGCGACGCTGGTGCGGTTGCCCGCAGCATCGCGAGCGAGCTCGACCTCGACGTCGTTGCTGCCGAGCTGTCCCCTGAGGACAAGCTCCAGGCTGTCAGGCGACTCCAGGCCGAGGGTCATGTGGTCGCCATGGTGGGCGACGGGGTCAACGACGCGCCCGCGCTCGCGACGGCGGATGTCGGGGTGGCGATCGGAGCCGGCGGCACTGCGGTGGCGGTTGAGGCCGCCGACGTGGCGCTGATGACGGATGGGATCGGCAGGCTCGCCGAAGCGATGGCGCTGTCACGCCGGACCGTCCGCGTCGTCCGCCAGAACGTCGCGATCGCCCTTGCGACCGTGGTCCTGCTGATCGCGGGGGTTCTAACAGGTCACGTGCTGATGGCAGGGGGGATGCTCGTGCACGAGCTGTCGGTGCTCGTCGTGTCTGTCAACGCGGTCCGGCTGCTGCGAACCGGCCGGTCGCGCGGACACGTGGTCGCCGACCGTGGCACGGTGGCGTCGGCCGTCACCGCCCCGCCACAGGAGGCAGCCGCCGCATGACCGCCGCCCGCCGCCACGCGCCGCTGACCGTCCACTCGGCCGATCCGCATCACTGCAACGACTTCGTGCGCCGACAGGCGCTGGGGCGGGTCCCCCTGTTCGCGGATCTGGACGATCGGGCGCTGGCAGCGATCGATGCCCGCTGCACCGTGAGCAGCAGGGACGAGGGTCAGGCGGTGCACCTGCGCGGCCAGGCGGCCGAGCGCGTGTTCATCCCGGTGCACGGCGCGATCAAGATCTCCAGGGTCGCCGACACCGGGGAGGAGGTCCTTGTCGACATCGTCGGCCGTGGCGAGCTCCTCGGCGGACTGCCCGCCCTCGGCGACGACACCTACGCGACGACCGCCAGGGCCGTCACCGCGGTCTGCCTGCTCAGCCTCGACGCGCCCGGGTTCGAGTGGGTGCTCAGCGCCTACCCGCAGGTGGCGCGGACCGCTCTCAAGCTGGTGGGCGCGCGGCTGCGTCGAGCCCACAGCGCGCTGGAGGAGCGCTCGGTCGCCACGGCCGAGCAGAGGATCGCGTCCACCCTCCTGCGCCTCGGCGAGCGCCTCGGCGTCGAGCGGGATGGCGCGCTGCTCATCGACGCGCCCCTGAGCCGTGAGGACCTGGGCAGCCTGGCGGGCTGCGCACCCGAGACCGCAAGCCGTGTTCTGGCGCGGCTGCGTCGATCCGGTCTGCTGGACAGGGGCCGCCGCTGGGTCGCGATACGCGACCTGGACGCGCTCAGGGAGCTGTCCCGTCCAGGTCCTGGGCCAGGCGGGAGATGACGGTCGGCCAGTCGACGTCGCCGTCGGAGTCACCGAGACGGACGATCACCACGTCGCGAGCCGGCGCCACATAGACGAACTGACCGTGGTTGCCTGCCGCCATGAAGGCGCCCTCGGGGAACGGCGTCCCGTCGGAACGCCCGGTCCACCAGTGGAAGCCGTAGAAGTCGGCCGGGCCGCCGGCCTCGGCCGAGGTTGCCTGCCGGACCCACTCCTCCGGAACCACCTGCCGCTCGCCGGCGCGCCCACCCCGCGCGAAGACCAGGCCGAAGCGGGCGTAGTCCCGCAGGATCGCGTTGAGCCCGCTCTCCATCTTCTCGAAGCCGCTGGCCGTCGAGTCGAGGCTCCATGAGGCGTCCGCCTCGGCGCCCATCGGCTGCCACAGGCGCTGCGACAGGTACTCCGACACCGACATCCCGGTGGCGCGCTCGAGCACCAGACCTTCGATCAGCGGGTTGAAGTTGTTGTAGAGGAACCTGCGCCCGGGCTCTTCCTCGATCGTGCTGGACAGGGCGGTCGCGCGCAGGTCGGTGCCGTAGTAGGTGACGCTGTCATCGCTCCAGGGCAGCGAGCGCTCCTCGTAGCGCAGCCCGCTCGACATCGTCATCAGGTGTCGGATCGTGATGCCCTCGTAGCGCCGGTCGCGTTCGACGAGCTCCGGCACGTAGGCGGTCACGGGATCGTCGACCGAGGCGATGTGGCCGTCCTCCACGGCCAGGCCGATCAGGGTCGAGACGACCGACTTGGCGACCGAGAAGGATGTGCGCAGCTCGTCGGCCGAGGCCCCACCGAAGTAGCCCTCGTAGCGCAGGGCGCCGTCCTGCAGGACCAGGAACGCGACGGTGTCGGCCTGCTCGAACCACGCCTCTGGATCGTCGACCCTCAGCAGGCCCGCGAGATCGATGGGCGCGCCCTGCCGCAGCTCGACCGCCTCATCCCCGGCCGGCACGGCCCGGGAGGGGAAGCGGTGCAGGTCGCCGGTGTCGGCCCCCAGCCACGCGATCGAGCGCGCCAGCCCCGAACGGGACGTGCTCGCCCACGCCGCCGCGTAGGCCAGACCCGCCACCAGCACCAGTGAGAGGAGCACTCTGCCGACCAACCGCATTCGTGCTCACCTTCCGAGAACCCACGGGCACGGGCGGCCAGTGTGCCAACCGGCGCCTCGGTCGCACCATGGCGAAGAGCGAGCCCTCAACACTCAGCGGCGAGACTCCCGCTCGGGAACGTGCGGATGCGAACCCCCCGGTGGAGGCGGAGACCCTGGCCCCGGACCGACGAGCGTTGAAGCAGCCGCCACATGTCGCAACCCTCGGCGATCATGACGGTAGCCGGCCGCCGGAGGCGCGCCGCGCTCTACGCTGGCGCGAGGAGGTGAGGGCGTGCTCACGTTCACGATCAACGGCGAATCCCACCAAGTGACGGCCGACCAGTTCCGCACCCTGGTGGATGTGGCCGTGCGCATCATGACGGACGCGTCTCGAGACGCCGGAGTGGAGTTCACCCTCGAAGCACTCCATGCCTCCGCACCCACGATCGTCTGGGATCCTCAAGCCAAACGGGCCGACATCGACGTCGACCAAGCGTTCCACCAGGTAGCGGATCGAATCAGCTCTGGCCTAACCCTGCTGGAGGAAGACGACGGCGTTCCCGAGTGGATGACCCCCGGCACGGCAAACATCCTGTATCAGGCTGCCGCTTGGTTCGGAGACACCGCAATCGACGGGGTCTCCTTCAGAGCGCATGGGATGACTCGGAGGCTCACCCGCCAAACCTATCGGACGCTTGACCGCATTCTACATGAGGACAATGAGGCCCTGGGGTCCGTAATAGGCACACTCATGACGGCCACACTTCACAACGGGGCGCACGTCACCGTACGGGAGGAGACGTATGGACGGGGCGTTGAGTGCTATCTAGGAAGGACGCATCTGCGTGAAGCGGGCCAACTGATCGGTGAGCGTGTGACTGTGGTTGGGCGGATCAAGCGTGATCACCTCGGGCGCCCCCTGCGAATCAGCGATGCCCACGTGGAGCCCGCAGCCGAGCTGCAACGCGTCAGCGTGGCCGAGATGGGCGGCGCGTTCCAAGGCGGGCCTAACTCCGTGGAGTGGCTAAGGGCTCAGCGCAGTGACTGAGTGGCACTCGCGCGGAGTCGTAGATGCGAGCGTGCTCATTGCTCATCTGAATCGCGAAGAAGGGCGATACGACAAGTCACGGGAACTGCTCCAAGACGCAGAGGACGGTCGCGTGGAGCTCTGGGCTCCGATGGTCATCCAGGTGGAGGTGACGCGCTGGTCCAAGGATGCAGATCCACGTGACCCGGAGGCGCGTGCCAAACTAGATGCTTTTCTCGAGAGCGAATGGCTTCACCTGGTCGAGGTCGACCGCCGGATGGCGCGGATCGCTCGCGACGTTGTCGCAACAACGCCGGTGAAGACAGGCATAGACGCGCTGTACGTCGCCACGGCAGTTATCGTGGATGCCGCAACCGTCTACACCTGGGACGAGCGCCTCCAGGCGGTTGGGTATGGCGCCGTCCA
>CAZVUW010000031.1:27046-29045 GCA_964629825.1 uncultured Actinomycetota bacterium
CCAGTCGATAGCCGGGTCCCCAATCACCGCGAGCCACGCATCGTGCGATGTCTGTTGGGCTCCACGGAGACTCAGGAGTTAGCATCGAAGGGGGTGTCGACCGCCGGAGCTTGGTGGTCGGCGACGCGGGTCCTCTCCCTGGTCACCCTGCTCGGCTTCAGCGCGGCGACGTGGGGGCTCTACCAGCGGAGCGGATGGTGGGAGGCGCTGGCCGTCGGGTCGGCGGTCCTAGGCGTGATCGCGCTGGTGCCCTACGGCGTGGCTGCCTACAGCTCAGGTGAGACGTCGCCGGGCTTCAACATCCTGATCCACGTCCTCGGCAGCGCCGGCGTTCTCGCGCTCCTGCTCATACCCGCCCTGCAGCGCTGGGTGGAAGCGCAGGTCATGAGCGGCTGAGCGCCCCGGGCCTTCTGGGCCAAGGGCCGCCGGGCGCAGGCTCAGGCGGCGCCCGCGGTCAGGCGGCGCCGGCGGCGCTCGGCCAGTCGCCGCCCAGCCCACTCCCGCAGCCGGTGCCTAGGACACCAGCAGGCTCAGACCCATCATCTTCCGCCCCCTCGACAGCAGCGGTCCCGTCGCCGCTCTCCCGCAGACCCCGCGCAAGCTCTGATCGTACTGAAGGCAGGGCCGAGCAGACCCGTGGACGCGCAAGGGCACACGAAGATGACGCGCCCGGACCACGCCGCCCTTCGGATCTCAGCGCTCGTGCACTAGCCCCGCGGCGACACGACTCGTGGGTGAGCTACCAGCACCCGACGACGCGGTCACCAGGCCATCGACGTCCACGCGGACGTCGAACTCGATCTCGGGTGGCTGCAGCAGGGAGTTGTGCACCAGGCAGCTCTCGAGCGCGTCGCGGAAGCCGTCCTCGAGCTCGGGCGGGACCTGCGGTGCGAAGACGCGGATCTCCACGCGGTCCAGGCGCTCGCCACCAAGGTCCGCCCACCAGGTCGCCTCGGCCTCGACACCGTCGGGCAGCCCGTTGCGCCTGCAGAACATGTGCCCGTAATGGGCGACGCAGGCGACCAGTGATGTCGTGAGCAGCTCGATCGGAGCTGGGCCGGCGTCACCGCCGCCGCTCGCCTCGGGCTGGTCGATCACGACCTCGTGATCGCGGATGTGCGCCGCGAAGCGATGACCGCCCTCATGAACCACCCGGATCGGTCGGCCACGCACGATCAGACGCGGTTTGGCCGTTGCCATCTCACTCCTCCTGGCCGGGCGCCTCGACGTGAAGCCCGGCTCTACAGGCACCGTGTCTTGTCGTGCCTGCGGCCGACAGGGGCGAAGGTCACTGCGGGCAAGGGACCTCTGGCCGCCGGGCGCGCCGGGCCGGCCGGGGCCCTCAAGCCACGGCGGGAATATAGTTGACGCATCAAGCATTGAACCCGTCGTCACCGCGTCCGCGCCACCTAGAGGCAGGAGAGACCAGTGCAGTTCGGCATCTTCTCGGTCAGCGACATCACGCCTGACCCCACAACCGGCCGCACCCCGACGGAGGCGGAGCGGATCAAGGCGGTCGTGACGATCGCGCGCAAGGCCGAGGAGGTCGGCCTCGATGTGTTCGCGCTCGGCGAGCATCACAACCCGCCGTTCTTCTCGTCGTCACCGACGACCACGCTGGCGTACATCGCCGCGCAGACCGAGCGGATCATCCTGTCCACGGCGACGACCCTCATCACCACGAACGACCCGGTGAAGATCGCCGAGGACTACGCCATGCTGCAGCACCTCGCGGACGGGCGCATGGACCTGATGATGGGCCGCGGGAACACCGGCGCGGTCTATCCGTGGTTCGGCTACGACATCCGCGACGGCATGAGCCTCGCCGTCGAGCACTATGCCCTGCTGCACCGGCTGTGGCGCGAGGACGTCGTCACCTGGCAGGGGCGCCACCGCACGCCGCTGCAGAGCTTCACCTCGACCCCGCGGCCGCTGGACGGGATCCCACCGTTCGTCTGGCACGGCTCCATCCGCAGCCCGGAGATCGCCGAGCAGGCCG
>CAZVUW010000032.1:0-4528 GCA_964629825.1 uncultured Actinomycetota bacterium
GCCGGCGTGATAGAAGAAGTGCGCCGAGGCGATCGGCACGTCGACGTCACGCGACTCGCGGATCGGCTTGCCGTTGTCGAGGGTCTCGAGGACGGCCAGCTCGCGGGAGCGCTCGGCGATCATGCGGGCGATCCGGAACAGGTACTTGGCCCGCTCGCGCCCGGGCATCGGACCCCAGACCTTCTCGTAGGCCCTGCGCGCTGCGGCGACCGCGGCGTCGACGTCCTCGGGGCCGGCCTGTGCGACCTCGGCGAGGACCTCCTCGGTGGCCGGGTTGACGGTCTTGCGCGAGCCGCCCTGCGCGGGGTCGCGGAACTCGCCGTCGATGAACAGCCCGTAGGAGGAGCGCAGGTCGACGATGTCGCGCGACTCCGGTGCCGGGGAGTAGGAGAAGGTGGCCACGGCGCTCACTCCTTCGAGAAGTAGTCGGCGCCCGCGTAGGAGCCGGTGCGCAGCTTCTCCCGCTGCATGAGGAGGTCGTTCAGCAGGCTCGAGGCGCCGAAGCGGAAGAGGTCGGGCGTCAGCCAGTCCTCGCCGGCCACCTCGTTGACGGCGACGAGGTAGCGGATGGCCTCCTTGCTGGAGCGGATGCCGCCTGCCGCCTTGACGCCGACGGTCCTGCCGGTCGCGTCACGGAAGTCGCGGACGGCCTCGAGCATCACGACGACCACCGGCAGCTGGGCGGCCGGGCTGACCTTGCCGGTGGAGGTCTTGATGAAGTCCGCCCCGGCGCCCATCGACAGCCACGACGCCCGGCGCACGTTGTCGAGGGTCGCCAGCTCGCCGGTCTCGAGGATCACCTTCAGGTGCGCCGGCCCGCACGCCTCCTTGACGGCGCGGATCTCCTCGGCCACGGCGCCGTAGTGGCCGCACAGGAATGCGCCCCGGTCGATGACCATGTCGATCTCGTCGGCGCCGGCCGCGACGGCGGCGCGCACGTCGGCGAGCTTGATGTCCAGCGGCGCGCGTCCGGACGGGAACGCGGTGGCCACCGACGCGACCTTGACCCGGCGGCCCTCACCGCCCAGCGCGTCCGCCGCGACGCCGACGAGGTCCGGGTAGACGCACACGGCAGCCACCGGCGGGACCTCGGGATCGCGCGGGTCGGGCCGCAGGGCCTTGGCGCAGAGGCTGCGGACCTTGCCGGGGGTGTCCGCGCCCTCGAGCGTGGTGAGGTCGGTCATCGAGATCGCGAGATCGATCGCGAAGCCCTTCGACTCCCGCTTGATCGAGCGCGTCGACAGCATCGCCGCCCGCGCCTGCGCCCCGACCTCGTCGACGCCGGGCAGGCCGTGCAGGAAGCGGCGCAGCGCCTGGTCCGACGACCACGCGTCGGGGAGATCCGACAGGGCGGGATGAAGCGCTGTCACGGTCGGCACCTCGCGCTCGGCTGGGCTCGAACCATCCCCCTCAGCGTACGCCCTGGGCGGTCCACCTGACGGCGGTGCCATGGGCGCCGCAGGTGCCCAGGACGGCCTCCTCGCCGTCGGGCCACAGCGTCAGCGTCAGCGCGTGGCGTCGCACGTCGGTCTCCGGCTCGAGCCGCAGCCAGGCCAGCGGCGCCGCGGCGGTGGCCCGCCGGCCTGCGGCCGCGATGGCCTCCTCAAGGCTCGAGCGTGCCGCCTGCGGCAGGTACTCGGCCACGACCGAGTGGTACAGCACCGTGGCCACGCCGGGCCGCGGCTCGGCGAGCACCTTCGCGACCCAGGCCTCCAGCGGCGCCTCGTCGACCGGGGCGGGCAGCCGCTCCGCGATGGCGATCGCGCCGCGGAGCAGGGCGAGGCGGTGGGGTTGGTCGGCCCAGACCGAGGCGCTCAGCGCCAGCCTCCCCTCCTCGGTGAACGGGTCGACCGGGGAGCGGTCGCAGCCGCGGCGCTCGACCATCGTCACCTCGGCGTCGAGGTGCGGCGGCGGAGCGGTCCAATGGCCGCTCAGGTCGACGGGGCTGTCGAGCGGTCCCCAGGCCGCGCCCCCGCCGCCGTAGCGAAAGCGGTCCCAGCGCAGGTTGAGCCCGGCGCTCGCACCGCCTTCCAGGATCCTCAGCGGCAGCCCGGTCCGGGCGGCCACCGCGAGGAAGCCGCCGACCAGCGCGGCTGCGCGGCCGACCTCGTTGGTCTGGCACGGCAGCGCGACCAGCTCGGACAGCGACGGCCCCTGCTCCTCCACCAGCGCGCGCAGATCCTCCCACGCCGAGGGCCCCGGGCTGCCACCCGCGCTGGGGTAGTGGCGCGCCAGGGCCGGCGCCCGCCCGGTCAGCACCAGCCGGTGCACCGCCGCCAGAAAGCGCAGCGCCAGCGCGTCGCCCCGACCGGGGGCGAGGTGCGCCGAGAGGACCCGCCAGGTGGGCCCCCGGCGCTCCACGTCCTCGGCGGCCCGCTCCAGCAGGTGGGCGTACAGGGGCGAGCCCATCGCGGCGCAGGCCGCTGCCTGGGCGCGCAGCTGCCACGCCACCTGGGCGACGGGTCTGGCGGTCCCGGGCTCGGGGCCGATCACCGGGTCTGCTCCCCCGCTCGGCATACTGTCGTGCGTCACGCGACCGCCCCCTCTAAGACCGGTGCGATCCCGCTCATGCCGCCAGTTCCTGCCGCCCTGCTCGTCTTCTACACCTCCGCCGCCGTGCTGGTCCTCGAGATCATGGCAGGACGGCTGCTCGCCCCGTACGTGGGCGTCACGCTTGAGACCTTCACCGGGATCATCGGCGTGGTGCTCGCGGGCATCGCTCTCGGCAGCTGGTACGGCGGCCGGGTCGCGGACCGGCGGAGCCCACGGCAGCTGCTCGGGCCCCTGACGGCGTTCGGCGGCGCGCTGTCGCTGCTGGCGCTGCCGCTCATCACGTTCTTCGGCGCGGCCTTCGCCGGCGGCGGGGTGATCGCGATCCTGGTGCTCAGCTTCGTGGGCTTCTTCGCGCCGGCCGCCGTGCTCAGCGCGGTCACGCCGACGGTCGTCAAGCTCCAGCTCGCGAGCCTCGAGGAGACCGGCTCCGTGGTCGGCCAGCTGTCCGCCGTGTCCACGGTGGGGGGGCTGTTCGGCACGTTCGTCACGGGCTTCGTCCTGGTGGCCGCGCTGCCGAGCCGGCCGATCATCATGATCCTCGGCGCCAGCCTGATCGCGATCGGGCTGGTCCTGTGGCGCGGCCTCCGCGACACCGACGCGGGCAGCCCGACCCAGGTCCTAACCCTCGGCTTGGTCGGCCTGCTGCTCACCGCCGTCGTCCCCAGCCCCTGCGACGTCGAGAGCGCCTACTACTGCGCGGCCGTGATCGAGGATGAGGCGCGCGCGTCCGGCCGGCTGCTGCGCCTGGACCGCCTGAGCCACTCGTACGTCGATCTGGCCGATCCCACACACCTGGAGTTCAGCTACACGCAGATGTTCGCGGACGTGCTCTCCACGGTGCAGCCAGGCGAGCCGCTCGACGCGCTGCACATCGGCGGGGGCGGCTTCACGATGCCGCGCTACATCGAGGCGACCAGGCCTGGCTCGACATCGCTGGTGCTGGAGCTGGACCCGACGCTGCTGGACATCGCCCGCGACGAGCTCGGGCTGGAGACCTCGCCCGAGCTGCAGGTGGAGCTGGGTGACGCCCGGCTGGCGCTGGATCGGCAGGAGGACGCCGCCTGGGACGTCGTGATCGGCGACGCCTTCGGCGGCCTGGCGGTGCCCTGGCATCTGACCACCCGCGAGGTCGTCGAGGCGGTCCAGCGCACCCTGCGGCCGGGCGGGGTCTACCTGCTGAACGTCATCGACTACCCCCCGCTGGCGTTCGCCCGGGCGGAGACGGCGACGCTCCGAGCCGTGTTCGAGCACGTTGCCGTGATCGCACGGCCGGAGCGCATCGCCGGCCGGGAGGGCGGGAACCTCGTCCTGGTGGCCTCCGACGGCCCGCTTGACGTCGAGGGCATCAGGGCCTCGATCACGGCCCGCGGCGGCGACCAGGCGGTCGCCACCGGGGCTGAGCTCGAAGCCTTCGTCGGAGATGCAGCGGTGCTGACCGACGACTTCGCGCCGGTCGACCAGCTGCTCACCCCGATCGGCTGAGGAAACCTAGGCCGAGCGGCTCTGCTCGGCGTGCTCGCCCTCGGCGAACTCCTCGATCGCCTTGTCGATGAAGGCCTTCAGGTCGTCGGGCTTGCGGCTGGTGACCAGGCCGGCGTCGACCACGACCTCCTCGTCCACCCAGGTGGCGCCGGCGTTGCGCAGGTCCGTCTTCAGGCTCGGCCACGAGGTCAGCGTGCGGCCGCGCACGACGTCGGCCTCGATCAGCGTCCACGGCGCATGGCAGATCGCGGCGACCGGCTTGGACGCCTCGAAGAAGCCGCGGACGAACCGCACGGCCTTCTCGTCGGTGCGCAACAGGTCGGGGTTGGCGACCCCGCCCGGCAGCACCAGGCCGTCGTAGTCGTCGGCGCTGGCCTCCTCGACGGTGCGGTCGACCGGGAACGTGTCGGCCTTGTCGAGGTGGTTGAAGGCCTGGATCTCACCGGACTTGGTCGACACCAGGTGGACCTCGGCGCCGGCGTCGCGGATGGCG
>CAZVUW010000032.1:4538-16810 GCA_964629825.1 uncultured Actinomycetota bacterium
TTCCAGGGCTCCGTCAGCTCGATCTGCTCGGTGCCCTCGGGGGCGACGAGGAACGCGATCTTGCGTCCGGTTAGGTCGTTGGGCATGGCTCTAGCCTCCTGTTGGCTGCTTGCGGGGGACCTGCCTGCGCAGATACCCGGGGCCGCCGCGGAGGCAAACCGGTTCAGACGCGACCGAAGCGACGGGCGCGGCGCTGGAACTCGACCACGGCGGCGCGCAGGTGCGTGCGATCGAAGTCGGGCCAGAGGACGTCGGTGAAGACCAGCTCGGCGTATGCGGACTGCCACAGCAGGAAGTTGCTGGTGCGCTGCTCCCCCGAGGTTCGGATCAGGAGGTCGACGTCCGGCGCCTCGGGCTCGTACAGGCGCGCCTGGATGGATCTGGTGCTGATGCGCTCGGGGTTGAGGCGGCCCGCGGCGACGTCCGCGGCGATCGCGCGGGCGGCGTCGACGAGCTCGGCGCGCCCGCCGTAGTTGAACGCGATCTGCAGGGTCAGGCGGCGGTGGTGGGCGGTGCGGGCCTCGGTCTGCTCGATGAGGCGCACCAGGCTGCTGGGCACGGGCTTGCCCCGGCGCCCGATGAAGCGCACCCGCACCCGGCGCTCGTCGAGCTCGTCGGCGCGGCGGAGCAGGAGCTCGCGGTTGAAGTTCATCAGGAAGCGCACCTCGCTGGGCGGCCGCTTCCAGTTCTCGGTCGAGAAGGCGTAGACGGTGAGGTAGGGCAGGCCCAGCTCCAAGGCGCCCTCGACGGTGTCGAACAGGGCCACCTCGCCGGCGGCGTGCCCGGCGTTGCGCGGCTCGCCGCGGCTCTTAGCCCAGCGGCCGTTGCCGTCCATGATGATCCCGACGTGGCGTGGCAGCCGGTTGGGATCGATCGTGTCGCCGGCCATCAGCGCGGCACCAGATCCCAGGCCTTCAGCGGGCGGCCCAGGTGGTAGGTGAGGTAGGAGTTGACCAGCGCGCCGACGGTGCGCCGGTCGCGATCCTCGGCCGAGGGGTCGTCGAGGTCGTCCCAGGCGGCGGCTGCCAGCCGGTGCAGCAGGGCCAGGGAGCCCGCCCGCAGCGGCGCCGCACCCGCCGGAGCGCAGGTGGCGCACAGGACCCCGCCGGCGGCGGCGCTGAAGACGCCGTGGCGTCCCGGCTCGCCGCAGCCGGTGCAGCCGTCGAGCTCGGGCGTGTAGCCGGCGGCGCCGGCCAGGCGCAGGAGGAACGCGTCGAGGACCAGCGACGGGCGTTGGGGTGAGGTGGACAGCGTGTGCAGCCCGTCCAGGAGCAGGAGCACCAGCGCCACGGCGCGCTCGTGCTCCTGGGCGACGCGGTCGATCGCCTCGACCATCGCCGAGCCGCAGGCAGACAGGGCGAAGTCCGCCCGGACGGCGTCGAAGGGGGCGATCAGGTCGGCGCTGGAGACGATGTCGAGGTTGCGCCCCTCGTACAGCTGCAGGTCCACGTGGCTGAACGGCTCCAGGCGCCCCCCGAAGCGCGAGCCGGGGCGGCGCACCCCCTTGGCGACCGCGCGCACCTTGCCGCGACCCGGGGTCAGCAGGTGGAGGATGCGATCGGTCTCGCCGAGCTTGTAGGTGCGCAGGACGATGCCCTGCTCGCGGTACAGCGCCATGGAGGAAGGTTAGTCGGAGGGAGCGACCGAGCCGCTAACCCCGGTACCGGCCGAGCAGTCGCTCGAGCTGGCGCCGATCGCGCTTGCTGGGTCGGCCCGCGCCGCGGATGGGCACCGGTGCGGTCCCCGTGACCTCGCGCGGCGGCGGTGGCGGGCTGTGGTCGACGATGCAATCGGCCGCCAGCGCCGCCCCTACCCGCGCGTCGATGACCTTCGCCACCTCCACGACCCGGTCGCGGTTGCCGGTCCTGGCGCGCACGGTGTCACCCACCCGGACCGGCGCCGATGGCTTGACGCGGGTGCCGTTGATCTTCACGTGCCCGCCGCGGCAGGCCTCGGTGGCCTGCGAGCGCGTCTTGTACAGGCGCACGGCCCACAGCCAGCGGTCGATCCGGGTCGACTCCATGTCGAAAGTGTTCCACCTCCTGCGCGGCGGCGGCACCGCGCGGCTTCAGCTCGAGTCCTTCTGCTTCTGGATGAGGTCGACGGTCAGGGCGCCGGCGAAGGCGAGGGCGCGCTGATCGGCCGAGGCCGCCGGAGAGAAGGTCACGGCGTAGCTGTCGGCGTCGGTGAAGGCCTCGGTGAACAGGCCACGCCACTGCTTGGTTACCTGCGCGACCTCGAGGCCGGAGGGGTCGACGACGGAGAAGTGGCGGCTGCGCCAGTCCTTGGCGCGGATCTCCCCCGCCGGCCCTCCGCTGCCGTCCGCCAGGACGTAGAGCGGCTTGCCCAGCTTGATCTTGCGGCTGATGGTGCCGAGCGTCCGTCCGGTCGGCTCCGTGAGCGTGACCTGCATCGTGAACCAGGGCTTCGACAAGCGCAGAACCGGCTGCCCCTGCGCGTCGGTGACGTCGAGGGTCACCGGCAGGGCGACGTCGAGGCTGGACACGACGCGGGCGAAGACTGTGAAGCCCGACTGCCCGACCTGCTCGACCGCCCCGACGGGCTGGCCGGCCTCATCGACCAGGGTGTACTGGTTGCGGAGCTCGAACACCTTGCGGCGCTGGTGGACGCCGATGCCCGCGCGCGCAGCGAAGAAGCTGACCATCGGTCTCCTCGTGGTGTGGTCGACAGGGCCGTCTAGACGGAGGTCGGGGCGGGCTCGGGCAGGTCGAGGAGCCCGAACAGCTCCTCCTCCTGGGCGATGTGCAGGCGCAGGACGGCGTGCAGGCCGTACATCAGGCGCCGCAGCTCCGGCAGGTCCTCGGCGGATGGGCCCGCGGCCGGCAGCTCGGCGACCGCGCTGTCGAACAGGCGGATGAGGCGGAAGATCTCGCGGTGGGTGTGGCGCAGCGGGTCCAGCGCGTCCTCGGCGCTGGTTCCCGCCATGAGCGGGTAGAGCTCGCGGTCCTCGGCCCGCTCGTGCGTCATGACCTCGCCGGCGAGGAAGGCGGCGAGCTCGCGCAGCTCCTGCCGCGCCGCCGTCGGTGGGAGCTCGTCGATCTGGTCCGCCAGCGTGCGCAGCCGCTCCAGGCCTGCTTGGAGCACCGCATGCTCCGCGCGCAGCTCTCCGCTCAGCTCTACCAGGTCGCCAGCTGGCCGCTGCGCAGCCCCGCGACCGCCGGACAGCGCACGGAGGGCGATCAGGATGGCGACGACGTCGATCGCCTCCTGCACCAGCGCACCCATGACGGGTGGCAGCGCCCCGGCGGCGGCGAAGACCATCGCCAGCGCCGCGGCGCCCATGCCGACGTAGATCGCCTGCCAGGCGATGCGGCGGGTGCGCCGCGCGACCAGCAGCGACTCGAGGACCCGATCGAAGCGATCGACGGTCACCACCATGTCCGCGGCCTCGGACGAGGCGGTGGCGCCGCGTCCACCCATCGCGATGCCGACGTCGGCGGTCGCCAAGGCGGGCGCGTCGTTGACGCCGTCACCGACCATCACGGTGACGCCGTCCGCGCGCGCCTGCACCACAGCGTCGACCTTGTCCTCGGGTCTGCGCTCGGCCAGCACGCGGTCGACGTCGACCGCATCCCCGACCAGCTCGCCCACGTCGGCGCGATCACCGGTCAGGAGCACGACGTTGCGAACGCCGGCCCTGCGCAGACCGCGGACGGTGCGGACCGCCTCCGCGCGCAGCGGGTCCTCCAGCAGCAGGGCGCCGAGCAGCACCCCGTCCGCGGACACGTAGACGGCGGAGAGCCCCTCGACGGCGGCGCGACGGGCGGCGGCGCGCGCGGCCGCCGGCAGCGGGCCGCCGTGCGCGTAGCTCGCACCGCCGAGGCGGACCCGGCGGCCGTCGACCACGCCGGTGATGCCGGAGCCGGCGGACTCCTCGACCTCGCTCGGGAAGGACAGCTCGATGCCCCGCTCGGTGGCGTGGCGGACCAGCGCGGCCGCGAAGACATGCGAGGACAGCTGCTCCAGCGAGGCCGCCAGGCGGATGATCTCCTCGGTGTCATCGCCCTCGATCGGCTCGATGTCGAGGACGCGGGGACGCCCGGTCGTGACGGTGCCGGTCTTGTCCAGCAGGATCGTCCGGGTCCGCGCCAGGTGCTCCAGCGCCCCGCCGCCCTTGACGATCACGCCGCGGCGCGCGAGCCGTGAGATCCCAGAGGTGATGGCGATCGGCGTCGCCAGGATCAGCGGGCATGGCGTGGCGACCACCAGCACGGCCAGCGCGCGGACCGGGTCACCGGAGGCGATCCATGCGCCGGCGGCGACCACGAGCGTCACCGGCACGAAGACGGCCGCTGCTCGGTCCGCCAGCCGCACGAACGGCGCGCGCTCGGACTGGGCCTTCTCGACCAGCCGCACCAGGCCGCTGTAGGTGCTGTCGGCGGCGGTGGCGCTGGCGCGCAGCTCGATGGGACCGCCCGCGTTGACGGCGCCACTGGCCAGCCGCTCGCCGGTGGTGCGCTCGACCGGCCGCGACTCGCCGGTCAGCATCGACTCGTCAAGGACAGCCTGCGGCGAGCGCAGCACCGCGTCGACCGGGATGGCCTCGCCCGAGGGCACGACCAGGAGGTCACCGGGGCGGACCTCGTCGACGGGCACCTCGACGACGGTCCCGCCCTCGAGCCGGCGGGCGCGGCTCGGCGCGCCCTCGAGCAGCGCTGTCAGCTCCCGGCGCGCCCGGGCGTCGGCGTAGCCCTCCAGGGCGCGCCCGGTGGTGAGCATCAGCGCGATGATGACGCCGGCGAGCAGTTCGCCCAGCGCGAGTGCACCGACCATGGCGAGCAGCGCGACCACGTCGACGCCGGGCTCGCGCCGCCGCAGCTGGCCGACGATCTCGACCACCAGGGATGCGCCGACCGCGACGATCGCCAGCCCCCACACGATCGCCGAGGCCGTCCCTGCGTCCGCCAGGGCGAGCAGGCCGCCCAGGATGGCAGCCAGCGCAGTGGCCACGACGGGCCACCAGACGCGCACCAGCGAGCTCATGGCCCCCATTGTGGCCCCTCCGTCCAACGCTGCACCCGCTGCGATCGCCGGGCTGCGCTCAGTAGCCGAGCCGCTCCAGCTTGCGAGCGTCCCGCTGCCACTCCTTCATCAGCTTGACCCGCAGCTGCAGCCACACACGGGTGCCCAGCAGCAGCTCCAGCTCCGTGCGCGCGCGGGCGCCGATGTCGGCCAGGACGGAGCCGCCCTTGCCGATCACGATCCCCTTCTGCGAGTCGCGCTCGACGTAGATGGTGGCGTGGATGGCCGTGACGCCGGGCGACTCGCCGGGCCCCATCTCCTCGACCAGGACCGCGATCGAGTGCGGCACCTCCTCGCGCATCAGCGTGATGGCCTTCTCACGCACCACCTCGGCGACGAGCTGCTCGGGGGTCTGGTCCGTCACCTGGCCGGTCGGGAAGTAGGGCGGGCCCTCGGGCATCCGCTCGAGCACCAGGTCCGCGAGCAGCTCCACCCCGTCACCGGTCGCCGCCGACAGCGGGACGATCTCGGCGAAGTCGCCCAGCTCGTCGAGCTCCGCCAGGAGCGGAAGCTGCCGCTTGCGCGGGAACGAGTCGATCTTGTTGAGGACGGCGATCACGGGCGTCTGCACGTCCTCCAGCAGGCTCGCGATGAAGCGGTCTCCGCGGCCGATCCCGGCGGCCCCGTCCACCAGGAACAGGATCACGTCGACGTGGCTGAGCGCTCCACGCGCCACGTCGTTGAGGCGCTGCCCAAGCAGCGTCTTGGGCTTGTGCAGCCCGGGCGTGTCGACGAACACGACCTGGCGGTCGTCGCGATGCAGGACGCCGCGGACGGCGTGCCGGGTGGTCTGGGGCACCGGCGTGGTGATGGCGACCTTCTGACCGACCAGCGCGTTGAGCAGCGTCGACTTGCCGACGTTGGGCCGGCCTACGATCGAGGCGAATCCGGAGTGCATCCGAGCGATGCTAGCCCTCGCCGGCGGCAAGGCGCGCCGGCCCGAACCCGTCCGGGAGCAGATCGCGGCCGAGCACGTAGCGCGCCACGGCCCCATCCGACCCCGACGCGAGGACCAGCAGGTCGGGGGCGAACTCGTACAGCACCTGACGGCACACCCCGCAGGGGGTGCACGGCCCCGGGCCATCGCCGACGACGGCCAGGGCGGCGAAGTCCCGCACCCCGGCGACCACGGCGGCCGGCATGGCCACGCGCTCGGCGCAGATCGACGGGGAGTAGGCGGCGTTCTCGACGTTGGCACCGATGAAGACGCGCCCGTCCGCGGCCAGCAGCGCCGCACCGACGCGGAAGCCCGAGTAGGGGACGTAGGCCGACACCTGCGCCGCGAGAGCGCGCTCCAGCAGCGCGGACAGCTCGGCCTCGCCGGGGCCGCTCACGCGCCCGCCCCCCTGCCGCCCTCGGCCTCGTCGGGAGCGCCCTCGGCCGAGCTCAGCCGGTCGACCAGAACCTTGGCGATGCGCCTCCCCTGCACGCGCTCGGCGGTGAGGCGCAGCCCATCGACCTCGACGTGCTCGCCGGGCTCGGGGACGTGGCCGAGGAGCCCGAACAGCAGCCCGCCCACGGTGTCCCACTCCTCGGCGGGCAGCTCGCATGTGAGCAGCTCGCCGAGGTCGTCAACCGGCATCCGTGCGTCGATGCGGTACTCGCCCGACGGCAGGCGCTCGACCAGCGCCTCCTCCTGGTCGTACTCGTCGACGATCTCGCCGACGATCTCCTCGAGGATGTCCTCGATCGTGACCAGGCCGGCGGTGGCGCCGTACTCATCGACCACGATCGCGAGGTGCACCTTGGCGGACTGGAGCTCGCGCAGCAGCGCATCCACCTGCTTGAGCTCGGGCACGAAGTAGGGGGCCCGCAGGATGCTCATCCAGTCGGCGTCAGGACCGGCCGTGTGCAGCAGGCGCAGGACGTCCTTGGCGTACACCAGGCCGATGATCTTGTCCCGGTCCTCGCGGTAGACCGGGATGCGCGAGTGGCCGGCGGCGAGGATCACGTCGACGACTGCCGGCAGCGGGTCGTCAGCGGAGACCGTGACCATGTCCGGGCGCGGGACCATGATCTCGCGGACCACGGTGTCGCCGAGCTCGAAGATCGAGTGGATCATGACCCGCTCGGTCTCCTCGATGACCTCGTCGGACTCGGCGACGTCGATCATGTCGCGGAGGACCTCCTCCGTGACGAACGGGCCCTCCTCGAGGCCGTGACCGGGGGCGATGATGTTGCCAAGCTTGATCAGCAGGGAGGCGAGCGGTCCGAAGGGCCGCGCCAACCGGCTGACCCATGGTGCGGCCAGGCGCGCGACCCGCTCGGTGCTCTGGACCGCGAGCGTCTTCGGGGCGACCTCGGCGCCGACGAACAGCGCGGCGCCGCCAACCACGGCGGAGACCAGCACCGTCGCCCAGCCCTCCAGGTAGCGACCGAGCACGACGGTCAGCAGCGCAATCGCGGTCACCTGCGCCGCCAGGACGAGCAGCGCCAGGATGTTGAGGGTCCGCGCGGGCTGCTCCATCAGCTCGACGAGGCGCTCGGCCGCGCGACCGGGGTGCTGCTCGGCGACCTTGCGCGCCCGGTTGACCGACATCCGCGCCAGCGACGCCTCTGCGGCCGCCAGGAGGGCGGCGAGCAGGACGCAGCCGACCGCGCCGGCCAGCATCCCGATCTCGCTGCCAGTCACGGCCGTAAGGCTCTGAAATCGGCGAGCAGCCGGTCGGTCAGCGTGAACATGCGGCGGCGCTCTTCCTCCTCGGCGTGATCGTGGCCGAGCAGGTGCAGTATCCCGTGCACCAGCAGCAGCTCCAGCTCTGAGGTCTCGGTCAGCCCTCGCTCCGCGGCCTGGGCGGCGGCCACCTCCGGGCACAGCACTACATCGCCGAGGATCGCGGGCTGTCCCTTGACGCTCTCCCCGGGCGCGTCCATCGGGAAGGCGAGCACGTCGGTGGGCCCGTCCGAGCCCATGTGGCGCGCGTTCAGCTCGGCCATGGCGGGGCGCTCGACGCACAGCACGTTGAGCTCCATGCCCTCGGGCACGCGCTGGTCCTCGAGGACGTGGACGGCGAGGTCGCGCAGGCGCTCGACCTCGATCGGGCGTTCCTGCTCGTCGGCGAAGAAGACGGCTGCCAGGCGCCGCGGGCTGCGCGGCGCCGGTTTACTGCCCTCGCTCACGCCTCGACTCCTCAACCTGCTCGTCGAAGACGCGGTAGGCCTCGACGATCTGCTGCACGATCCGGTGGCGCACCACGTCGCGGGCGCTGAGCTCGCAGAAGGCGACGCCGTCGATGTCGGACAGGATGTCGCGCACCACCCGCAGACCGGAGCTGCGCCCGGTCGGCAGGTCGATCTGGGTGACATCGCCGGTGACGACCACCTTGGACCCGAAGCCGAGCCGCGTCAGGAACATCTTCATCTGCTCGGGCGTGGTGTTCTGCGCCTCGTCGAGCACGATGAAGCTGTCGTTGAGCGTCCGTCCGCGCATGAAGGCCAGCGGGGCTACCTCGATCGTGCCGCGCTCCATGTGCACGGCGATCTGCTCGGCGTCCATCATGTCGTGCAGGGCGTCGAACAGGGGCCGCAGGTAGGGGTCGATCTTCTCGAACAACGTCCCCGGCAGGAAGCCCAGGCGCTCGCCGGCCTCGACCGCGGGGCGCGTGAGGATGATCCGGTTGACGTCCTTGCGCTTGAGCGCCAGCACGGCCATCGCCATGGCGAGGTAGGTCTTGCCCGTCCCGGCCGGGCCGATCCCGAACGTGACGGTGTTGGACCGGATCGCGTCGAGGTAGCGCTTCTGGCCCACGGTCTTGGGGCGGATCGCCCGACCGCGGTGGGACAGCGCCTCGTCGCTCAGCACCTCGGCCGGCGAGGGGTGCTCGGCGGCCTTCACGATCGCGATGGTCGACTCGACCGCGGCGGAGTCCAGCTCATGGCCGCTGTCGAGCAGCTTGACCAGCTCGGTGAAGAGGTGGACGACCCGGTCGGCCTCCTCCTCCGGCCCGCTGACCGTGAGCACGTTGCCGCGAACGAGGATGGTGACGTCGAAGGCTGACTCGACCAGCCGGAGGAGCTGATCCCGGGTCCCGAGGACGGAGACCATCGAGTGGTGCGCCGGGATGGTGGTTGTGACCTGTGTGGTGGTGGTCAATCAGTTGCCCTGGTGGTTGGGATGCCGCAGCAGCGGCGGTACCCCCGAAGCGTAGCGGTGGGCGCGCCCGCGGTCAGCAGGCACTCAGGCCAGCACGGTCGAGCGCGGATAGGCGACGTCGGGGTCGGTGAGCACGTTCACGAGGTAGGGCACCCCGGAGTCGAGGGCGCGGCGCAGGGCCGGGCCGAGCTCGGAGGGGTACCGCACCGTCTCGCCGGCGCCACCCAGGGCGCGCGCCACCTCGTCGTAGCGCAGCCCCGGCTGCAGCTCCGCGGCGGCGTGCCAGCCGTCGTAGATCGCCTGCATCGGGTGCTTCTCGAGTCCCCAGCCGCCGTTGTTGCCGACGACGAGGACGACCGGGAGGTCGTGACGGACGAGGGTGTCGACGTCCATCAGGCTGAAGCCGGCCGCGCCGTCGCCGAGCAGCGCGACGACCTGCGAGGACGGCCGCGCCAGCCGCGCCGCCGCCGCGTAGCCGAGTCCCGTGCCGAGGCAGCCGTAGGGTCCGGGGTCGAGCCAGCAGCCCGGCCGGCGGCTGTCGAGGAGCTTGCCGGCGAAGGAGACGAAGTCGCCCCCGTCACCGATGACGACGGCGTCCGGCTCCAGCACGCGCCGCAGCTCCCCGTACACGCGGCCGGGGTGGATCGGCTCGGAGTCGGACTCCAGCAGCGCCGTCTCCCCGGCGCGGAGGCGCTGCTCGACGCCGGCGAGCTCGTCGGCGAAGGCGGCCCGGGCCTCGGCCCGCTCCCCCGTGGGGCCGCCGGCGGCGTCGGCGATCGCGGTCAGGGTCTGCGCGAGGTCGCCGGCCGCGGAGGCCGCCAGCTCGCGGTGGCTGGCGATGTGGTCGGGGCTGTCCATCACGTGGACGACCGCCGCGGCGCCGAAGTCGCCGAAGCCAAGGCGGAAGTCGAGCGGCGTTCCGATCACGACCACGACGTCGGCGCGGCCGAGCGCCTGACGGCGCGCGCGGCTCAGCGCCAGCGGGTGGTCTGCCGGGATGCAGCCACGACCCATGCCGTTGGTGATCACGGGTGCGTGCAGCACCTCGACGAGGTCCCGCAGCGCCTCCTCTGCCGCGGCATACCACACGTCGGTGCCGGCGATCAGGACGGGCCGCTCCGCGCCGCGCAGCACGGCGGCGGTCGCACGGATGCCGTCGACGTCGACGGCGCCCGGGGACGGCGCAGCCCACTGCGGAACCGAGTCCTCGGGCGCGGGCGTGAAGATCACATCGAGCGGGATGTCCACGAAGGTCGGCCCCCGGTGCGGCTCGCCGGCGCTGCGCAGGGCGGCTAGCACCTCCCCGGCGACGGCCTCGGGCCGGTCGACGGTGCTGGCGCGCTTGGTGATCGACTCCAGCAGCGGGACGTGGTCGATCTCCTGCAGCCCGCCGCGGCCCCAGGTGACGGTCGGCGCGCGACCGCCGATCACGAGCACCGGCGAACCCCCGAAGCGGGCGTTGGCGACGGCGCTGATGCCGTTGGTGACCCCCGGGCCGGCGGTGAGCGCGGCGACCTGCGGTCGGCGCGTCAGCTTGGCCAGCCCCTCGGCGGCGAACACGGCCGTCTGCTCGTGGCGGACGTCCACCAGGCGGACGTCCTCGTGCCGCGCGCCGTCGTAGAGCGGGAAGATGTGCCCGCCCGAGAGCGTGAACAGGTGCTCCACACCGGCGCCGCGCAGCCCGCGCAGCGCCAGATGTCCGCTGGCCAGCTCGCCCATCTCACCCTCCCTGCCTCTGGCGGCTCGGTGCCCCGGCCAGGCTAGGCGAGCGGTCCGGCGCAATCGCGGGTCGACCGCCCGGCGTTGCCGTACGCTCGCCCACAGTCTGCGGGAATCAGGAGGTCGGCGTGCAAGACGGGGGTGGCGGTCCGCTCGGCCGTGCCGCGCCGCCGCCTCCGCCCGAGCCGGATGACCGCGGGATCCGCTTCACGACCCGCGTCAGCGCGGCCCGCCGGCGCCTGGTCCGCAGGGTGCTCCTGGTGCCGCTGGTGCTGCTGGTCGCCGAGGTCATCGCGTTCATCGTCCTCGGAGTCGTCCGTCCGACTGCCGACGGACCGCTGATCCCCGAGCCCTTCGACGACCTTCTGGCGCGCGCGCCGGGCATCCTCGCCGACCTCGACCCGCTGCAGATCGCGCTGCTGCCCTTCATCCTCATGGGGCTCTTCGTGGTGTGGCGCGGCGTCCGCTACTCCCTGCGGACCTCGCAGGCGGTGCTGACCATCAACGAGAGCGGCCGCCTGGTGCAGACGGACGGCTGGACCGAGCACGTCGATCTCGACCACCTGCTGGACGTCGACGTCGCCCCGAACCGCGCGTTCACCGACCTCAACGAGCGGACGCCGGTGGGCTCGCCGGTGGTGCTGCGGCTGAGGGATGCGACCGGCGGGATCGTCGACGTCAACCCGGGGATGTGGGAGCACGAGGAGCAGCTCGTCGACATCGTCCGCCACTACGTCTGGCACGGGCGGGCGGCGGTGACGGCCGACGCGGCGCGGCTCTACGGGCTGCCCGTTCGCTACCGCCACGGCGAGGCAGCGCCCACCGGCGGCGTCGGACCCGATGGGTCCCCACCGCACAGCGAGGACGAGCGCGAGGCCGCGGTCCGGGAGGGCGGCATCGACCTGCGGCGGCTGGATCCCGGGCCGGATGGCTCCGACCTCGCTACTCCACCCCCAGAGCCCGTGTGAGGAACGCGAGCACATCTGCGCGCTCGTCGATCACCACCCGCGTGGGCTTGCCGGCGCCGTGACCGGCCGAGGTCTGGATCCGGATGAGGACCGGTGCCTGCCCGCCCGAGGCCTGCTGGGCCGCCTGGAGCGCGGCCGCGAACTTGAACGAGTGCGCGGGCACGACGCGGTCGTCGTGGTCACCGGTGGTCACCAGCACCGCTGGGTAGGCGACGGTCGGGTCGATGTTGTGCAGCGGTGAGTAGGCGCGCAGCCAGCGGTACTGCTCGGGGTCGTCGGCGCTGCCGTAGTCGCTGACCCACGCCCACCCGATCGTGAAGTGGTGGAAGCGCAGCATGTCGAGGACGCCGACCTCGGGCACGGCCGCTCCGAACAGGTCCGGCCGCTGGGTGAGGCAGGCGCCGGCGAGCAGACCGCCGTTCGAGCCGCCCGAGATCGCCAGCCGCGCC
>CAZVUW010000032.1:16820-23863 GCA_964629825.1 uncultured Actinomycetota bacterium
GAGGTCGATCAGCGCCTCGGCCGTGGCGATGGCGTCGTCGAAGACGTTCTGCTTGGCGGCCAGCCGTCCGGCGTCGTGCCACTCCTGTCCGTACTCGCCGCCGCCACGCAGGTTCGGCACGGCCAGCAACCCGCCGCGCTCCACCCAGACGAACCAGGCGACGCGGAAGGCCGGGGTGACCGGGATGTTGAACCCGCCGTAGCCCCACAGCAGCGTCGGGACCTCACCGCTCGGCGCAACGTCGGCACGGCGCACGAGGAAGACCGGGACGCGGGTGCCGTCGGCGCTGGTCACGAAGATCTGCTCGGTGACGAAGCGCTCCTGGTCGATGCGCAGGCCGGGCTCGCGGACGCAGGTGGTCGTGGCGGTCGCGACGTCGTGCCGGTGCACGGATGGGGGCGCGGTGAACGAGCCGAAGGAGAAGTAGACGGCCTCGTCGTCCTGGCGTCCGGCCAGCGCCTCGATCGTGCCGATCCCGGGGAGCTCGACCTCGCCGTCGGGCTGCCCGTCGAGGCTGAAGCGCAGCAGGACGCTGTGCGCGTGCTGGAGATAGCACGCGAACAGGCGCGCGCCGACCAGACGCGCGCGCTCCAGGGTGTCCTCGCGCTCCGGCAGGATCTCGCGCCAGGCCGAGGGCTCCGGCCGGTCGAGGTCGATCGCGATCAGCCGCCCGCGCGGGGCGTCGCGGTCCGTCAGGACGTAGAAGGTGTCCCCGACCTCGCCGATCACGCTGTAGGCGGCGTCGAAGTCGTCAAGGAGCTCGACGACGTCCAGCCTGCTCCAGGCGTCCGCATCCGGCGGGCCGTCCGCCAGGACCGGCTCCAGGTCGGCGTAGTAGACGCGGTTGCGCGGGTCCGTGCCGTGGGAGATGTGCAGCACGAGGTAGCGCCCGTCGTCGGTGATCGACGGCGAGAACATCCACTCGGGCTGGTCGGGCCGCTCGTAGACCAGCACGTCCTCGTCCTGGCTGGTTCCCAGACGGTGGAACCACAGCCGCTGGTTGCGGTTGGCCTGCTCGTACGCCTCCCCCGGCGGGGGTGCATCGAAGCGGGCGTAGAGGAAGCCCGAGCCGTCAGGCAGCCACGCCGCTCCGGCGAACTTGCTCCACTCGAGCACGTCCTCGAGGTCAGCACCGCTGTCGATGTCGCGCACACGCCAGGTCATCCAGTCCGAGCCCGCCGCGCTGAGCGCATACGCCAGGTGGCGGCCGTCGCGGCTGGCCGCGGCCGCTGCCAGGGCCACGGTCCCGTCCTCGGACAGCTCGTTCGGGTCGAGCAGCGGGCGTCCTTCGGCGTCCGGCGCGTCCATCACCCACAGGACGTCCTGGTCCTGGAGACCGCTGTTGCGCGACTGGAACCAGCGCTTCCCGCGTCGCGTCGGAACGCTCGCGCGCGGGTGGTCCCACAGCTCGCGCAGCCGCCGGGCGATGTCATCGCGCGCCGGGATCTCGGCCAGCCACGACTGCGTCAGCTGGTTCTGCTGCTCGATCCAGCGCCGGGTGTCGGGCGCGTCGACGTCCTCCAGCCAGCGGTAGGGGTCGGCGACGAGCTCGCCGTGGTAGTCATCGACCTGGTCGACGGTCTTGGTGTGCGGGTAGCTCAGCTCGGTCATGACGCGCGACGGTACCCGCGTCGGAGGACGGCCGCTCAGCCGAGGCGGCCCACCTCCGCCAGCACGAGCGTCGCGGCGACCAGCCCGGCCGTCTCGGTCCGCAGGACGGTCGGCCCGAGCGAGACGACCGGCAGCCCCGGCCCCGTGGCCTCCTCGGGGGTCAGACCGCCCTCGGGGCCGATGCCGAGCCACAGCTCGTCGACGTCGCGCGGCACGCGGCCGCGCAGGGGCGCAGTGGACTCCTCCCAGGCGACGACCCCGGCGCAGCCGGCGGGGAAGGCGTCGGCCCACTCCCCGACCTCGGCGATCTCGAGGGGGCGCAGGCGCCGGCTCTGCTTGGCGGCGGCAAGGGCGACCGCACGCCAGCGCGCCACCGCCTTGACGGCGCGGCGCTCGTCCAGCCGCACCTGGCTGCGGGCGCTGTGCACCGGGACCAGCCGGTCGACGCCGATCTCGCTGAGGCGCTGTACGACGCCGTCGAGCTTGCGCGCCTTGGGCAGCGCGTGGACGACGATCAGAGCGGGCCGCGGCGGCGTCTGCGGGTGGCGCTCGGTGATCGCAAGGCGGACGGCCGAGGGGGTCGCGTTCACCACCCGCGCCTGAAGCAGGGCGCTGCCGTCAGACAGGCTGACCGGTTCGCCGGGGCCGGCGCGCAGCACGACGGCCAGGTGCCTGGCGTCCTCGCCGGTGAGCTCGGCGTGGTCGCCGTCGACCGCCGACGGGGCGATCAGGAAGTGCGGTCCGCTGGTGAGCGGCGTCAACCCCGGAAGACCTCGCGCAGCTTGCCGAGCAGGCCCTTGCCGCTGCCCTGCTCGGACAGGTCCTCACCGCGCAGCTCGGCGAGCCGTCGCAGCAGCTGCTCCTGCTCCTCGTCCAGGTCGGTCGGCGTCAGCACGCGGCAGTGGACGAACAGCGTCCCGCGGGCACCGCCGCCGTTGAGCTTGGGCATCCCCTGCCGGCGCAGGCGCAGCACGTCACCGGTCTGGACCCCGCGCGGGATGGAGATGACCTCCTCCCCGTCGAGGGTCGACACCTTGAGCTCGGCGCCGAGGGCCGCCTGCGACATGGGGATCCGCAGCTCGCAGTGCAGGTCGTTGCCGTCGCGCTCGAAGACCGGGTGGGGCGCGATGTGCACGCGCACGTACAGGTCGCCGGCGGGACCGCCGCGGCGCCCGGCCTCGCCGCGGCCCGTCAGGCGCAGGCGCCGGCCGTCGTCGATCCCGGGCGGGATGTCCACGGTGACGACCTCGGTGACCTCGCGCCGGCCCTCTCCGCGGCAGTCCACGCAGGGGTTCGAGATCTCCTGGCCGGAGCCGCGGCAGACCGGGCAGGTGGTCGTGGTCAGCATCTGGCCGAAGACGCTGCGTGTGACCTGCTGGACCGCGCCGGCGCCCTGGCACTGCCGGCAGGTGATGGGGCCGCTGCCTGGGGCGGCGCCGCTGCCGCCGCAGGTCTCGCAGGCGCGGTCGATGGTGACGTCGATGTCGCGCCGGACGCCGGCCGCGGCCTCCTCGAGCGTGAGGGTGACGTCGACGATGGCGTCGCGGCCGCTGGCGCGGGCCGTGCGGACCCCGCCGCGGCGGGTGGACGCCCCGAAGCCGCCGCCGAAGAACGCGTCGATCAGGTCGCTGAGGTCGCCGAAGTCCGCGAAGCCGCCGGCGGCCGCACCGGCGGGTCCGCGCGGGTCGCCGTAGCGGTCGTAGTTCGCCCGGGCCTGCGGGTTGCGCAGGACCTCATAGGCGGTGGTCAGCTCCTTGAACGCCTCCTCGTCACCGCCGGCGTCGGGATGCAGCTCGCGGGCCTTGCGCCGGTAGGCGCGCTTGATCTCGTCCTCGCTGGCATCACGGGGAACGCCGATGATCTCGTACAGGTCTCGCACGATCTGCTGAACCTCGAGGGGGCCGTGGGATCAGGAGGATTCGGCGGGTTCACCCAGAAGCTGTCCCAGCGCCTTCTCCAGCGACGAGGCTACCGCCTGCACGGCCGCAAGCGTCTTGGGGTAGTCCATGCGCGTCGGCCCCAGCACCCCGAGCGACCCCATCGCGCCCCCGCGCGCCGAGTAGCTGGAGGCCACGATCGAGCAGGCGGCGAGCTCGACCAGCGGCAGCTCGCTGCCGATGCGGATCGCCGGGTTCCCCTGGGCGAGGGTCTCGCGCAGCATCCGCAGCACGACGACCTGCTCCTCGATGGTCTCGTAGACCTGCTTGACCTGCTCGAGGCGCTGGAAGTAGTCGGGGGCGGCGATGTTCGCGGTCCCGCCGACGAACACCTGCTCCGAGCCCACCTCGCCCCCCAAGCCCTCGCGGACGGCATCGGCGACCGCCTCGATGAGGGTCTGCAGGGTGTCGGGCGCACCTGCGGCAAGCCCCGCGATGACGTCGGGAGCCAGCGCGAGCTGAAGGCCGCTGGCCGCATCGTTGATCGCATGGCCCGCGCGCTGGACCTCGTGCTCGGACACGGGCCGGTCGAGGTCGAGCATCCGCTTCTCGACCCGGCCGGTGTCGGCGATCAGCACGGCCAGGACGCCGCGCGGCCCCAGCGGCACGAGCTCGATGTGGCGCAGCCGGCTGGAGTCCAGGCGCGGCGCGACGACCAGCGCGGCGAAGCGGGTGAGCCGCGAGAGCACGCTCGAGGTCCGGCGCAGCAGATCCTCGAGATCCGCGGAGCCCATCAGGAGGCCCTCGATCGCGGCGACCTGCTCGGGCGACGGCGCCGTCTTGCCCGTCATCGCGTCGACGAAGTACCGGTACCCGCGATCGGTGGGCACGCGCCCGGCCGAGGTGTGCGGCTGCGTGATGAAGCCGGCCTCCTCGAGGGCGGCCATGTCCGCCCGCACCGTGGCGGCGGATACGCCCAGCCCGTACTCCTCCGTGACACGCTTGGAGCCCACCGGCTCACCCTCGGTCACGTAGTCGCGCACGATCGCCGTCAGGACGGCGGCCTTGCGCGCGTCGAGCTCTTGCACCGGATCACCCCCTTGCATGCCGGCAGGCGCAGACGGCGCACCCCAATCGTACGTCGGACGCGCACATCCCGATCTTCGGCGCTTACTGCGCGACCAGGCGCACGCGGGGCGGTGTCCCGGGGAAGCCGACCGTGATGGTGCCCAGCCGCAGGCCCGACAGGTCCACCACGGAGTCGTCCTCGAGCTCGGGCAGGTGCCGCGCGACGAAGCGGGAGTGGTAGGGCCGGTTGTAGGGCAGCCAGCCGGCGCCGCCGCGGGGTGGCGAGCCCGTCCCCCAGCCCCGCCCGTCGATCGTCAGGAAGACGTGGCCGTCGTAGGCCCAGATCGTCACCCTGCCGGGCCCGGGTCGACCCAGGGTCATGAACTGACGCGACACCAGCGTCGGGATCGGGTAGCCGACGGCCTGGAGCACGCGCGAGACCGCCCCCGAGCAGTCGAACGGCCCGTTCGGCGGCGCGGGGCTGGACTGGTGCCCGCCGCCCCAGACGTATGGCAGCGCCAGCCGGTCGATGCGGTCGGCCTCGGCGATCAGCGCCTGGAGCAGAGTGCCGCGCACCAAGGGCGCGCCCGGGACGTCGAGGGTCCGCAGCGGCGGGCCGCCCGGACGGAGCCCGGGCAGAACCCGGGCGCGGGCGCTCGCCCGCAGGATCACCTCCCGGCCGCCGGGGAGGAAGGGTCTTGTGGCGACGGTGACTAAGACGTCGCAGCCCCGGCGGTGCAGGCGCACCAGCTCCGACCGGTTGGCGCGCGCGACCGCCATGGCGGCGCGCTGCAGCGGCGCTCGGGCGGCGGCGGAGCAGGTCCAGGTGCCCGCGTCCGTTCCCGTCACCTGCCGCGCCAGCTCCTCGGCGGCTGCGAGCGCGGCGGCGTCGGCCGCGTTCTGCGTCGCGGCGTGGCCGGTGCTCGCCAGCGCCACGGTGACCAGCAGCCCGGCCGCCAGCGTCAGCGCCGCCACGAGGATCGTGACGGTGAGCAGCACGTGGCCGCGGTCGCGGTCGGCCATGCCCGGCTCCCGGTCGGGGGCGCCTGCTCTGTGCGCCTCGGCTAGGTCGACGCTACGACGGCGCTGTGTCGGTCCGGCGAGATCGCTCGGGTGACCTGTGGATGGCCGGCACGCTCACGGAGACGGCTAGCTCGGCTGCCCGACCGGGAGGAGCTCCACGGTGACGGCGTTGGCCAGCGGCCGCCCGGCGGGGGTCAGCCGCAGCCGCTGATCCTCGACGGCGAGCAGGCCCGCGGCGACCATCCGGTCGACCGCCGCCGCATCCAGCGGCTCGACCGCGGAGCGCTCGACGCCGGCGGTCATCCTCAGGCCCAGCAGCAGCCGCTCGGCCCGGCGCGTCGGCTCGTCGAGCACCTCGGCACCCGAGACCGGGCTCTCGCCCGACCCGACCGCACCGATGTAGCGGTCCAGGCTGCGGTGACTCCACCAGCGCCGCCCCTGCCAGTGGCCGTGCGCGCCCGCGCCCACACCCAGGTAGTCCCCGCCGGACCAGTAGTTGCTGTTGTGCCGGCAGCGCGCACCTGGGCGGGCCCAGTTGGAGATCTCGTAGCGCTCGAAGCCGGCCGCCGACAGGACCTCGTCGGCGACGGCCATTCGCTCGGCGGCGACGTCGTCATCCGGCGGTGCCTGGCCACCGGTGCGAACGCGGGCGGCATAGGCGGTGTTGGGCTCCAGCGTCAGCGCGTAGGCGGACAGGTGGTCCGTCCCCAGCCCCACGGCCGTGCTGAGGCTGGCGCGCCAGTCCTCGGCGGTCTCGGCCGGTGCGCCGTAGATGAGGTCGAGGTTGATCACCTCGACGCCAGCCGCCCGCGCGGCGGCGACCGCGCGCGCCGGCGTCTCGGGATCGTGGCGGCGGTCGAGGAAGTCCAGCACCCGGGTGGACCAGGACTGCGCGCCGATGCTCAGGCGCGTGAGCCCGGCATCGACCAGCTCGGCCATGCCCTCGGCGGTGATGTCCTCGGGGTTGGCCTCGGACGTGATCTCGGCGTCGGCGGAGAGCGGGAGCACCTCGCGGGCCAGGCGCAGGAGGTCGGCCAGGTCGCGAGGCTGCAGCAGCGTCGGCGTCCCGCCGCCCACGAACAGGGAGCCGAACTCGGGCCACTCGGCCGGAACGTCGGTGCCCGGTGGCGCCACGGCGCGCGGTCCGGCCGCTGCGACCCGCTTGAGGTCGGCCCGAAGAGCGGCGAGATAGGCCGGGATCGCCTCGTCCCTGCCCGCGTAGGCGTTGAAGTCGCAGTACCCGCACACGTGTGCGCAGAACGGGATGTGCAGGTAGAGGCCGGCCGCCATGCCCCCAGGCTAGGCCGCGCTGCCGCCCTGCCGCGCCGACGCGCGCACCTCGGACGTTGGATGTTGTTCTTGGCGCACATTCGCGCCAAGAACAACATCGAGGCTGGGGTGAGCGGTTGGGTGTTGTTCTTGGCGCACATTCGCGCCAAGAACAACATCGAAGTTGGGGTGGGC
>CAZVUW010000032.1:23963-26192 GCA_964629825.1 uncultured Actinomycetota bacterium
TGCCGAGGTCGTCAACCGACACCTTGACACCCAGCGCGCGGAGCCGCTCGAGCTCCTCGATCGCCCGCTCGGGGTCGCTCATGATGCTGCCCTCGGTGATCTCCAGCGTGAGCGCGGAGGCGGGCAGCCCCACCTCCCACAGCAGACGGCCGAGCTCGGAGGACAGGTCCACGGCGCCCGGAGCGGACAGGCCGGCCGGTGCTCCAGCAAGGGCCGCGGAGGGCACGGCGCTCAGGCTGCGCGGAGCGATGTTGACGGCCACGCCCACGTCGTGGCCGGCGTCGCGCCAGTCGCGGCAGTGCAGCAGCGCCTCCTGGAGCACGAAGCTGGTGAGCGGGTGGATCAGCCCGCTCTGCTCGGCCAGCGGGATGAACACGTCCGGCGGGATGAGACCGCGCTCGGGGTGGCGCCAGCGCACCAGCGCCTCGAAGCCGGTGACGGCGCGGCTGGCGACGTCGATCTTGGGCTGGAAGTGCAGGAGCAGGTCGCCGGTCGCGATGGCCTCGCGCAGCTCGGTGTAGAGCAGGAGGCGCTCGCGGCTGGAGCCGTCCTGCTCGGGCGAGTACAGCTGGACTCCGCCGTGGCCGCGCTTGGCGATGTACATGGCCACGTCCGCCTGGCGCAGCAGGGGTCCGGCCTCGGCGCTCCGGGCCCAGGCGACACCGATGCTCGCCTCGATGCTGAGGCTGAGCCCCCCGACCTCGAACGGCTCCTCGAGGGCCCTGCTGGCGCGGTCGGCGGCCGCCAGCCCCACGGCGGCGTCGTCCGCCGCGAGCGCGACGGCGAACTCGTCTCCGCCGAGGCGGGCGACGCAGATGACGCTGGGAAAGGTCTCCCCCAGCCGCTCCGCCAGGGCGCACAGCAGGTCGTCGCCCGTCGCATGCCCCAGCGTGTCGTTGACCTCCTTGAAGCGGTCCACGTCCAGAAGCAGCACCGCGATGGGGCCGTCCACGGCCTCGACCCGATCGATGAGGTAGCGGCGGTTCGGCAGCCCCGTGAGCGAGTCGTGCAGCGCCTGGTGGGCGCTGAAGTCCATCTGCTCGCGCAGCTGGTCGTTGAGGCGCGCGTTGGACAGGGCGATGCCGGCGTGGTTGGCCAGCGCCTGCAGCACCGCGAGGTCCGCGTCCGTGAACGTCTCGGTGTCGCCGAGGCGGTCGGCGACGGCGATGGTCCCGACCAGACCATCGTCGCCGGTCATCCCGACCACCATGGCGTCGCGGAGCCCCCGCTGGTCCAGCAGCTCGCGCGCGTACGGGTCGCGGGTGCCGCGCGGCGCCAGCACGGGCAGGGTCAGCTCAGGGGCGTCCGCGGCGAGCAGGTCGGCCGCGCCCTCGCCGCCGGCGGTCCAGCGCTGCCACGGCCGCAACAGGGCGACCTCGGCCCGCGCGCAGGACAGCTGCTCGACCAGGTGGTCCAGGACCACGCGCGCGACCTCATCGCTGCTGCGCTCGGTGACGACCGAGCCGGTGAACTCGTTGAGGCGCTGGAGCTCGTCGTGGCGCTGCCGGAGGATCCGGTGGGCGCGCTGGGCGAGGAACAGCACGAGGATGAACACGGCGAGCGTCCAGCTGACGCGCCAGTCCACGGCCACGAGCATGACCGCGGCGATCCCGATCGAGGCGTTTGCCAGCTGCGGCAGCGCACCGGAGGCGACCGCCTCGCGCAGGGCACCTCGGCGGACGTTCCCATCGTGCAGCCGCATGGCGAGGAGGACGGTCGCGGCTCCGACCAGGTTCACGACGGCGACGGCGACCAGGACACCGAGCCATCCGGCGGGGCCCAGAGCGTCGCCCCGTGACGCGATCGCCCACCACAGGGACACTGCGATGGCCGTCTCCAGCGCCCACTGGCACAGGTTGAACAGCACCTTCACGGGCGCGACGCGCAGCGAGGCCAGCGCCGTCGCGCACCCGATCAGCCGCGCGACGATGAGGGTGAGCGGGTCGGCGGTGTAGAGGCCGACGACGAGCGGTACGTCCGCGAGAGACGATGCGTGTGTCTGCCGGCCGAGCGGCAGGGAGATCACGAAGCGCTCGGCCAGCGCGAACCCCGCGGCCAGGAGGAGGGGTGCGGCCGGGAGCGCGAGCAGCGGGCGGGCCGGTCCCCCGCCCAGGACCGCGACGGCGAGCGCAGCCCCGCCGAGGGCTGCGCTCAGCAGCGCGACGCTGCGGGACGGGGACCGAAGGCCCCGGGCCTGCGCGCGCTGGCCGTCGGGTGACAGGGTCATCG
>CAZVUW010000032.1:26292-28897 GCA_964629825.1 uncultured Actinomycetota bacterium
CGCCAGCTGTGGCTGCGCCAGGAGTGGCTCCGCCAGGAGTGGCTGTCCCAGCCCTCATGGCGCCAGCTGTGGCTGGTCCAGTCGACACCGCCCCAGGTTGCGCCCTGCCACTCGGCGGCACCCCAGGTGCGGAGGGTCCAGGACTGCCCGCACCAGCAGCTGCCGGTCCAGGTGGCGCCGTCTCCGGCCCAGCGTCCGCCGGTCCAGGCGCTGCCGGCGGAGCTCGCCGTCCGCCACGCCGCTCCGCGCCACTGGCCGAGGATGGTTCGCTCACCTTCGAGGTCCACGCCGGCATCCGCGACGCGACCGGAGCCGCGGGCGCCGTCGAGCGAGCCGGTCCCAGACGAGGGCGTCCACAGCTCGGAGGTGCGCGGACGGGCCGCTGCGGCGGCAGCGTAGACGTCGAGCATCCCGGCGCCGCGACCCAGCGCATCCGCCGCCGGCATCCGCTCGGCGGACGAGGTGAGCAGCGCCTTGACCTCGGCCGGGGTCAGGCTCGGCCGGTGCTGGAGCAGCAGAGCCGCGGCGCCGGAGACGACCGCCGAGGCCTGCGAGCTTCCGCTGCCCTTGAACAGCTGCTGGCCGACGCGCGCCTCGGGATGCGCCTCGTCCACGTAGGAGCCGGGGCTGCGCAGCGACAGGATCGAGCGGCCCGGTGCGACCAGGTCGACGGCGCGCTGGGCGGAGCCGCGGGTCGAGAACGGCGTGACGACGTCGTCGTGACTGCTGACCGTCCCGCGGGTGTCGGCGGCGCCGACCGCGATGATCCCGGGGTGGGCGGCCGGGTTGTTGAGGGACGGCGCGTCCGGACCGCTGTTGCCGCCGGCCGCGACGACTACGATGCCGTGACGCCAGGCGTTCTCGACGGCGCGGGCGAGCGGGTCGACGCGGTAGTCCTGGATGCCGTCCGTGCCGTAGGCCAGGTTGATGACGCGGATGTTCAGTCCGTCACGGCGGCCGTAGGTGACCACCCAGTCGATCGCCGCGATGACCTGGCTGACGTCGACGGACCCGTCAACCGCGCCGGCCTTGATCGAGACGATGCCGGCGTCAGGAGCGATCCCGCGGAAGCCCGACAGCCCACGCCCGGCGATGATGCCGGCGATGATGGGTGCCGTGCCCGAACGTGTCGAGGGGGCGGACCGGAGCGACCTGGCTGTCGAACGACAGGTCGGGGCCGTTGACGACGTTGGTGCGGACAAGGCCGTCGACCGCGGCGATGCCGGTGTCGATGACGGCCACGTCGATGCCCCGGCCCGTCACCCCCTGACGCCACAGCCGATCAGCCCCCACGACCTCGGCGACGTGCTGCATCGAGGTGGACGAGTCGTCGTACATCCAGCCGGTGTCGATGAGGCCCAGACCCTCGACCAGGCTGACCGTCGTGCCCAGGAGGCCCTCGACCGTGCCACCGAGCAGGCCCGTGGTGGCGTTGAGCGTGCTGCCCAGCAGCCCGGTGGTCGCGTCCAGCACGCCGGTGGTGGTGTCCACCAGGGCGTCGGTGGTCTTGGTGACGGTCTTCGTGAGCCCGCCGAGGAGACCGCTCAGCAGCCCCGCGTGCGCCGCCGTCGGGGTCAGGGCGAGGCCGAGCGCCCCCACCAGTACCGCTGCCAGCCGCAGCTTTGCGCGCAGCCACCCGCTCTTTCGTCGTTCCACGCCCGCCTCCGTCGTCTTGGCTCGGGCGGCACCAGAGCCAGCGGTGCCGCTTCGTGCGCCTCCAGACGACGACTACTGTGCGTACTTGAGCACTACGCTCAGATATGATCCGCGCGGCTCACGGCCCAGGGAGGGCGAAACTAGTCCGTGCCGACGGACAGGGCGGCGACGAAGGCCTCCTGCGGGATCTCGACGGCGCCGACGGACTTCATGCGCTTCTTGCCCTCTTTCTGCTTCTCGAGGAGCTTGCGCTTGCGCGTGATGTCACCGCCGTAGCACTTGGCGAGGACGTCCTTGCGGATGGCCTTGACGGTCTCGCGGCTGATGATCTTCGACCCGATCGCGGCCTGGATCGGCACGTCGAAGAGCTGGCGCGGGATCAGCGCCTTGAGGCGCGAGACCATGCCCTTTCCGTACTCGTAGGCCTTGGAGCGGTGCACGATCGAGCTGAAGGCGTCGACCGGCTCGCCGTTCAGCAGGATGTCGACCTTGACGAGGTCGGACGCGCGCATGCCGGCGGGCTCGTAGTCCAGCGAGGCGTAGCCGCGGGTCGAGGACTTCAGACGGTCGAAGAAGTCGAAGATGATCTCTGCCAGCGGCAGCTCGTAGCGCAGCTCGACGCGCTGCTCGGTGAGGTAGTCCATCTTCTGCAGCTCGCCGCGCCGGCCCTCGCAGAGCTGCATGACCGGGCCCACGTACTCGCTTGGGCACAGGATCATCGCGTCAACGACCGGCTCGAGGATGCGCTCGATGCGGTTGGGCGCGGGCAGATCCGCCGGGTTCGAGACCAGGATGCTCTCGGGCTCGTTGTCCTTGCGCAGCTTCGGGTCGAGGTGCACCTCGTACTTGACGTTGGGCGCGGTCGTGACCAGCGGGATGTCGAACTCGCGGTCCAGCCGCTCGGAGATGATCTCCATGTGCAGCAGGCCGAGGAAGCCGCAGCGGAAGC
>CAZVUW010000033.1:0-28302 GCA_964629825.1 uncultured Actinomycetota bacterium
GCGACCTATGCCAGCTTCCGCGCGATGAGCGACGCCACCCGCTTCACGGCTTCGTGGGCGGCGTTCGCGAACACCATCAAGGCCTGGGCGCTGAGCCAGGACCAGCTGCCCTCGACGCACCCGATCTCGGCCGACATCGTCGACACCGAGGCGGTGCGCACGAACTTCGACGGCATCACCTACGCCAAGGGCGCGTCGGTGCTGCGCCAGCTGGTCGCGTGGGTCGGTGACGACGCCTTCTTCGACGGGCTGCGCAGCTACTTCCAGCGCCACGCCTACGGCAACGCCTCGCTCGCCGACTTCCTGGTGGCGCTCGAGGCGGCGTCCGGCCGCCCGCTCGCGGACTGGTCCAAGGAGTGGCTGCAGACCGCCGGCGTCGGGACCCTGCGCCCCGAGGTGAGCGTCGCCGACGGCGCCTACGCCGAGGTGGCGATCCTGCAGGAGGCGCCCGAGGAGCACCCCACCCTGCGCTCCCACCGCGTGGCGATCGGCCTGTACGACCTCGACGGCGACGTGCTGACCCGCCGCCGCAGCGTCGAGCTGGACGTAGTCGGAGAGCGCACCCCGGTCGCCGAGCTGGCCGGGGAGCGGGTGCCGGACCTGCTGCTGGTCAACGACGGCGACCTGGCGTTCGCGAAGGTGCGGCTCGACGAGCGCTCGACAGCGACCGTCCTGGAGCACCTTTCCGCTCTGCCTGACGCACTTGCGCGGGCGCTGTCCTGGGGTGCGGCCTGGGACATGACCCGCGATGGCGAGATGCCCACCCGCAGCTGGGTGAAGCTCACCGCCGCCCACGCGCAGCGGGAGACCGACCTGACGCTGCTCCAGTCGCTGCTGGGCCGCGCCCGCAGCGCGGTCGACGTGTACGGCGACCCGGCGAACCGGACGGCGGCGCGCGCCCAGCTCGCCGCGGCCGCGCGTGCGGCGCTGGCGGAGTGCCCCCCGGGCAGCGACCTGCAGCTGGCCTGGGTGCGCCACCTCGTGGACGTGGGTGACGGCGTCGAGCACGAGCGCTGGGTTGCCGGGCTGCTCGACGGGTCGACCGACGTCCCCGGGCTGACCGTCGACACGGAGCTGCGCTGGCACCTCGTGATGAGCCTCGCGCGCAGCGGCGCCGCCACCGAGGGCCTGATCGAGGCGGAGCTCGAGCGCGACCGCACCGACATCGGCGAGCGCAACGCCGCCGCGGCGCGTGCGGCGCGCCCGTCGGCGGAGGCCAAGGAGGAGGCCTGGCGGCTGCTCACCACCGACCGGCAGCTGTCGCTGGCCAAGCTCAAGGCGCTTGCCGGCGGCTTCTGGCAGCCGGGCCAGGACGAGCTGCTGGCGCCGTACGTGGAGCGCTTCGCCGCAGCCACCCTCGCCGTGTGGGATGACGGCAGGGTCAACGAGGAGGCCATCGCGCTGACCCGCGGGCTGTACCCCGCCACGGTCGTGTCCGAGGAGGTCGTCGCCGCGGCCGAGCGTCTGCTCGCCGACGAGCACCTGCCGCAGCCGGGACGACGCATCCTGCTGGAGTCCGCCGACGGCACGCGCCGGGCGCTGCGGGCGCGGGCGGCAGATCGGGCCGCCGCGGGCTGACCTGCCCATCCAGCCGATATATCCGGCATAGGCGCCTCACGTAGGGTTCGGCTGCCCACATCGTTGGGATTCCTACTCGCAAGGCCGTCCGACCGGAGGTAGGAACATGCCCGAGTCCCCCGCGGCGCCTGCTCGCCGTGCCGCCCGACGAGCCCTGCGCCCTCTGGCGACCGTCGCAGCCCTCGCCGCCGCGGCGACGGCCGGGTACACCATCCAGCCCGGAGACACCTTGTCCGGGATCGCCCAGCGCCACGGCGTCAGCGTCTCGAGCCTGGCCAGTGCGAACGGCATCGCGAACCCGCACCACATCGTGGCCGGCCGGACCCTGACCATCACCGGCGCGGGGGCCTCGGGCGGGGGGTCGTCCGGCGCGGCCCACACGGTGGCCCAGGGCGAGAGCCTGTGGGTCATCGCCCGGCGCACCGGCACCAGCGTCGCGGCGCTCGCCCAGGCCAACGGCCTCTCCGATCCGCACTACATCCGTGCGGGTCAGCGCCTGACCATCCCCGCGGGTGGAGCGGCCGCCGCGCCGGGTGGCGGCGCCGGTGGCTCGGGCGGGTCGGGTGGCTCGGGCACCCCTGCGGCGGCCCTGAGCCGGGCAGCGGTGGGTGCGCTCATCGAGCAGGTGGCCTCGGCGCACGGCTGGAACCCGGCCCTCGTCAAGGCACTTGCCTGGCAGGAGTCGGGCTGGTCGAACTCGGTGATCTCCCCCGCCGGGGCGATCGGGATCATGCAGGTCATACCGGCCACCGGTGAGTTCGTCTCATGGCGCTTCGCCGGCCGCAAGCTCAACCTGAACGACCCTGCCGACAACGTGCTCGCCGGTGTGCTGTTCCTCGACTACCTCTACGACGAGGTGGGCGGTGACGCCGAGCTGACCCTCGCCGCCTACTTCCAGGGGCTGGCGTCCGTACGCAGCCAGGGCGTGAACCCCTCGACCCGGCAGTACATCGCCAACGTCCTGGCACTGCGCGACCGCTTCTAGGCGCCGCCGCCGTCACGCGCGTGGCCAGGTGGTCAGCGTCGCACCCGGAAGCTGAGGTGCAGCACCCGATCGCCCTGGAGGACCACGTGCGGGTCCTCCATGCGCCCTGGCCACCGCCGCCTCGACGCCTTCGACGAAGTGGAACGCCGCCTCTGGATCCCAGCCCTCGGGCGGCGGGCGATGCGTCACGACGACCACGTGATCATTCCCGCCCGGCGGCCTGCCGTCCTAGCCTGGTTCGGGCGCCCTCAACCGCTGATCGAGGCGTCGCGCGCCTCGACCGGAGCTTCCTCGGTGGCGACCTCGGCGCCGCGGCGGGCCAGCCGACGCTGGCCGTAGCGGTATAGCGCCCAGCCGGCGAGCGGGGGCAGCACCAGGCACGCGATGCGGAAGATCCAGGTGA
Source organism: uncultured Actinomycetota bacterium (assembly GCA_964629825.1). Taxonomy (GTDB): domain Bacteria; phylum Actinomycetota; class Nitriliruptoria; order Euzebyales; family Egibacteraceae; genus CAZVUW01. Next base: position 2,967 of record CAZVUW010000033.1, read on the forward strand.
CGACCTCGACGCGGATGCCGGTCATGCGCGACAGGATGTCGTTGGTCGCCGCGGCCGAGAGCAGCAGGAGCAGCAGGAACGTGCCCGCGACCAGGGAGCTGCGCAGCGGCACCTCCAGCGGGTTGGTCAGCACGTGCCAGTCGCCGCGCAGGCCGTACGCGCGCCGCTCCACGAACGGGTAGGCGAACAGGAAGCCGAACAGGATCGCGGGCAGCAGCACCCCGGCGACGAACAGCTGCGAGATCGTGATGCCGAGGAACGACACCTCGAACGGCGGCACGATGCGCAGCGCGCCCTCCATGAAGAACACGTACCACTCGGGCTGGGCGTTGTTGCCGACCTCGCCCGGGACGTACGGCCCCTGAAGCGCGATGTCGGCCCAGGGAACCAGGACCGCCGAGGCCGCCAGCACCCCGCCCAGCCACAGGAGCAGGGTCGTGGACTCCGAGAACTGCGCCGGCCACAGCGGCTTGCCGGCGACCCAGCGGTGGCCGTCGACGCCGCGGACCGGGAACTGCGTGTGACGCTGGCGGAACACGAGGGCGAGGTGCGCCCCGATCGCAGCGAGCAGCGTCAGCGGGACGATCAGCACATGGATCGTGTAGAAGCGCGGGATGACGTCGCCCGTCGGGAAGGGGCCGCCGAAGACCCAGAAGGCGATGTTGTCGCCCACGAGCGGGATGGACAGCACGACCGAGTACATGATCCGGATGCCGGTCCCGGCGAGCGCGTCGAACGGCAGGGAGTAGCCGGTCACACCGGCGCCGAGGGTGAGGGTCAGCAGGCCGAACCCGACCACCCAGTTGAGCTCGCGCGGCTTGCGGAACGCGCCCGTGAGCATTATCCGGACGAGGTGCAGGATCGCGGCGGCGACGAACACGTGCGCCGCGGCGCGGTGCACCCGCCGGAAGAAGAGGCCGCCGGGCACGTCGAAGGTCATGCGCACGACGGACTCGAACGCCGCCGGCAGGGAGCGGCCGGCGAACAGCTCCGACGAGCCGTCGTAGACGACCGGCGTTATCGACGGCCGGTAGAACATCGTCAGGAAGAGCCCGGTCAGGACCAGGATCGCGAAGGCGATCAGCGCGACCTCGCCCAGCAGGAACGACCAGTTGTGCGGGAAGACCTTGTTTGCGACCTTCCGGCCGGGGCCGCGCAGCTTCAACCGCTCGTCGAGCCAGCCGAACAGCAGCGCGAACAGCGGGGTCATGGCACCTCCCTAGCCGAACGCGGGTCCGACCTGGTCGTGGAAGTCCCCGAGGGCGATCAGCACGCCGTCCTCGTCCACCCCGAGCGGCAGCTGCGGCAGCGCCCGCGCCGCGGGTCCGAACGTGGGGATGGCGCCGTGGCGCGCGTCAAAGGTCGACTGGTGGCAGGGGCAGAACAGCGCGTCGTCGCGCTCGCGGAACAGCCCCACCGGGCAGCCGGCGTGGGTGCAGACCTTCGAGTAGGCGACGACCGAGCCGTCGACGACCCAGTCGAGGTTGGTCGGCGGCTCGGGCTCACCGCCCGCGAGCCGCAACAGCATCACCGCCGAGGTCTCGGGGTGCTCGCCCGGTCGCGCCGAGACGCCTCCGCGGCCGGTGTCGATGGCGCCCTCCGGCCAGACGTTGATGAAGCCGCCCACGGCGATGTCCTCCGGGCGCACCGGCTGGCCGTTGCTGCGGACCAGGCGGCTGCCCTGGCGCCAGGCGGTGCGGCGCAGCTCGTCGCCGGGCGCCGGACCCAGCGAGACGACCGGCGCGGCCAGGCCGATGCCGAGCGCCGCGGCGGCCCCGGCCAGGACGCGTCCCAGGAAGCTGCGCCGCGGGATCGCCGAGACCTCCGCCATGGGCTCGTCCGGAGCGGGGACCGGGATCTCCCGCGGCTCGATCGCGTCGACGTCGGGATAGCGGTCGACGAAGTAGCGCCGGACCGCGAGGCCGAGGCTCAGCAGCCCGACCGCGAGCGCGGTGCCGTACAGCCACAGCGGCGCTCCCGCCAGCAGGCCGATGCCGAACCCGAGCCCGCCGATCGCCGCGATCAGCGCGGCAACGATGACGATGGCGTCGTTGGCCTGGCTGGGGGGCGGAACGGTCTCACCGATCACCCGCAGCGATCCCGGCTGAGACACCTCAAAGGTGCGCTCCCGATCGGTCATCCCTTGCGTTCCTCGTCGTCGTCGGCTGCGCGCGGCGCCGGCTGGTCGGGGAAGAGCCTGGGCTTGCCGGCGATCACCAGCAGCAGGACCAGGATCACGGCGGCCAGGCCGGCGCCGAAGCCTGACGCGAACACCGGGTTGAGCTCGCCCGGGAACAGCAGCGTCCCGCCCTCCTGCTCCACCTGGTGCAGGAAGGCGGCGATGTCGGCGATCTCCTGGTCGGTGATCTGCTGCTCGTCGAAGCGGGGCATCTGGAACGGGCCGGTGCGGATGGCGTCGGCGAGGGTCTGGGAAGACAGGTTGTTCACCCGCGGCGTCCAGGCGCCGCCGCCGGCCACGCCGCCCGCGCCGCTGGCGCCATGGCACTGCGCGCAGTTGGCCGCATAGACCTGCAGGCCCGCGGACACGTCGCCCGTGCCGGGATCCTCGATGTCGCCCTCCAGGCCGAAGCGGTCGGTCATGAACAGCAGGATGTCGGCGCGCTCGTCCTCTTCCAGCTGGATGTCCCGGATGCGGTTGTCCTCGGGGTCGCCGGCCGGCGGCATGCGGCCCGTGTCCATGACCAGACGGGCGTATGAGATGGTCACGCGGTCGTTCATGTCAGGTCGCAGCGGCGGCGCGTCGAGGCCGGCGATCGTCTCGCCGCCGCGGCCGTCGACGCCGTGGCAGCCGCCGCAGTGGATGGCGTAGAGCTCCTCGCCACGGCGCAGCGCCTCGGCGGCGTCCTGACCGGGCTGGGCGGCGCCCGCGCGCGGCCACAGCAGCGCCGTGCCGACCGCAGCGACCAGCGCCCATCCGAGCAGCGCTCGGACGTTGCGGGCCACTCCTTCGCCGGTCATCCGTCGCGCGGATCGTGGCCGCTCAGCGCCGTCCACGCCCACCAGCAGGACTCTGCGGCGAGCGCCGCGGCCAGGAGCAGCAGCAGCACGGCATCCATCTGCATGGCGCGCTCCTTCCCAGGTCGGAGCGGAACCTATCCCAAGCGGCGGCGTCTGGACAGGAGCCATGCGGGCGTCCGGCCCGGCCTCGGGCGGGCGCGGGGTGCGGCGGGGGTGCCGGCGCCGTCTACCATGCAGCCCATGGCCAAAGACACGAAGAAGGGCCCCGGCTTCCGCGCGCGCCTCTCCCAGATGGTGACGGCGTTCTCGAAGACGCGCGAGCTCGACCCGAAGCTTCTGCCGATGGTCGTCGGCATCCCGCTGGCGGTGCTGGCGCTCTTCATCGTGCTCGGGCTGGTGCTGCCCGGCGGGATGGTGCTGTGGGTGGTCGTGGGCGTCCTGTTCGCCCTGCTGACCGGCCTGCTGGTGTTCGGCCGACGGCTGTCCAAGGCCCAGATCGGCATGATCGAGGGCCAGCCGGGCGCCGCAGCGGCGGTGCTCCAGTCCATGCGCGGCATGTGGACGGTCAGCCCCGCCGTGGCCTTCACGCGCAACCAGGACCTGGTGCACCGCGTCGTCGGCCGCCCGGGGATCATCCTCGTGGGCGAGGGCTCGCCGGCGCGGGTGGCCACGCTGCTCAAGCAGGAGCAGCGCCGGGTCGGTCGGGTCGCGGGTGAGACGCCGATCCATCTGATCAGCGTGGGCGACCGGGAGGGTCAGGTGCCGCTCGGCAACCTCCAGGCGCAGATCATGCGGCTGCCGCGGGCGCTCAAGCCGCGCGAGGTGGGCGTGCTGGAGCAGCGGCTCGGCGCCCTGCGGGATCAGCCCCCTCTGCCGAAGGGGCCACTGCCGCGGCCGCCGCGGGGCAAGCGGCGCTGAGGCGGCAAACGGCGCCGCTCCCCGGCACCACCTTGATGGGCTAGTCCGGATAGACCGTATTGGCCGGATGGTCTAAACATCGGTCGCCCCTGCGTCGATACGACCCTACGGTGTAGCAGTCACCTCGCGGTGGCCCCGACATCGCCCAGAACGACACGCCGCTCTTAGGGGCTGGCGCCGACCGGTGCGTGCTCCCGCCGCCCGGCAGCCGCGGCCTTTCGTCGCGCGGCTGCGTGCGGGATCGGGCACCGACCGCTCAGGTCGCATCGATTCACCGCCCTTTGCTAGGGCGGTGGTGAGCCGCGCCGCGACAGAAGGCCGTCGACTCGATGACCCCTCGCAGCACCCGCCTTCCCCTGCCCCGTCACCTCACCGCCGTGCTGCTGACCTGCGCCGCCTTGGGCGCCGCGGGCGTGCTGCACTCCCTCCCGGCGGAGGCGACGCACAACCCCGAGCCGCCCGCTCGGCTGTTCGACCTCCTCGAGCCGGCCGGCTCGGGCGCCAAGTCCGAGGTCGCGACGGCGCGCCGGGCTCGAACCCAGCGGCCGTCGCGTGCGGTGGCCAGCAGGGTTGAGCGGGCTCGCAGCGTCGAGCACCGGGCTTCGAAGACGGCCGCGCAGGCAGCCCCGGCCAAGGCGCAGGCGGCGCCCGTCGCGCAGGCAGCCCCGGCCAAGGCGCCGGCCGAGCCCGCCGCGCAGCCCGCGTCCGCATCGGCTGCCCCACAGCCCGCGGCGCCCGCGCCGGCTGTCCCGCAGCGCGCGGCGCCCGCGCCGCCCACCCCCTCGGTCGACGCGAACGGGGACGCCGGCACGGTGTTCGCCACCGTCGCAGGCCAGGAGGTCGTCCTCCCGGCCGATGCGATCGCGGTCGGCTTCCACGAGTCCAGCAACGGCAGCTCGCTGGCGATGTCTCCGGTCGGCACACCGCTGCACAACCAGAACGCGGGCCGCATCAAGCTGCCGCCCGCCTCGGCGCCGAACCGCTACTTCGTGCTGCCGACGCGTAACCGCTCCAACGGCCCGACCACGGCCGTCGACATCCGCGTGGACCAGGGGACGCCCCTGGCCAGCGTCGTGGACGGCACCGTCACGGCGGTCGACAGCTACCAGCTCTACGGCCGGACCCCGGACCAGATCGTCGAGATCGTCCCCACCGATCGCCCCGAGCTGAAGGTCCGCATGCTGCACATCGACGACGTGAAGGTGCAGCCGGGCGACCATGTCGAAGCCGGCGAGACGGTTGTCGCCGGCACGTCGCGCCAGCTGCCGTTCGCCTCCCAGATCGACCGCTTCTCCAGCCCCGGTCCGCACGTGCACGTCGAGGTCAACCACCAGCCGGTGGGCTGAGCGCGGCTAGGCTGCTGCGGAACCCGACGGGCGGCTCATCGCCCAGGACAGGGGGTTCCGCATGGTCCGGCGCCTGGCGAGGACGATCACAGCAGCCCTGATCCTCTCGGCCCTGCCCACCGCGCCGCCGGCGCTGGCCGGCGTTCCCGAGGGACAGCGCGCCGCCGGCCCGAGCGGGATCGACACCGTCGAGGCGGAGCGGATCGCCGGCTCGAACCGGATCGACACGGCCATCGCGGCGTCCCGGGCGGGCTGGGACCGATCCCAGAGCGCCGTACTCGCCACCGCCGGGGCGTTCCCGGACGCCCTCGTGGGGGGTCCCGTGGCCGCGCGCCTGGGCGCTCCGCTCCTTCTGACGTCCGCGGACGCGCTGCCGAACGCCGTCGGCGACGAGCTCGAGCGCCTGGGTGTCGAGCGGGTCTACCTGCTGGGCGGACCCGAAGCGATCTCGGAGGCGGTGGCGCGCAGTGTCCAGGACCTTGCTTCGCGCCCGGCCGTCCACCGCATCTCGGGCCGCGACCGCTACGCCACCGCCGCCGCCGCAGCCACCGCCGCAGCCGACGACGCCGACACGGTGGTGCTCGCCGCCGGCGCGGACTTCCCCGACGCGCTGGCCGGCTCCTCGCTGCCATCCGGTGCCGAGCGCAGCCCGGTGCTCCTGGTGACGCGCGACCGGCTGCCGGCGCCGACGGCCGAGCTGTTGGCGACCCTGCGCCCGCGCCATCTCGTCGTGGTCGGAGGGAGTGCGGCGCTCAGCCCGGCTGTCGCCTCGGCGGCGGCCCGGGCCGCCGGAGGCGCCCGGATCAAGCGCCTTGCCGGTCCCCACCGCTACGCCACCGCCACGGCCGTGCTCGAGGAGGCCCTCGGACGCGTCGGAGACGAGCAGCGACCGCTCATCGTGGCCACGGGCGCGGCGTTCCCCGACGCCCTGGCGGCCGGGGCCCTCGCTGGGAGGCTGGACGGGCTGGTCGCGCTCACGCCGCGCTTCCGGCTGGACGACGGGATGGACGCCCTGCTGCGCGCTCAGCGCCATCGCTTCGGCCGCGTCATCGTCCTCGGCGGCGAGGCAGCGGTCGACCGGGACGTCCTGGCCGAGCTCGCGGCCGCCGACGCGGGCACCCCACGGCCGCCGGCGGCGTTGCAGGTGCACGGCACGGCCGCGGGCTTCCGCGGCACCGCAAGGCCGCTGCCGCAGGCGGTGGTCGAGGAGATGCGCGGCGTGTCCTGGCGCGAGGGCTGCCCGGTCGGGCTCGATGACCTCGCCCTGCTGTCGCTCGTTCACCGCGGCTTCGACGGTCGGCGCGTAGACGGCGAGCTGGTGGTCGCCCGTGCGGTCGCCGTGGACGTGCTCATCGCCTTCGGCCGTGCCTACGACGCCGGCTTCCCCATCCAGCGCATGGAGCGCATCGACGCCTTCGGAGGTGACGACGACGCGTCCATGGCCGCCAACAACACGTCGGCCTTCAGCTGCCGACGGGTCGCCGGCAGCAGCAGCTGGTCCGAGCACGCCTACGGCGCCGCGATCGATGTCAACCCCGTGCAGAACCCCTACGTGCGCGACGGAACGGTCGCACCCGACGCCGGACGGCAGTTCCTGGATCGCCGCGACCATCGCGCCGGCATGGTCCGCACCGGCGGGCCGCTGGTCGAGGCGTTCCGTGCCCTCGGATGGGGCTGGGGCGGTGACTGGTCCTCGGCCAAGGACTACCAGCACTTCTCACGCAGCGGCCGCTGACGGGCGGCGCGGTCAGCCGGTCAGCTCGTCAGGTCGCGGCGGCGGAATCCCACCAGCCCCGCGGCCACCAGCAGGGCCGCAACGGCGGTCAGCACCAGGACCGGAGCAGCCTCGAACGGCTCGGCCGGCACCAGCGGAACCAGGCCGAACGGCGACAGGTCGAGGGTCCAGTCGGGCAAGCCCAGCAGGCCGCCGAGCATGCCAACGGTCAGCGCATAGACCAGCGGGACCCAGGCGAGCGCGGTGGCGCGCGGCACCAGCCCGAACAGGGCCAGGGCGAGGCCGACGGTGACCCACAGCGCCGGGATGTAGACCAGGGCACCGCGCAGCAGGCCGCCGACCAGCGAGCCGTCGCCCGTGGCGGCGCTGGCCGACAGCCCGAGACCGAGCGCACCTGCCAGCAGCACGATCGCCGGTCCGACCAGTGCGATCGACAGGTGACTCGCCACCCAGCCCGGTCGGGAGGTCGCGGTCGCGAGGACCGGCTCCGCGTGCCCCGCGGACTCCTCACCGCGCAGCCGAAGCACCGATGACACGCCGTAGATCGCGACCACCATGGCCACGAACGACAGGATGGTCGCCAGGAAGGTCTCGATGAACGCCGCCTCCCCGTCCACCAGCCCGAAGGCCTCCATGAGCTGGGGGTTCTCGGCGATGAAGGCCTCGACCTCGGTGACGAGCGTTCCGTAGCCGAGGCCGAAGAACAGCACCGACAGCAGCCAGCCGATGAATGCGCCGCGCTGAAGGCGCGCCGCCAGGCCGAACGCGCTCCCCAGAGCCGGAGACGCGGTGGGTCGACCCGGCCGGGGCGGCACCAGGCCCGAGCCGATGTCCCGGTGCGTGCTCAGCCACATGCCGGCCACCGACAGCACCGCGAACAAGGCGACGCCGAGCAGCGTCGGCCACCAGCGATCGTCGACGTAGGCGCGGGTCGCGTGCGCCCACCCGATCGGCGACAGCCAGGAGAGCGTGCCATCGCCCATGTCTCCGGCGGCGCGCAGCACGAACGTCAGGGCGAGCACGATCCCGCCGAGGCCCGACGCCCCGCGGGCGTTCTGCGTCACCTGCGCCGTGACCGCCGCCACCCCGGTGAAGGCGAGCCCGACGGAGGCCAGAGCAGCGCCGAAGAGGAGCGAGCTCCCCATGTCAATGCTCTCGACGCCCAGGGAACCCAGCCCGACGCCCACCAGCACGCCGATGACGACGTTGATGGCCGCGACGACGACCAGCGCGGCCGCCAGGCCTGCATGCCTGCCGACGATGCTGGCGCGGATGAGCTCGGCACGCTGAGCCTCCTCCTCCGCCCTGGTGTGGCGGACCAACAGGAGGATGCTCATCAGGGCCACGGCGACGGCGGTGAAGCCCAGCATCTCCTGGGTCATCATCGCGCCGAAGGTGTAGTCCTCCAGGCCGTGGCCGGGCCCGGCGATCGCCTTGGCGGCGGGGTTGGCCATCAGCGCTGCACGCGCCTGCCGCGCCTCGGCGGTCAGGTACAGCCCCGGCAGCGCGGCCGCCGTGGAGAGGACCGTCCCCACGATGGCAGCCACCCAGATGGCGATGCGCACGCGGTCACGTCGCAGCATGAAGCGGATGAGCGTGCCGATGCCCGTGAAGGCGCCGCCGGTCTGCCCGAGGCGTGCGTCTGCGGTGACGGCCGTCACCGGGCGGCCTCCAGCTCCTGCCCGTAGTGCCGCAGGAAGAGCTGCTCGAGCGTCGGCGGCGAGCTGACCAGCGAGCGCACGCCCGCCTCGCTGAGACGGCGGATCACGGCGTCCAGGTGCTCGGCGTCGACGTCGAAGCGCAGTCGGCCGTCGGTCGCCTGCAGGCCATGAACCCCGGGCAGCGCGGCGAGGTCGTCCACCGGCCGTTCGGTGCGGACGTCGATCGTCGTTCGCGTCAGGTGTCGCAGCTCGTCCAGGGTTCCCCGCTCCACCAGCCGGCCGCTGCGGATGATCGAGATGCGATCGCAGAGGGCCTCGACCTGGGCGAGGATGTGGCTCGACAGCAGAACCGTGCGCCCCTGCTCCTTGAGCTCGAGGATGCAGTCCTTGAACACGGCCTCCATGAGCGGGTCGAGCCCCGACGTCGGCTCGTCGAGCAGCAGCAGCTCGACGTCCGAGGCGAGCGCAGCGACGATCGCGACCTTCTGCCGGTTCCCCTTCGAGTAGGTGCGGCCCTTCTTGGTGGGGTCGAGGTCGAAGCGCTCGAGCAGCTCCGCGCGGCGCCGTTCGTTCAGGCCCCCGCGCAGGCGCGCCAGCAGGTCGATCGCCTCGCCGCCGGTCAGGTTGGGCCACAGGCTCACGTCGCCGGGCACATAGGCCAGGCGCCGATGAAGCTCGACGGCGTCGTGCCAGGGATCACCGCCCAGCACAGACACCGAGCCCGAATCCGCCCTCAGCAGGCCGAGGAGGATCCGGATGGTCGTGGTCTTCCCCGCGCCGTTGGGGCCCAGGAAGCCGTGCACCTCCCCGGTGCCCACCTCAAGCTCGAAGCCGTCAAGCGCGACGGTCTCGCCGAACCTCTTCACCAGGCCGGTTGCGCGTATCGCAGCAGTCATGCTTCGGACCCTACAGTCAGTTCACAGATCTGTAAACACTTTGAAGTGTCCTAACTTGCTGTAGGATCACGCCATGGAGGCTCCAGACATGACGCCCTCGGCCGACGACGGCCTGCTCCATGTCGTCGAGCGACTCGCCCTCCTGCTAGCCGAGGCCGGGATGCCGCGCATGCCCGCACGGGTGTTCGCCTTCGTGCTCGCCGACGAGGATGACCACTACACGGCCCGGGAGCTGGCCGAGGGCATACGGGTCAGCCCCGCCGCGATCTCGGGGGCGGTCCGGCATCTCGTCCAGATGGGTCTGCTGAAGCGCGGGCGGCGGCCGGGCGCTCGCAGCGACCACTACGAGATCGATGACCGGGACGTGTGGCGGTCGATCACGCTCCAGCGGCTCCCCCTGCTTGAGCGCTGGGAGTCGATGGTCGCCGAAGCGGCCGAGGCGCTGGCCCCGGGCAGCCGCGGCCGGCGGCGGCTGCGCGAGACCCAGGCGTACTACCGCTTCATGCTGTCCGAGATGCCGCGGCTGATGGAGCGCTGGGGCGCCGAGCGCGCGGCCCTGATCAGCGAGCTAGAGAAGAGCAGCGCCGCATGAGGCGGCGAGCTGCACGTGGACGGCTCCTAGGCGCTGCCGCGCTCACGCTGGCCCTGGCTGCCCAGTCGGTCGCGCTGGCCTCCCCGGCCACCGTGGACGCGGACCTCCCAGCTGCGGGGGCCGGCTCCTCGGCCTCCGCTGCTCAGACCCTCGCCGAGGAGCAGCTCCGTATCGAGCGTCTCTCCGGTCCGAACCGCATCGAGACCGCGGTCGCCGTGTCTGGGGCGACCTTCACATCGGCCGACACGGCGCTGCTGGCTCGCGCCGACGACTTCGCCGACGCGCTCGTGGCGGCGCCGCTCGCGGCGCGCCTCAAGGCTCCGCTGCTGCTGACCGGCCGGGACCGCCTGGCGCCGGCGACGGCTGCCGAGCTCGAGCGGCTCGGGGTGGACGAGGTCGTCCTGCTCGGCGGCGTCGAGGCGATCGGGCCGGGGGTCGCCTCGGCTCTGGCGGCCGACGGGTACTCGGTGCGACGGCTGGCGGGGCGCTCGCGCTTCGACACCGCCGCGGCGGTAGCGGACGCGCTAGGCCCGGAGGCGGGCACGGTCTACGTGGCGACCGGCGCTGACTTCCCCGATGCGCTGTCCGTCGGCCCGCTGGCCGCTGCCCAGGAGGCGCCGATCCTCCTGACCACCCGCGACCAGCTCCCGGCCCCGACGGTCGCGGCGCTCGCGGACCTGGAGCCCGAGCGGATCGTGCTGCTTGGCGGCACCGGCGCCATCTCCGAGGCCGTGGAGAACGCGCTAAGGCGCAGGGCGCCGACCAGCCGCCTGGCCGGACCGACCCGGTTCGCGACGGCCGGCGCCGTGTTCGACGCCGCGGTCCGCGCGGGGCTCGACCCCGACGACCTGTGGCTGGCCGACGGGAAGGACTTCCCCGACGCGCTCGTCGCCGGGCCGGTGATCGGCGCAAGCGGGGGCACGCTGCTGCTGGTCGACGGCCGCCAGGTCGATGCGCCCGGCCTGGCCTACGACCGGATCCGCGCCCGTGGAGCGCGGCTGCAGCGGGTCACGCTGCTGGGCGGCTCGGCCGCGATCAGCGCCGACGCGCCGCGCCAGGTCGAGGGCGTGGCGCTGGGCGCGGAGCTGCCCCGGGGCGGGCGGCTGCTGTTCCCCTACCACCGGATGGTCGGCCTCTATGGCAACGCCCGCTCGCCGGCCATGGGCATCCTGGGCGAGCAGCCCCCCGAGGCCGCCGCGCAGCGAGCCGAGCGGGTCGCGGCACCGTTCGCGGTGGGCGGTCGCAAGCTGCTGCCGACCTTCGAGCTCATCGTCACGGTCGCCACCCGCGCACCCGGTCCGGACGGCATGTACCGGTCGGTGTCACGCCCCGACGAGGTGCAGCGCTACCTCGACGTAGCCCGGCGCCACGGCCTCTACCTGCTGCTCGACATCCAGCCCGGCCGGTCGGACTTCCTGACCGAGGTCCGCCGCTACGAGCAGTTCCTCGACGAGCCCGACGTCGGCATCGCCCTGGACCCCGAGTGGCGCATGGGTCCGAACGGCGTCCCCGGCCAAGAGGTCGGATCCGTCGACGCCGCCGAGGTCAACCGCGTCGTCGACTACCTGGCCGGCATCGTCCGCGCCCACCGCCTGCCGCAGAAGCTGCTGGTCGTGCACCAGTTCCAGCAGCGCATGATCCGCAACCGCAACGCGATCAAGGCGCCGCCTGAGCTGGCGGTCACGTTCCACGTCGACGGGTTCGGAGGACGTTCGATCAAGCTGGAGAAGTACGAGTCCTTCCTGGCTCCACGCCCGTATGCGATGGGCTTCAAGCTCTTCTACGACGAGGACACCAACCTCTACGCTCCTGCCGAGGTGCTCGCATTCCGCGTGCCCCCGGACCTGGTCACCTACCAGTAGGAGGAGCGGCATGGCCGAAGCCCCGTTCCGGCTCGACCGGTCGGCCGCGTGGAGCGCGCTGCTCGCCCACCACCGCGAGCAGGGACCGGTGGATCTGCGCGCGCAGTTCGCCGCCGACCCCGACCGCGCCACGACGCTCGCGGCGAGCGTCGGCGACCTCTACGTCGACTACTCGAAGAACCTGGTCACCGCCGAGACCATGCGCAGGCTGGTCGAGCTGGCGGCCGAGGCCGACGTCCCCGGCCGCGTGCAGGCGATGCTCGGCGGAGAGCGCATCAACGTCACCGAGGACCGAGCGGTCCTGCACACCGCGCTGCGCGCGCCGCGCGACGCCGTGATCGAGGTCGGCGGAGTCAACGTCGTGCCGGAGGTGCACGAGGTCCTCGACCGCATGGCGGCCTTCGCCGAGCAGGTTCGAGACGGCACCTGGCGAGGCGCAACCGGCGAGCGCATCCGCACCGTCGTCAACATCGGCATCGGCGGCTCGGACCTGGGGCCCGCGATGGCCTACCGCGCGCTGCGCCATCACGCCCAGCCGGGGCTCGAGGTGCGCCACGTGTCGAACATCGACCCGACCGACATCGCCGAGGCGCTGGCCGACCTGGACCCCGAGACCACGCTGTTGATCGTCTGCTCCAAGACGTTCACGACGCTTGAGACCCTGTCGAACGCCCGCACGGCGCGCTCGTGGGTGGTGGGCACGCTGGGCGAGGGCGCCGTCGCGCACCACTTCGTCGCGGTCTCGACCAACGCCGAGGGGGTCGCCGAGTTCGGCATCGACACGGCCAACATGTTCGGCTTCTGGGACTGGGTCGGAGGCCGCTACTCGCTCCCCTCGGCCATCGGCCTGTCCGTGATGATCGCGATCGGCCCGGCCGGCTTCCGCGAGCTGCTGTCCGGCTATCGCATCGTCGACGAGCACCTCGCGACCACGCCGCTGGAGCGCAACGTCCCGGTTCTGCTGGCGCTGCTCGGCGTCTGGTACCGCAACGTCCTCGGAGCCCAGTCCCACGCCGTGCTGCCCTACTCCCAGGCCCTGTCGCGCTTCCCCGCCTACCTCCAGCAGCTCGACATGGAGTCCAACGGCAAGCGCGTCGACCTGGCCGGCGACGCCGTCGACTACGACACCGGCCCGATCGTGTGGGGCGAGCCCGGAACCAACGGCCAGCACGCCTTCTTCCAGCTGCTGCACCAGGGCACCGCGCTGGTCCCCTGCGACCTGATCGGCTTCATCGAGCCGGCGCATGACCTCGGCGACCAGCACGACCAGCTCATGGCCAACTGCTTCGCCCAGGCCCAGGCGCTGGCCTTCGGGCGCACTGCCGAGGAGGTCGCCGCCGAGGGCGTCCCGGCCGAGCTGGTGCCCCACCGCACCTTCCCCGGCAACCGGCCGTCGACGACGATCCTCGCGCCGGAGCTGACGCCGTCCGTTCTCGGTCAGCTGATCGCCCTGTACGAGCACAAGGTCTTCGTCCAGTCGATCCTGTGGGGCATCAACGCCTTCGACCAGTGGGGCGTCGAGCTGGGCAAGGTCCTCGCCAAGCGCATCGCCCCTGCGCTCACGGATCCAGACGGCGAGCTGGCCGAGGCTGACGCCTCGACCAGCGAGCTGATAAGCCGCTATCGCGAGCTGCGCAGCCGGCACCGGTAGGCCGCCGACCGGTCCGCCCACCCCCGGGTCGCCCCAGCCCATGCTCGATGTTGTTTTCGGCGGACATGTCCGCCGAAAACAACACCCAACCTTTGCGGCCGCTCGCTCTATCTCGTCGGCGTGCCGATCAGCGTGCGGACGGTGGCCTTGCCGTCCTCGCCCTCGCCGAACCAGACCGCGGACAGGGTGATCGAGTCCGCGCCCACGGCGACCCAGCTCACGTGGTCGGGCGGGCCGTCGGAGCTGATCTCATCGAGGGACAGCACCGACCAGGAGAACCCGTCCGAGCTGACGGCGAGCTGCATCTGGGCGATGTCGCGCGCATCGTCATAGGTGCTGAGGACCGCGGCGGCGCCGAGCGGGCCGGTGTCGTTGGCCTGGATCCAGGTGGTGTCGGACTCAAGCAGCTCTCCGAAGCTCGTCTGGTACCAGGTCGCGCCGGCGTCCTCGGAGGTGAAGACGGCATCGCCGGCGCCGAAGGCCACGATGCGGTCGCCGATGAAGCCGACCCTGGTGACGTCGCCCGGGGACTGGACCTCCTGCCAGTCCGTCCCGTCGGTCGAGCGCAGCAGCCGCATACCGTTCGGCTCATAGGCGCTGACCACGAAGCCGTGCGGCCCGGCGGAGAGGTCGTCCACCGCGACGCCGGTGAGCGCCGAGGCGTCGAGCGCCTCCCAGGTCTGACCGTCGGTCGAGCGGAACAGCTGGGTCTGGGTCAGGTCGTAGCGGCCCTCGAGGCCGATCTCGTTCCAGGGGATCAGGCGGACCAGCTCATCGTCCTCGGGTCGGCAGTCCAGACCCTCCAGGGCGGACACGGGCCGGCCGGCCTGGACGCCGTCGCCGGCGGCGTCCGTCGGGGTCGGCACGGGCTGGCCCTCGACGACGTCCTCGTCCACGACGGCGTCGGAGGGCGTCGCCACCATCCCGCCGGCCCGCGACGAGACCACGCGCTTGGGCGCGTCTGCGCAGCCGGCCTCCATCAGGGCCAGACCGTCGTCCCGATGAGCGACGTAGCGACCGTCCAGCTCCTCGGCCGAGAAGATCTCCTGGAGGTCGAGGTGGTGGGTGGTCGTGGTGCGCGCGAGTACCACCTCGTCACCGACCGCCACGCTCGCGGTGGTCGACGAGCTCGCGACGGGCACGTTGTCCCCGAGGTCCGGGCCCTCGGCGGGCAGGTCGACCTCGGACCACGATTCGCCGCCGTCGGTCGACACCGCGGCGCGACCCCAGCCGTCGCCGGTGGTGGCCGGAGCGGTGCTGACGGCGTAGAGGACGCCGCCGTGCTCGGCGATGTCGGCGACCCAGTGCTTCTCGCCGAGCTCGACGACCTCCCACTCGGCGCCGTCGGTTGAGCGGTACAGCGCCTGGGGTGCGTCGCCCTCGGGGTAGTCCTCGTAGGTCGTGCCCGGCGCGGTCGAGAGGGCGTAGTAGACGCCCTCCTCGTCGCTGAACATCAGCTCCTGGGGATAGCCGAGCACGCTTTCGGCGTCGCGCCACTCCAGCGCCTCAAGCGACGCCGGGACGCCCTCCTCGGGGGTTGACGCCACGACGGCGCCATCGCCGTCGCGCTCGGTGTCGGCGAGGCGAACGCTCGGCTCGGGCAGGAGCTGCCAGCCGGTGACGCCCACGGCTCCGACTAGGAGGGCGGTGAGCCCTCCGGCGATGGCCTGCCGCTGGCGCTGACGGCGCCGGGCACGGCCTCGTGCGGCCTCGGGTCCAGCCTCGGGGAGCTGGAGCCCGCTGGCGCCCCGGTGCAAGGCGGTGCGCATCCGCTGCTCGATGTCCATGTTGTTCACCTCATGTGGTGGAGCTTGGTCTCAAGGAGCCGCAGAGCGCGGTGCTGCCTGCTCTTCACCGTCCCTGGCCGCAGGCCGAGAGCTGCGGCGGTGTCGGCGACGGACCAGTCGAGGAGCAGGCGGCAGACCACGACGGCGCGGCTGAGCTCGTCGAGCTCGTCCAGCGCCCTCTGGACGGCCGGGTCCGGGATCTGCGGTGGCGCGACCTCCGTCACCGGCCGGAACGGCAGGCGTCGGGCTAGTCGTCGTCGCAGCGAGCGGGCCCAGTTGAGGCCCACCCGGTAGACCCAGCCAGCCGGGTTGTCGTAGCTCCGCACCGAGTGCCAATGCAGGTAGGCGCGTGCCATGCCCTCGTCCGTAGCCTCCACGGCGAGGTCAGCGTCCTGCAGGGTGATCGCGAGCCCCCGGGCGATGCCCTGATAGGCCTCGCTGTAGAAGGCCGCGAAGTCGGTCACCCTGGGACGTGGCGCGGCATCGGCATCGTCAGCTGACGCGGCGTGGTCTTCGATGCTGGCCGCCGCGGGGGCGGCGGTGATCTCTGCCTCCATGCCCCGTGCACGCCCAGAGGCCGTCCGAGGTTCCGCCCTTCTTCTCATGGCGTGCGACCTCGGTCCGGCGCCGCCTCCAAGGCGAGCCCTTCGGCAGCCTGGCGCTGCGCCTCGGCGGCCTCCGGATCGCCGGCCAGCTCGAGGGCATCGGCGAGCAGCAGCCGATGGCGCGGGTGGGCTGGGTCGTCGGTGACGAGACCGCGAACCGCGTCCAGCGCACGGTCGAGGTTCTGCGGCAACGCGGAGCGGCGCGCGCGCTCAACCAGCAGCCGCGCCTGCTCGGCACGGGCGGCTGGGTCGCCGGGCGAGAGCCTGAGCGCGCCCTCGATGCGATCGAGGGCCGCGTCCACGGCGGTCAGGGCGGGACCGCGAGCGGCGATGCGGGCCGCGACGTAGCGGGCGCGGATGGAGTCGGGACGCAGGCGGATCGCCCGGTCGGCCGAGGCCAGCGCGGCCCGTTGACCGGTGGGTCCGGCGGCGGCCGCGTCGGCCAGCAGACGGTCGGCTGCGACCTCCAACCCGCCGAGGACCAAAGCGGCGACGGCCGCGACGGTGAGCACGGGGGCCGCAAGCGGTGGTCGACGCAGGACGACCCGGGGCG
Organism: uncultured Actinomycetota bacterium; assembly: GCA_964629825.1. Classification (GTDB taxonomy): domain Bacteria; phylum Actinomycetota; class Nitriliruptoria; order Euzebyales; family Egibacteraceae; genus CAZVUW01. The sequence goes on from CAZVUW010000033.1 coordinate 19,552, forward strand.
CAGATCCGGGTCCCGCCAGCAGCGCGCCGGCGAGGGCCCAGAACAGCACGTCGGTCTCCAGCACCGGGAACAGCAGCTGCTGCTGGATCGCATAGGCGAGGACGCCGACCGCCAGCCCCGTGCGCAGCGGATCCCGGCGGCGACAGGCTTGGAGTGTGGCCAGCGCGATGGCGCACATCAGCGCTGCGTAGAAGAGCGCGGCAGGGATGCCGCCCATCACCGCCGCGTCGAGGACTCCGCTGTGCGCCCGGTCCGGTATCACCTCTCGTCCGTGGGCCCGGGCGTAGTCGGCGTCGACGAAGCGCGGGAAGACGGTCCGGTAGCCCTCGGGTCCGTAGCCGAGCAGCGGCGCGTCGGACACGGCTGCCAGCGCGGTGCGCCACTCATCGACCCGCGCCGCCGCCGTGCCGTCGGGGTCTGCGATGCTCGCGACGCGCCCGCCGATCGGGGTGGCGAACAGCAGGAGCACCAGCGCGACCCCGACGGCCCCCGCGACCGTCGGGCGGCGCCGAGCAGCCCTCCAGGCGGCGCCAGCGAGCGGCAGGCAGGCGATGGCCAGCCCAACCCAGGCGGCGCGGGCTTGGGCTGCGAGGACGGCGACCGATCCGAGAACCGCCGCGACGGCGGCGACCGCTCGCCATGCGGTCGCCTCGGCCCGGTCGGCTGCCAGTCCGACAGCCACCGGGGTGAGCAGGACCGCGGCAGCCCCCAGGTAGGCCGGCTGCCCGAACTGCCCGCCCGCCCGGCCTCCGGCGAAGGTGACGTCGACCGGCGCGATCCCGAACACCTCTGCCAGCGCGTACAGGCCGAGGGCGCCGGCCGCGACCGTCGTCGCCCGCAGAAGTCTGCGGAGGTCGCTCGGCTCCCCGGCCGCGGACCCGCCGAGCCAGGCGATCGCCAGCAGCGCCCACGACAGCCAGCCCATGCGCCGCTCGGGTGTGCCGATCCAGGCGTGCAGCGGGTCGGCGCCGAAGACGGCCGCGAACGCGAACCAACCCAGCAGCAGCGCCCACAGGATGGCCACACGGCGATCGATCTCGGCGCGGTCAGTCGCCGCGGCCGCGAGCAGGAGCCCCACGACGATCGCCGTGTGCTTGAGCGGGCCGAACGGCGCGAAGCCCCAGGGGTCGAACAGCGCCACTGCCGCGATGAGCGCGCAGCCCAGCAGAAGAGGGCCCGGACGCCCTCGGGTGCGCAGGCGCTGCATGGCCGGCGCCAGCTCGACCTGGGCTGCCATCTTCAACACCTAGACGCCCGAGACCCGCCGGAGGTTGCAAACCGCTCTGCCGCAGGTCGTCGGCAGGCCGCAGATAGCCCGTGAGGCGGGTCAGCAGCCCTTGCCGTCGAGGCGGTCGAGCTCCTTCTGGGTCGCATCCGGGAAGGCTCCGCCGGTGCCGACGAGCAGCAGATCGACCGACGGGGAGCCGCACGAGGAGACCAGCTGCGCCGTGGCGACCGGCACCCCCTTGGGGATGCGGTCGACGATCGGCGTCGTCAGCAGCAGCGGCGCGTTCCAGTCGGCGGCGACGCCGGCGGCCGCGAGGCCGTAGGCCCAGCCGTTGCGGTCGAAGCCGTTGATGACCGTGAAGAGCCGGGATCCTGAGGCCTTGGCCCCCCATAGGCGCTTGGCGATCTCGGCAGCGGTGGACGTGCGCTCCTTGCCCGAGACGCGTCGGACGCCCGGCTGCATGAGCTTCAGCGCGGCATCCGAGACAGCGCCGTTGCCGCCGAGGACGGTGCGGGTCTGCGGACGGCGGCTGTCCAGCCACGCCCGCAGCGCGCGGTGGACGGGGCTGCTCCCATCCCCGTGCGCGAGGACGATCGGGACCTTCCTGCGCGCGCCATAGGCGCCGCCGGTCACCGAGTCGGCCCAGCCGGACGTGGGGTCGGTCGGGGACTCGTAGGCCCGCGCGACCAGGACCTCGCTGCTGCCGGGGTAGATGCGGCGCACCTCGTCGGCGATGGCCAGCGCCGTCTCGATGCGCGACCCGCCGGACAGGCGGCGCACCTCATACTTCGGCGAGCTGAGACCCGAGACCTGGCGTGCCACGTCGTCGGAGATGGCAGCCGCGCCGCCCAGCAGGTAGATGCGCCCGCCCGGCCGCAGCACGCGCTTGATCTCGGCGGCCGTCTGGCTGGGAAGCTTGTTCGTGCCGGTGAACAGCAGCGGTCCGGTGGCGGTCAGCGGCGCGCCGGCCAGGGAGTCCGGGAAGGTGTCATCCCTGGACAGGACCACGTGCTGAGCGCGGGCGTGCGAAGTCAGGGCCTCGGAGTGCCCGGCGAAGCGGTGCTTGGACAGGTTCACCGCGGCCTCGACCGGTGATCCGCCGATGCGCTTGCTCGTCGCAGGGTCCCCGTCGAAGGGCAGCGGTCCGTTCGGCGGCGGCGGCTTGGGCGTCACCCCGGGGGACGGGGAGCTGGCGGTGCCGAGCCCGGCGGCGTTGATCGCCCGGACGCGGAAGATGTACCTCGTGCCGGCGCGCAGGCCCTTCACGGTGGCCTTGGTCGTGGAGGCGGAAACCGTGACCGTGCTGCCGCCGGGGGACGCCGTGACGGCGTAGGCGGTCAGGGCGGAGTCGCCGGGGTCGGATGGCGGCTTCCAGGAGACGGTCGCCTCACCGACGCCTGCGACGGCGGTGACCCCTCTGGGCGCACCCGGTGGGGCTCCGAGGGGAGCCTGCAGCAGGCGGTTGGGCGAACCGGAGCCGCGGCCCCGGACCGCCGGGACGGCCGCAGAGGTGATGGCCAAAGCCACCTCCTCGGCCGTGGCGTTCGGGCTCTCGGCCAGATGCAGCGCGGCGACGCCGGAGACGTGGGGGGCGGCCATGGACGTGCCGTCCATGAACCGGAACTTGATGGCGTCGTCGTGGCGCGGACCCCAGATCGCCTGCCCCGGGGCATAGAGATCCAGACAGGGCCCGTGGTTGGAGAAGGGAGCCTCGTAGTCGTCCGGAGCGGTGGCACCGACCGTGATGGCCTCGGGCACCCGAGCGGGGACCACACCGCAGGCGTTGATGTTGTCGTTGCCTGCGGCCACCACGACGGGGATGCCGGCCGCGACGGCGCTGCGGACGGCGGCGTCGATGACCGGCGTGGCCGAGGAGGTGACCGCGCCCAGCGAGAGGTTGATGACCGCCCGCCCCGAACGGCCCTCCTCGCGCTGGAGAACCCAGTCGATGGCCGAGGCGACGAGGGCCGTGTTGCCCTTGCCCTCGCAGTTGAGCACCCGCACCGGGATGATCGTGGCCTCCTTGGCCACCCCGGTCTGGGTTCCCGCCGCGGTGCCGGCCACGTGCGTCCCGTGACCATGGCAGTCGTTGGTGCCGTTGCCGCCGTCGATGAAGTCGGTGCCCGTCTGGAGCCGGCTGCCGAACTCCTTGTGCGGCTTCACGCCGCTGTCCACGACGTAGATGCGGACCCCGGCAGCGGTGGTCCGGTAGTGATAGAGGTCGTCGGTCCCGCTCGGCTGGTCGATGCGGTCAAGGCCCCAGGGCGCGCCCTCCTGCGGCGAGGCGGCGTACACCGGCACGGCCTGCTCGACCGCGACGACCCGTGGGTCCTCGGCCAGGGCGGCGGCCTCCTCCGGGGTCGCTTCGACCGCGAAGCCGTCCGTGACCTCCTCGAAGCGGTAGAGGACGTCGACCTCGGGGGCGTCGGACAGCGCCGAGGCGGTGAGCTCCCCTGCGGCCTCCGGCTCGGCCAGGGTGACGATCCACGTCTGCTCGGTGTTCTCGGCCTCCGGGTTCTCGGCGGCGGTCGCCGGGGCCGCGGCCAGGGGCAGGAGAGCGGCTACCAGCGCCAGGAGCAGGGTCGCCAGCAGCGGCCGTGCAACGGGGGCGAGGCGCTGGTCAGGCAAGGAGGGCTCCTGCGGGGCGCGAACGGTTGATCCGCCTGCACGGAAGAGGCGCAGGCGCCGGTTTGTACATCGGCGGCTTGCAGAGCGGACCTGACCAGAATGACATCGCATCTACCGTGTCACCACCTGTCCTGTGGTGGCACCGGCACGCGTTCGCCCGGCGGCGCACTTGCGGAGGGAGGCGCTCCAGGTACAGGGTTTGCGACTGCGAGCACATTCCTTGACCCGAGGAAGGGGGACAGCCGTGCCCACGCAGCCGTCCGCGGCGGAGCCGGAGCGCCTGCGCGCGCGCCTGGCCGGACGGCGGATCCTGGTCACCGGTGCGACCGGCTTCATCGGGCAGGCCGTGCTTGCGCGCCTGCTCGAGTCCGCTCCGGAGACGCGCGTGGACGTGCTGATCCGCGGCCGAGGTTCGCGCAGCGCAGGCGACCGCCTGGCACAGCTGCTCCAGGGACCCGCGTTCGCGAGCGTCCGCGCACGCCTCGGCGAGGAGGGCACCCAGGCCCTGGTGGGCGATCGGGTGAAGCCGCTGGAGGGCGCGCTCGGCGCCACCGCGCCGGAGCTCCCCGGGGATCTGGACGCGGTCATCCACTGCGCCGCCACGGTGTCGTTCGACCCGCCGATCGATGAGGCCTTCACGATCAACCTGCTCGGCGCCACCTCCCTGTACCAGGCGGTGCGAGCCAGCGGCAGCCGTGCCCACATCGTCCATGTCTCCACCGCCTACGTCGCCGGGATGCGCAAGGGGGTCGTCCCCGAGGCCCCCCTCGACCACACCGTCGACTGGCGCGCCGAGCTCGACGCCGCCCTGGCCGCCAGGACCGAGGTGGAGCGCAGCTCGCGCAAGCCCGAGGTCCTCGACCGCCTGATCGCCCAGGCCGCCCGGGAGCACCGCCGCGCCGGCCCGCAGACGGTTGCTGCCGATGCCGAGCGCCGCCGTCAGGAGGAGGTCACCAAGCGGCTGGTCGAGTACGGCCGCGCGCGGGCGCACAGCCTCGGCTGGCCCGACGTCTACACGCTCACCAAGGCCCTCGGCGAGCGCGCCACCGAGGAGATCGCCGCCGGCGAGAACCCCGACGAGGCCCTGCCTCTGTCGATCGTGCGGCCATCCATCGTGGAGAGCGCCCTGTTCTGGCCGAAGCCCGGCTGGATCGAGGGCTTCAAGATGGCCGAGCCGATCATCCTCGCCTACGGCCAGGGCGCGCTGCCCGACTTCCCCGGCGTTCCCGACGGCGCGATCGACATCATCCCGGTCGACCTGGTGGCCAACGCGCTCGTGGCCGTCGCGGCCTCTCCGCCCCCGCCGCGGCGCCCCGCCTACTTCCACATCTCCTCGGGTGCGCGCAACCCGCTGACCTTCCGCGGCCTGTACGAGCACGTCCGCTCCTACTTCCGCCGTCACCCGCTGCCCGAGCCGGACAGCGGCGAGGCCGTCGGCGTGCCGACCTGGGACTTCCCCGGTCGCACCAAGCTGGAGCGGCGCCTGCGGACCGCCGAGCGAGCCGTCGCCACCGCGGATCGGCTGCTCGAGCGGATCCCCCGCTCGGAGCGCACCCGCACCCTGGTCAACAAGGTGTCCAAGGCCAAGCGCGAGGTCGAGTTCATCCGCCGCTACGCGGACCTGTACGGCTCCTACACCGAGGCCGAGGTCGTCTACACCGACGACGCGATGCTGGCGCTGCACCGCAGCCTGCACCCGGACGACCGAGCCGAGATGGGCTTCGACTCCGCCGTCATCGACTGGGGCCACTACCTCGAGGAGGTCCACTGCCCGAGCGTGACGACGCTGCTGCGCCAGCGCCGCCCTCCGCGCTCGGAGCCGCAGGTCGTCATCGTCGAGCGGCCCGCCACCGCGGCCGTCTTCGACCTCGAGGGGACGATCGTCACGTCCAACGTCGTCGAGAACTACCTGTGGCTGCGCCTGGCCGACCTGCCGGTGTGGGAGTGGCCCGGTGAGCTGGCGGACGTCGCCCGGCGCCTGCCTGGCTACCTGGCGGCCGACCGCCGCGACCGCGGCGACTTCCTGCGCGCGTTCTACTGCCGCTACGCGGGCGCATCGGTCGAGGGCGTCGAGCGGCTGATCGAAGAGCAGATGGGCGAGGTGCTGCTGCGGCGCGTCTCGTCCGCCGCCATCCGCCGCATCCGGGAGCACCGCCAGGCGGGCCACCGGACGATCCTGATCACCGGCGCGATCGAGCCGGTCGTCAAGCCCCTGCGGCCGCTGTTCGACGACGTCATCGCGACGCGGCTCGGCAGCGAGGACGGCCGCTTCACGGGCTACCTCGACAGCCCGCCGCTGGTCGGCGAGGCGCGGGCGGCCTGGCTGCGGCGACACTCCGAGAGCATGGGGATCGACCTGAACCAGAGCTACGCCTACGGCGACAGCCACTCCGACCTCCCGCTGCTCCAGGCGGTGCGCCATCCCGTCGCCGTCAACCCGGACGTCGGCCTGTACCGAGTCGCGCGCCGCAAGCGCTGGCCCGTTGAGCACTGGCCCCACGACGCCGCCGGCAGCCGGCTCGCGCTGCCCCGGGCGGCGGAGGTGCGCTGATGCTCGCGCTCGAGCTCTACCGGTCGAGGTCCCGCTACCTGGCCGCCCGCGCCGTCGGCGGGCGGCTGCCAGGCGTGCTGGCCGGGCCGACCGCGCCGCTGCGTCTGGTCAACCGCCCCAACCCTCGGCCACCGGGACCCGGCTGGGCGCGGGTGCGTCCGCGGCTGTCCGGCATCTGCGGGTCGGACCTCGCGACGCTGTCGGGTCAGTCGTCGCTGTACTTCTCGCCGCTGGTGTCCATGCCGTTCACGCCCGGGCACGAGGTGGTCGGCGAGCTGATCGACGACGTCGAGGGCAACGGCCGCGAGCCGCTGCGCGCCGGCACCCGCGTGGTCATCGACCCCGTCCTCAGCTGCGAGCCGCGCGGGCTGGACCCGTGTGAGGCCTGCGCCGCCGGTCAGACCAGCCGCTGCAGCCACATCACCGTCGGGCATGTGTCGCCGGGCCTCCAGACGGGCTACTGCGCCGACACCGGCGGCGGCTGGGGCAGCATGCTGCTCGCCCACCGCACCCAGCTCCACGCCGTGCCGGACGACCTGCCGGACGACCAAGCGGTGCTGGTGGAGCCGCTGGCCTGCGCGGTCCATGCCGTTCGCCGGGCCGCCATCGCCCCGGGCGAGTCCGTGCTGCTGGTCGGCTCCGGGACCGTCGGGCTGCTCACGCTGCTCGCGATTCGCGCGCTGACCCAGGCCGGCGACGTGATCGTTGTCGCCAAGCACCAGCGCCAGCAGGAGCTCGCGGGGGCGCTCGGCGCCTCGGACGTGGTCACCCCGGAGCGGGCAGCGACCGCGCTGCGGCGCGCCACCCGGGCGTTCCTCCTCCGCCCCGAGCGCGGCCAGGACTACCTCCTCGGCGGCGCCGACGTCGCGATCGACTGCGCCGGCGCCGCCTCGAGCATCGATATGGCGCTGCGCAACACCCGCGCCGGCGGGCGTGTCCTGCTGGCCGGCATGCCGGGCTCGGCGGTCGATCTGGCACCGGTGTGGTTCCGTGAGCTGTCGGTCGTGGGCGCCTACGCGACCTCGCGCGGCGGCGCCGACGACCCGGAGAGCAGTGACTTCGCAACGGCCCTGGCCCTCGCCCGCCGCGGTGATCTGGCAGGCTTCGTCGGGGCGACCTACCCCCTGGACCAGTGGCGTGAGGCCCTCGACCACGCCTTCGCGGCGGGCCGTCTCGGAACGCTGAAGATCGCCTTCGACCCCACGGAGCAGCAACGATGACCAGCAGCCACAGCGCCCCCGGCGGTGGGACGGCCGGCGCCGTCGGCCGGACCGGCAACGGCGCCGCACGACCGCTGCGGCGGTCGGGGGTCGGGGGGCACGCGCCCCTCGGTCGGCCCGGGTTCGTGCTCGAGGTCGACGAGCGGACCCCGCCGCTGCTCGTCCACTCCGGCGAGAGCTTCCACCTCCAGCGCTTCCCCCTCGGCACGAGGGTCATCTACCCGCCGGAGTCGCTGCCCGGCCTGCCCGACGTCGACGGCGCCATCGAGCACGCGCTGGACCACCCGCTCGACTCCGAGCCGCTGGACGAGCTGCTCCGCCCCGGGATGCGGCTCACGATCGCGTTCGACGACATCTCGATCCCGCTGCCGCAGATGGCGACGCCCGACATCCGCCAGCGCATCATCGAGGCCGTGCTCACCCGCGCGGCCGCCGCCGGCGTGGACGACGTCGAGCTGATCGCGGCCAACGCGCTGCACCGGCGCATGACCCCGGCCGAGCTGCGCCGCTGCGTCGGCGAGCGCGTCTTCCGCTCCTTCTTCCCGGACCACCTGCGCAACCACGACGCCGAGGACCACGCCAACCTCGTCCACCTCGGGCAGACCGAGCACGGCGAGGACGTCGAGATCAACCGCCGGGCCGCCGAGAGCGACCTGCTCGTGTACGTGAACGTCAACCTCGTGGCCATGAGCGGCGGGGCCAAGTCGGTGCCGGTCGGGCTCGCCAGCTACCGCAGCCTGCGCCACCACCACAACGTCCACACGCTCGAGCACACGCGCTCGATGAACGACCCGCGCCACAGCGCCATGCACGACTCCTACGAGCGCATGGCACGGCTGGTGAACTCGAACGTCCGGGTGTTCCACATCGAGACCACCCTCAACAACGACACGTTCCCCGAGCACCTCGGCTTCCTGAACAAGCGCGAGTGGGAGTGGACGCTCAAGGACCAGGCGGCGTTCCTGGCCGTCAAGCGCGCCAACGAGCTCGCGCCGCCGAAGCTGCGCCACCGCATCTGGCAGAGCACCGTCTCGCCCTACAAGGTGACCGGAGTCAACGCCGGCGCGACCAAGCCGGTCCACGACCGCACCCTGGCGAACATCTACCGCCAGCAGCTCACCGAG
>CAZVUW010000034.1:0-27241 GCA_964629825.1 uncultured Actinomycetota bacterium
GGGGGCGCGGGCGCGGCGCGCCCGTCCACCCTGGTCTTCTTTTCTTGCCGGCGCACCTGGCCGCCGAAAACAACATCCGCCCGCGGGTTAGGGGTTCAGTTCTCTTCCGCAGATGCCGATCTCTGCCTGGACGTCTTCATCTCCAGCGCTAGGGAAACGGGTCTCATGAGCGACACACGGGCAGAGCGCCTCGCTGACGCCCTCAACGACTTCATCTCCTCCTCGCCCGACGTCGAGGCGGCCGCGGTCGTCTCCTTCGACGGCCTCGCCATGGCCTCGGCCCTGCCCGAGGGCATGGACGAGGATCGGCTCGGGGCGATGTCGGCGGCTCTGCTGAGCCTCGGCGAGCAGGCCACCGCAGGGCTCGGCCGAGGCGAGCTCAACCAGGTCTTCGTGGAGGGGGAGCACGGCTTCGTGTTCCTCATGTCCGCACGCGACCAGGCGGTGCTGGCCGCCGTCACCGGCAGGCACGCCAAGATCGGCTTCATGCTGTTCGAGATGCGCCGCGCCGCCGAGGACATCGGCGAGCTGCTGACCGAGCGGGTGCAAGAGCCGCTGCACGCCGCCCCGCCCGAGCACTCCGCCCCCGACCCGCTGCCAGGCATCCCGGACGAGTTCGCGGACGTCCTGCGGCCGCTGGCCGGTCCGGCCGGGCACGACGGCTCCTCGCACCTGGGCGCCGCGACCGCTTGGGACTAGGCGCACCCGCTCCGCACTCTCTCCTGGGGGATCCTCCATGCTCGAAGGCAAGCTCACCGACTTCAGCCTCCCCGAGGTGTTCCAGCTCCTCGCCCTGACCAGGAAGTCGGGGACGCTGAACATCAACGCCGGGACCTCACGCGGCCGCATCGTCTTCGACGAGGGCGAGATCAGCTTCGCGGTCGCTGACGTCGAGCGTGAAGCCGTCGGCACGCGCCTCGTGCAGGCCGGCCTGGCCACGCGCGAGGAGGTCATCTCCGTCCTCGAGGCCAAGCGGGCCGAGGGGCTGAGCGGCAACCTCTCCCAGGCGCTGCTCGAGAGCGTCGACATCAGCCAGGAGGCGCGGGAGGCCTTCCTGCGCTCCTCGATCGCCGACGCCGTGTTCGAGCTCATGCGCCTCGAGGACGCCTCGTTCGCCTTCGACACCTCGCGGCGCACCGGCGCCACCGGATCGGTGTCCGTCCCGACCGCCGAGCTCGTCGCCGAGGGCGAGCGGCGACTCGGCGAGTGGGCCGCCATCCGCGAGCAGATCCCGTCGCCGGACGCCGTCCTCGTCATCAACCCAAACGTCGGTCCCGGCGGACGGTCGGTGACCGCCGACCAGTGGGCGGTGCTGGCGCTCATCGACGGGCGGCGCAACGTGCGCGACCTCATCGGCCTGTCTGGCAAGGGCGAGTTCACCACCACGCGCCTGCTCGCGGGGATGGTCCTCGACGGCCTGGTCGAGGTCGCCGGGGAGGGCGGGACGGCGCTGGCCGAGCTCCAGGCCCGACGCGACCAGCTGCACCGCATCGAAGCGCTCGAGCTCGGCACCTACACCAAGAGCGGTGGCATCGCCCGTGCCGCGCGCGATGCGATCGCCGGCGGCCCGGCGCAGCGGCGGCCGCAGGAGACCGCCCCGCAGCCGCCGTCCCAGCCCGCCACGCCGACGGCCACGCCCGCGACCACGACCCCGTCGCCGGCGAGCCCCGCGGCCCCCGCAGCACGGCCCCAGGGTCAGCCCTCTCCGCGTCCGGCCGTCGTCAGGCCGACGGCTCTCGAGCAGCGCCAGGACACCGCGTCGCTCGCGCCCGCTCCGACCGCCGAGCCCGCCCGCGCGCCCGCGCGCCCGGCATCCGCTGGCGCCGCGGTCCCGGCCGCGCACCTGATGGCCGATCTGCTCGGCGCCGACACCGACACCCCCGCCCCTGCACCCGGTCGCAACGACCAGGCCAAGCCTGCGCCGGCCTCCGCGCCAGAGCCGCGGCCGGTCGACCGCTCGCAGATGGTCCGCGAGCTCGCCGCCCTGGGCCTGGCCGACGATTCCGCGGCCCCGCAGCCGCAGCGCGGCGATGCCGCCGCCGACACCGACCCCCTGCGCCGCCTCACCCGCGACGAGGAGGTCAACCGGGGTCTGCTGCTGCGGCTCATCGACGGGGTGAAGGGCGCCTGATGGCTCCCCGCCCGATCGCCAGGCCCGCCACAAGGGCCCGGCAGGTGAAGGTCGTCATCACCGGCCCCTTCGGTGCCGGAAAGACGACCCTCATCCAGACCCTCAGCGAGATCCCGGTCCTGTCGACCGAGCGGGATGTCACCGAGGAGACGGAGCGGTCGCTCAAGGCCGACACGACGGTGGCGATGGACTTCGGCCGCCTGACCATCGATCCCGAGCTGCTCCTGTACCTGTTCGGCACGCCCGGTCAGCGGCGCTTCGACTTCATGTGGGAGATCCTGGCCGAGGGCATGCTCGGCTTCGTCGTGCTGGTGGACGGCGCGCGCGAGGAGAGCCTCGCCGAGGCCCAGCCCATCCTGGAGTTCTTCCGCTCCAGCGCCGACGTCCCCTACATCGTCGCGGTCAACAAGCTTCGCGGCGAGCACGACGTCGAGCTGGCGCGAGAGCGCCTCGGCCTCGAGCCCGGAGTGCGCTGCGTCGGCGTCGACGCCCGCGACCGCGAGTCGGTCAAGGCGGCGATGGTCGAGCTCCTGTACGCGGTGCTGGACGAGCTCGAGGCGGCCGAGGCCGCCGCCGTCTAGGCGCGGCTCAACTCGCGGCCCGCAGCGGCCGATACCGAATCCGGTACCCACCGTCAACTGGTCGGAGCGAACGGCATGCCCACGAGGATCCTCAAGCGTCTTCGCGCCGAGGATGGCGTCTCCCTGGTCGAGATGCTCGTGGCGCTGACGCTCATCGCCGTCGGTCTGATGGCGCTGCTGACCACGCTCACCGCGTCCGCCTCGTCGCTGGTCGACCAGCGCGCCAGGACCGGTGCGACCCGCGTGGCGTCGGCCCACATGGAGGGTCTGCGGGCGCGCGGCTACGACGGCGTGAAGGCCGACCTGGCCGCCGGGGTGTACGCGACCCCCATCACCCGCGACCTGGACGGCCGCCGGTACACGATCACCACCGCGGTCGAGGAGCGTGACGCCCAGACCGGCGGCGCCGTCGTCGCGGGCCGCGAGTCGGTGCTGAAGGTGGTCACCACCGTGGCCTGGGGCGCCGGCGACGGTGCCCGCAGCAGCACGTTCGAGACCGCTCTCGCCGCAGAGGGCCAGTCGGCCACCCCCGGCGGCGGTGGGGGCGGCGGTGGAGGCACCTGCATCGCCGGGGCCGAGCGCTCGATCGACAGCATCAACCTGCTTCCCAGCCCCGTCGCGGTCGACGCGAGCGGCCAGCCTTTGGAGGACATCAAGGCGGTCGTGAAGCTCTGCGGCTTCACCTCGAGCGCCCTCGTCCAGCTGCACTGGACCAAGGACGGCGAGGGCGGCAAGTCGACCACGCTCGCGAGCGACGACGGCGGGATCACCTGGCGCGGCACCGTCAGCCGCAACCTTGTCAAGCGGCTCGTGGACGTCGGCGGGATCGAGACGCTCGACTTCGAGCTGAAGGCGGGGACGCTCAGCCAGCTGCACGCCCTCGAGCTGACCCGTCAGGCGGCCACCACCCTCGAGGTCGTGTCCGCGCAGATCACGCCCAACCCGATCAGGGTGCAGAACAGCAACAACAACTGCAACGGCGCGAAGAAGTGCACCAACGTCGAGGCGGTCGTGTTCAGCGCCGAGGTGCTCGGCATCGACCCGACCGTCGACTCGGTCAAGCTGAAGTACCAGCTGCACGACGGGACCTTCCGCGAGGTCGCCATGACCTACAGCGGCAGCGGGCTGCGCTGGAACCACACCGACCCGAAGGAGACGGTCAAGTACAAGGTCGGGGTCGACCAGGCCTTCCAGTTCATCGTCACCAGGGCGACGCCCTCAGGGGTCGAGACCACGTCGAAGATCCTCAACCGGACGGTGACGCACTGATGCGCCTGCTCCCGCGCCGCGACGAGGGCGTGACCGTGGTCGAGGTCCTGATCACGATCACCCTTCTGCTCACCGTCATGGGCACCGTGACCACCGCGGTCGTATCCGCGCTCCGCACTCAGACCCAGCAGGTGCAGCAGGCCGAGGCGCTTACCGACGCGCGCACCGCGTTCGAGCGCATGACCGCCCGGATCCGGCAGGCGAACCCCATCCTCGAGGGCACCGGCGAACGGCTGCGCCTCGAGGTGCGCCAGGGCGGCATCCGCCGCGTCGACACCTACGAGCTCACGGGCCCCGCCGGCGACCGGACGCTGCTCCACACGCGCGCCGAGACCGTCGAGGCCACCGGCACCACGACCACCACCGCAGCCGTTCCGATCCTCGAGGGCGTGCGCGTCCCGACGGGGACCCCCATCTTCACCTACTTCGAGTCGGACGGCACCCAGATGACCACGCCCGTCGACGGCTACTTCGTCAGCACCGTGCGCCTGGAGATCCCGGTCCGACTGCTCGACACGAACCGCGTCATCGACCTGGCGACCTCGGTGCAGCTCCGCAACGGGAGGGATTGACACATGCAGCAGCAGCCGGCCGCCGCGTCCGGCGACCGCAACCAGCGCCGACACCGGCTGGACGACGAGCGGGGCAGCCTCGCGATCGCCCTGCTGGCGATCCTCGCCGTCGGGACGGTTGCCGCCGTCGTGACCGCGACCATGGTGAGCGGACAGCGGCACACCCGGTTCGACCAGAGCTACGAGCAATCCCTCCAGCTCGCCGAGGTGGCCCTGGACCGCCTGGCCGCCCAGGTCGTCTCCCGCCAGGCGACCAGCGACATCGTCCTGCCCGAGTTCCCCCAGGAGAGCGGCACGGCCAGGGGTGAGGCGACCCGCAACGGCAGCTCGTGGCGCATCACCGCCACGGGCACCGCCGCCGACGGCACCAGCCGGACGATCGAGGCGACCATCCGGCAGAACTCGATCTTCTCGCTGGCGGCCTTCGGTCGGGTGGGCGTCGACTACAACGGCGCGAACGGGGCGGACTCGTACCGCTCCGGCCAGTGGGTCGGGACGGGGGCCGCGCGCACCTTCGTCGCCAACCCCTATGACAGCTACCTGACCTCGAGCAACGAGCTCAAGGCGCCGAACGGCCTGACCGGCAAGGGCTTCGTCGCCACCAACGGCAACCTGACCCTGAAGGGCCAGGCCTTCAACGACAGCGACGGCGCCTACATCTTCAACGCCCGCGAGCGCGTGGACGACCCGCTGCCCGGCGCCACGGGCTTCTGCGGCGGCGTCGCCCACACCTGCTCGGCTTGGCGCTCCGACAACTCCTGCCCGCCGTCGGGGGCATGCCTGAAGTACTTCCGCGAGCCGATCGACCTGCCCCCGGTGCCGCTGGACCAGGCTCCGAGCGGCAGCTTCGACGGTCGCAACGGCGGCGTCCTGCCTCCCGGCCCCAGCTACTACACCAGCGCGATCCTCGACTCGTCGACGGTCATCCAGGGGACTCCGGACAACCCGACGATCCTCTTCCTGACCGGCCAGCTCAGCATCCCGAACCACGCCAAGGTCAACTTCGAGACCTACGCGGGGCGGCAGGTGCCGCGGCCCTCCCCGAGCTTCTACATCTACTCAGCCAGCGAGGGCACGGCGATGAGCTTCGGCACGCACGTGCAGATCTCCGCCGCCATCTACGCCCCGCGCGGCGCGTTCGGCGGCGGCTCTCAGGGGCACGTGTGGGGGTCGCTGGTCACCAACAGCATCGACAACAACGGCGGCACCCAGTTCCACTACGACGAGACCCTCGCCGACGCCGAGGACATCTCGCCGCTGGTCCTCGCCGACTGGGTTGAGGTGGCCCCCGCCCCATGAGCAGCGCCACCCAGCAGCTGAGCGACATCCTCCTCGACGAGGGGTTGCTGAGCCCTGCCGACCTGCAGCGCGCGCGAGGCGAGCAGCAGCGGACCGGCAAGTCGCTCGGTCGGGTGCTGATCGAGCTGCGGCTGATCGACGAGTCCGGGCTGGTCGCCGCGCTCGCCAAGCACCTCGGCCTGGAGTTCGTCGACCTCGACGAGCGCCTGATCGACCCGCAGGTCGCCTCGCTCGTGCCCGAGTCCCTGGCGCGGCGCTACGGGCTTGTGCCCGTCGGCTTCGACCCGCACGGTCGCCTGCAGGTCGCGATGAGCGACCCGTCGAACGTGCTCGCCCTCGACGACGTCCGGACGGTGACCGACCGCGAGGTCGTCCCGGTCGTCGGCACCCGCAGCGCCATCTCGGCGGCGATCGACCGCTTCCTCAGCGCCGGCGACGACCTCGACGACCTCGGCGACGGCCTGATGGGCGAGGACGACGCCTCCGAGCTCGAGGCCATCGAGTCGGTCGTCGACGACGCACCGATCGTCCGCTTCGTCAACGCGCTGATCAGCCAGGCCGTGCGCGACCGCGCCTCCGACATCCACATCGAGCCGCAGGAGCGCGAGGTCCGCGTGCGCTACCGCGTGGACGGAGTGCTGCACGAGGTCATGCAGCAGTCGCGCAAGGTGCACCCGGCCGTGGTCAGCCGCCTCAAGATCATGGCCGACCTCGACATCGCCGAGCGGCGCATCCCACAGGACGGCCGCATCAGCCTGCGCCACAGCGGCAAGCAGATCGACCTGCGCCTGTCCACGCTGCCGACCGTGTACGGCGAGAAGGTCGTCATGCGAATCCTCGACGCCTCGTCGGTTGTGCTGGAGCTCAGCGAGCTGGGCTTCCTCGACCACAACTACGAGCGCTTCGAGGCGAGCTTCTCCAAGCCCTACGGGATGATCCTCGTGACCGGCCCAACCGGGTCCGGCAAGAGCACGACCCTCTACGCGACGCTGAACGTCATCAACTCGCCCGAGGTCAACATCGTCACCACCGAGGACCCGGTCGAGTACCGCCTGCCCGGCATCTCGCAGGTGCAGATCAACCCCAAGGCGGGTCTTACCTTCCCGACGGCGCTGCGCTCGATCCTGCGTCAGGACCCCGACGTGATCCTGGTGGGGGAGATGCGCGATCACGAGACCGCGCACATCGGCATGGAGGCGGCGTTGACCGGTCATCTGGTCCTGTCCACGCTGCACACCAACGACGCGCCGTCGGCCGTGACACGGCTCTCGGAGATGAAGATCGACCCCTTCCTGATCGCCTCGGCGGTCGACTGCGTCCTCGCCCAGCGCCTGGTCCGCAAGCTGTGCGGCAAGTGCAAGCAGGCTTACGAGCCCAGCCCGGAGGAGCTGCACGCCGCCGGCCTGCCGTGGAGCGCCGACGACCCGCTGCCGACGCTGTTCCGCGCCATGGGCTGCAGCGGCTGCGCCCAGACCGGCTACCGCGGTCGCGTCGCCGTGCACGAGGTGATGATCGTCACCGAGGAGATCGAGCGCCTGATCGTGGAGCACGCCTCCACCGACGAGATCGCCCGCGTCGCAGCCGCCCAGGGCATGCGATCGCTGCGCGACGACGGGCTCGCCAAGGTCCTCCTCGGCCAGACCACCCTCGAGGAGATCGCCCGCGTCATCGTCTAGGGCACCGCGCGAGGGCGGGCGTCTGTGCTCAAGGCGGGGCGCCGATGCGCCGAACCTCTCGTGGACCGCTGTCCACACGCTGCACCCCAGCCACTTCTTCAACCGGAGGACCAGATGGCCACGACGCTCGGTGAGGTCCTGCTGGACCAGGGCGTTATCGATGAGACCGGGCTGCGCGCCGCGATCGATGCGCAATCCCGGCAGGGCGGCTCGCTCGGCAAGGCGCTGCTCACCGAGGGGCTTGCGACCGAGCGCCAGATCATCGAGGCCATCGCCCGCCAGTGCGGCATGCCCTTCGCCGACACCAGCGGGGGAGCGGTGGACCCGACCGCGGCGTCCCTGCTGCCGCGCGACGTAGCGCGCGAAGTCGTGGCGCTGCCGGTGGCGTTCGGTGACGGCGACGAGCTGATCGTCGCGATCGCAGACCCCTCGAACTCCGGCGCGCTGGAGCGGGTCGAGCAGGTGACCGGGCTGCGCGCCACCCCGGCGCTCGCCGTGCAGTCAGACCTGCGCAACGCGATCGAGCACCTCGCGGACGACACGCCCTCCGGCCTGACGTCCGCGCCCGCACCGCCCGCCGCTGCTCCCGGTGCTCCCGACGCGGTCGCAGGTGCCGGCACGGCTGCCGCTCCGGCGGAGGCCCCCAAGTCCGCCGGGTCGGCTGTGCAGACCTCTGGCCCGCTGCTGGCGTTCGAGGAGGACTCGCAGCTCGACCTCAACGAGCTGCTGGTCGAGCTGAAGGAGCGCGGCGGGTCCGACCTGCACCTCACGGCCGGCTACCCGCCCGCGATCCGCATCAACGGCGAGCTCCTGCCGATGGAGGGCCAGCCGGAGCTCACGCCGGCCGAGCTGCAGAAGATGCTGTACGGGATCCTCACCCAGAAGCAGCGCGAGAAGTTCGAGAACAACCTCGAGCTCGACCTGTCCTATCAGGTGCCCGGCGCGGCGCGCTACCGCGTGAACATCTTCCAGCAGCGCGACTCCCTCGGCGCGGTCATGCGCATCATCCCGTTCGAGATCGTGCCGATCGAGAAGCTGGGGATCCCGGCGCAGGTCACCAACTTCGCCCACCTCCCGCGCGGCTTCGTTCTGGTCACCGGTCCGACCGGGTCGGGCAAGTCGACGACCCTCGCCTCGCTGATCGACGTGATCAACAAGGAGCGGGCCGCCCACATCATGACCGTCGAGGACCCGATCGAGTTCCTCCACCAGCACAAGCGCTCGGTGGTCAACCAGCGTGAGGTCGGGACGGACACGCTCAGCTTCAACGACGCGCTGAAGCACGTCCTGCGTCAGGACCCCGACGTGATCCTGGTCGGTGAGATGCGCGACCTCGAGACGATCCAGATCGCGCTGACCGCAGCCGAGACCGGTCACCTGGTGTTCGGAACGCTCCACACCCAAGACGCCCCGCAGACGATCGACCGCATCATCGACGTCTTCCCGCCGGAGCAGCAGGAGCAGATCCGGGTGATGCTCTCCGGCTCGCTCCAGGGCGTCGTCTGCCAGCAGCTGCTCAAGACCTCCGACGGGTCGAAGAGGGTCGTCGCCACCGAGGTGATGGTGGCCACCGCGGCCATCCGCAACCTCATCCGCGAGGGCAAGACCCACCAGATGTACTCGATGATCCAGGCCGGCAAGCAGCACGGCATGGTGACGATGGATCAGTCCCTGGCCGACCTCGTGCTCCAGGGCAAGGTCAGCTATCACACCGCCCTGGAGCGCTGCAACAACGTCGCCGACTTCAACCGCCTCTGCGGCCGGGCCTGACCCGAGGAGCACGATCCGTGGCAACCACCGTCGTCAAGTACGAGTACCAGGTCCGCGACCGCGCCGGGAAGACCATCAACGGCGCCATGGAGGCGCCCAACGAGCGCCTGGTCGCGACCAAGCTGCGGGAGATGGGCTACGCGCCCGTCTCGATCGCGCGGGCCAAAGAGAGCGCGCTCCAGAAGGAGATCACGATCCCGGGCTTCGCCAAGAAGGTGAAGACCGAGGACCTGGCGGTGTTCTCGCGCCAGTTCGCGACGATGATCAACTCGGGCGTGTCGCTGATCCGGGCGCTGAACATCCTCGCCGAGCAGACGGAGAACGAGAAGCTCGCCGACATCATCAAGGAGGTCCGCTCCGACGTAGAGGAGGGGCGCTCCCTGTCGGAGGCGATCGGCAAGCACACCGACACGTTTCCCAAGCTGTACGTCGCGATGGTCCGCGCCGGCGAGACCGCCGGCATGCTCGACTCGGTGCTCCTGCGCGTGGCGGACACGATGGAGACCGACGTCGCGCTCAAGCGCAAGATCAAGTCGGCGCTGACCTACCCGGTCGTGGTGCTGATCATGGCCCTGCTGCTGTGCGGAGCGATGCTCGTCTTCATCGTCCCGACCTTCGTCGGGCTGTTCGAGTCCCTCGGCGGGGAGCTGCCGCTGCCCACCAAGGTCATGCTCCTGCTGTCCGACCTGCTGCGCAGCTACTGGTACATCGTGATGCTCCTGCCGTTCGCCGTCTGGAAGGGCTTCAAGGAGGCGCGCAAGAAGCCGGAGATCCGCTTCCAGCTCGACCGGATCAAGCTGAAGCTGCCGGTCTTCGGCAACCTGTTCCACAAGATCGCGCTGTCGCGCTTCTCGCGGAACCTGGGCACCCTGCTGCGCGCCGGCGTGCCCATCCTGACCTCCCTGGAGATCACCGCCGACACGGTCAACAACGGCGTCATCGGCAACGCCGTCAACGACGTCAAGACCTCCGTCAAGGAGGGCGAGAGCGTCGCCCGGCCCCTGTCCGAGCACGAGGTCTTCCCGCCCATGGTCGTGCAGATGCTCGCCGTCGGTGAGGAGACCGGCGCCATGGACGAGATGCTGGTGAAGATCTCCGACTTCTACGACGGCGAGGTGACGGCCACCACCGAGTCGCTGACGGCGATGCTCGAGCCGCTGATGATCGGCGTGCTGGGCGGCCTGGTCGGCGCCATGGTGGTCGCCTTGTACATGCCGATGTTCAAGATCTTCGAGCTCATCCAGTAGGTCTGCGGCCGTGCCCGCCACCCCGGGCCGGTGTCACCAGTGGTCGCCCCGGCGGCATGGGGCACCGGCCCGGCTCATTTCAGAATTCTCGCTCAAGGTCTGCGGAGCTGTGACCGAGACAGATGGGGTCATCGCACTCTTCTTCAACTCCCTCAAGGAGCGCACCAAATGATCGCAGCGATCCGCAAGCGCCTGGAGCAGCGTGACGAGGGCTTCACCCTCATCGAGCTCCTCGTCGTCGTCATCATCATCGGCATCCTGGCCGCCATCGCCATCCCGACCTTCCTGTCGCAGCGCGAGCGCGGCTGGCAGTCCGAGCTGACCAGCGCTGTGCGCAACGCCGCCCTCGAGGTCGAGGCCGCAGCCACTCAGACCGGCGGCACCTACCCCTCCACCACGGACGGCCAGGCCCTGGTGAACGACTTCCTCGAGAACGGCCTTGGCCAGGCGAACGAGACGACTCCGGTCGCCATCACCTACGCCCAGACCACGGACGGCTTCACCCTGACCGGCGCCCACGTCGAGCTCGACGGCGCCAGCCAGGAGTACGACAGCGCCGCGGGCGGCCTCCAGCCGTTCAACCCCGGCTCCTAGCCCTCAGCGCACCACCCTGGAAGGGGCGGCCTTCGGGCCGCCTCTTTCCTATTGGCCAAGGGCTGTGTTGCCAAAGTCGCCTTCGGTTGTGCTCAAGGCAGGACTGTCTGCATCCGATGCTTCCCTCGGGCCATCCCACATGGCCTGAAACGGCCATCGGGCCTTTCGAGAAGGGGAGCCGAATGAGCACTGGACCGCTGGGCGATGACCGCCTGTTGACGGTCACGGAGATCGCCGAGCACATGCGCGTCTCAAGCATGACCGTGTACCGGCTCATCAAGGGAAACCAGCTGCCGGCCATCCGCGTCGGCAAGAACTACCGGATCCGGTCGAAGGACCTCCAGGGCTACCTGGATGCCTCCCTCACCTTCGACCACGAGGCACGGGGCTAGCCACATGGCATCGCACATCGGACTTGACATCGGCACCAGCGCCGTGCGGGCGGTCCAGGTGTCGCTTGGGCGCGATGGCGCCACGGTCGAGCGCCTGGGCCAGGTGCTCCTGCCCTACGGCGCAGTTCGCGACGGCGAGATCGTCGACCGCGAGGCCGTGACCGAAGCGCTGAAGCTCCTGTGGTCCCGCTACGGCTTCAAGGGCCGCAAGGTCTCCCTGGGCGTGGCGAACCAGCAGGTGGTCGTGCGCCAGGTCGATCTCCCCTACATGCCCGAGGAGGATCTGCGCGCCTCGCTGCCCTACCAGGTGGCGGACCTGATCCCGATCCCGATCGAGCAGGTCACCCTCGACTGCAGCATCCTCGAGCACTACGAGAACGCCGAGGGGGAGCGCTTCAGCCGCGTGCTCGTGGTCGCAGCCCAGACCGGCATGGTCAACGGCATCCTCGAGGCCGTCCGCGCCGCCAAGCTCGAGCCGACGCTGCTCGACCTCGACGCCTTCGCGCTGCTGCGTGCGCTTCAGCCGCAGGAGGTCGTCGGCGACCGCTCCGGCGAGCTGCTGATCGGCATCGGCTCGTCGGTCACCAACATCGTGGTCCACGAGCAGGGCATCCCGCGCTTCGTGCGCGTGCTGCTGATGGGCGGAAACCTCATCACCGAGGGGATCGTCGCGGCCGCCGACCTCACCTTCGACGAGGCAGAGCAGGTCAAGGCGCGCACCGGCCTGGTCCTCGACGGCCACCAAGACGAGACCAGCCGCATCATCGCCGAGCGGACCAGCCGCTTCGTGGACGAGATCCGCGGCTCCCTCGACTACTACACCGCCCAGGCCGACTCCGTGCCGGTTCAGCGCGTAGTCGTGACCGGCGGCGGGAGCCTGCTCGCCAACCTCACCGACCGCCTGTCCGCCGCCCTGCGGATGCCGGTCGAGGTCGGGCACGTCTTCTCCAACCTCCGCATCGGCAAGGTCGGCCTCACCGAGCAGCAGCTGGCCGAGGCCGAGCACTACCTGGCCGTCGCCGTCGGCCTGGCGCAGGGAGCCAGCTCATGAGCATCGTCGTCAACCTCCTCCCGCGCGAGGTCGCGGTCCGCCGCCTGGAGCGGCGCACCACGATGCTCACCACGGCCTTCGTGCTGGTGTTCGCGGTCGCCCTCGCCGGCCTGTACATACTCAAGCTCGGCGAGATCGCCGACGCCGAGGCCGAGCGCGACATCGTCCAGGGCCAGGTCAGCCAGCTCGAGGCCGAGGTCGCCAGCCTGGAGCAGTACCGCCTGCTCGCCGACGAGCTCGAGGCGCGCAACGCGGTTCTCGCCGCGGCCATGTCCGGCGAGGTGTCGCACGCGCGCATCCTCAACGACCTGTCGCTGGCCTTCCCGTCGACCGCGTCGCTGCGCAGCCTCCAGATCGCGTCGATCGGCTCCGATCCTGCGGCCGCCGGCGCCGAGGACGGGATCGACTTCGGCGACGAGGTCGCGCGCCTCTCCTACCAGGGCTACTCGACCGAGCGCTTCGCGCCGGGTGTCGAGGCGGTCCTGATCGAGTTCGACAAGGTCAGGTCCTTCTTCAACACGTTCGTCGACAGCGCCGCCGTCGAGAGCATCGGCGACACGGAGGTCACCGCCTTCTCCGGGACCGTCGGTCTGGACGACGAGGCCTACACCCGCCGCTACGCCGACGGACTTCCCGAGGAGATCAACCAGTGACCGCCCGCCGTGCCCCCCTCATCGGGCTTCTGACCGCGGCGCTGCTCGCCGGCGCCTTCTACTTCCTGGCCTGGGGTCCCCGCAACGAGGACCTCGACGCGATCCGTCAGGAGACGGCGACCCTGGAGACGCAGCGCTCGTCGCTCAACAACGAGCTCGTGCGCCTGCGCGAGATCGAGAGCAACCAGGTCCAGATCCGCACCGCGCTGTCGCGGCTCGAGGAGTACATCCCCTCCGGCCCCGCCCAGTCCACCGCCGTGCGCCAGCTCCAGGTCGCGGCCGACCAGGCCGGGGTCGACATCGCCAGCCTGGTGTTCGACGCACCCGTCCTGATCCCGGAGGCCCCGCCGACGGGCTCCCCCGACACCGCCGTGGCGCGCATCCCGGTGACCATGACGGTCGAGGGTGGCTACTTCCAGGCCGTGGACTTCTTCCGCCGCCTGGAGGTGGAGACGCCCCGCGCGATCCTGCTCAACAACCTCAGCCTGGTCGAATCGGAGGACACCTTCCCGGTCCTTGCCACCACCTGGACGGGCGATCTGTTCGCGATCGTCCCGGCCGCCGCCGGCCAGCCGGCCGACGGGTCCGCCACGCCGCCGGCGCCGACCGAGGAGCCGGCCGAGGGCGACGCCCCCGCCGACGCCAGCACCAGCACCGACACCACCCAGGCGTCGGCCGAAGCCCCGACCGCGGAGGGCGCAGAGTCATGACGGCAACTCCCGAGAAGCAGCAGCTCGGCAAGGGCTTCCGCATCGCCCTGATCGCGGTCGTGGCGCTGGCCGCCCTGTACGCGCTGTACATGTTCGTGATCGCGCCGCTGCTCAGCGGTGAGGACCAGGCGGCGGACCCCCTCGCCACCGAGGTCGTCGCCGCGCCCGAGGCGACCCAGCCGCCGGCCGGGACCGCGTCCGAGGCGGCGTCTGAGGTCGCCTCTGACGTCGGGGCCGAGGACGCCGAGGCGACGGCTGAAGCCGCGTCCGAGGCCCCCGAGCCGCCCGCGGACACCGCGACCGAGGAGGCGCCGCTGCCGGAGACCTTCGAGGTCTTCACGGCGCGCGACCCGTTCCAGCAGCTGGTCGAGCCGGACTCCGGCACGGGCGAGGCGACGCAGACCCAGTCCGAGGCCGCCAGCTCCGAGACCGCGACGGCGACGCCGACCTCGACCGCGGCCGCGACGCCGACCACCACCACAACCACGACCACGACCGACGCCACGCAGGAGAGCAAGACGGGCCTGCCGGCGACGCGGGTGGGCGAGACGATCATCCGGATCGTCGACGTCACCCCCGGAACCGACGGCGTGGAGCGCGCGAACGTCACCGTCAACGGCGCCGGCTACACCGTCGCCGAGGGCGAGACCTTCGCGACCTCCTTCAAGGTCCTCGACATCACCGACCAGTGCGCGACCCTGCTGTACGGCGACAGCCGCTTCAGCCTCTGCGCCGGTGAGGAGATCCGGAAGTAGCCCCGGATCTCCTCCGACGCCGTCGGCGCGGTCATGTAGCGTCGAGGCATGCTGCGCTACCTGACCGCCGGCGAATCGCACGGCCCGGCTCTGGTGGGCATCCTCGAAGGGCTGCCCGCCGGCATCCCGATCTCGACCGGAGCCATCGCGGCCGAGCTCGCCCGCCGGCGGCTCGGGCACGGCCGGTCGCCGCGGATGGCCTTCGAGAGCGATCGCTTCGACATCCTGGGTGGCGTGCGTCACGGCCTCACCATCGGCTCGCCGGTCGCACTGGTCATCGCCAACGCGGAGTGGCCGCGCTGGACCGAGGCCATGGCGGTCGACGCGCCCGAGGACCCCGAGGCGGTGGCCGCAAGCGGTCGCGGCAAGCCCCTCACGCGGCCCCGGCCCGGTCACGCCGACCTGGTCGGCATGCAGAAGTACGGCTTCCCCGAGGCCCGCAACGTGCTGGAGCGGGCATCGGCGCGCGAGACGGCGATGCGCGTCGGGCTGGCCGCCTTCGCCAAGGCGCTGCTGGCGCAGGTCGGGATCAGCGTCCTCTCGCACGTCGTCCGCATCGGCGAGGTCGCCGCATCCCCCGACCTCCCCACACCGGGACCGGACGACCTCGAGCGGATCGACGCCGACCCCGTGCGCTGCCTCGACCCGCAGGCCTCCGCCGCGATGCAGGAGCGCATCGACCGGGCCAAGTCCGAGCGCGACACCCTCGGCGGCGTGGTCGAGATCCTGGTGCACGGCCTGCCCCCCGGCCTCGGCAGCCACGTCCACTGGGATCGCAAGCTCGACACCCGCCTGGCGGCTGCGCTCATGAGCGTGCAGGCCTTCAAGGGGGTCGAGGTCGGCGACGGGTTCCGCAGCGCCGAGGTGCCGGGCAGCCGCGCCCACGACGAGATCGTGCTGGACGGCGACCGGCTGCGGCGGCTGACGGGTCGGGCCGGTGGCCTCGAGGGCGGCATGACGACCGGCGAGGTGCTGCGCCTGCGCGCGGCCATGAAGCCCCTGTCCAGCCTGATGCGGCCGCTCGCCACCGTGGACGTCGAGACCGGCGAGCCCGCGGAGGCGATCCAGCAGCGTTCCGATGTCTGCGCGGTGCCGCGCGCCGGCGTCGTGTGCGAGGCGGTGGTCGCGCTCGAGGTGGCCGCGGCGCTGCTCGAGAAGACCGGCGGGGACTCCCTGGGCGAGGTCATCCGCAACCTGGAGGGCTACCTCGCCGACGTCCGCGACCGCATGCCCCGGCAGCCATGAGCCTGATCACGCCCGGTCGCAACATCGTGCTCATCGGGCTGATGGGCAGCGGCAAGTCCACCGTGGGACGGGTGCTGGCCGAGCGCCTGGGCCGGCCGTTCATGGACACCGACGAGATCGTCCAGCGCGAGACCGGTCGCACGATCACCGAGCTGTTCGCCTCCGTTGGGGAGCGCGACTTCCGCGAGCACGAGGCCGCCGCCGTGCGCTGGGTGTCGGCCCTGCGCGGGCAGGTCATCGCCGTTGGCGGCGGCGCCGTGCTGGACCCCCGCAACGTCACGCAGCTGCGGGCCACCGGCGACATGGTGCTGCTCACCGCGCCTCCCGACGTGCTGCGCGTCCGGCTGGAGGGCGCGGGGGTGGCGTCCCGCCCGCTGCTGGAGGGCGAGCCTGACCTCGCCGCACGCCTGGCGGCGCTGGGCGAGGAGCGCGCCGACGCCTACAAGGCCGCCGCGGCCACGAGCGTGGACACCACCGGGCGCGGCCCCGAAGACGTCGCGGAGGAGATCCTCGTGTGGGCGCGCAGCAGGCCAGGGCTGCTCTCGCGCGAGGAGCTCGAGTCGATATGACCTCGGCGCCGCCCGGCCTGGTGAGCGTGCCGGTCCCCGTGCCGGGCGCCGAGCATGAGGTCCTGATCGGCCCCGGCGCCCTGGACCTGCTCGGAGACGCGGTCCCGTGGCCGTCGGCGGCCCGTCGCGCCGCTCTGGTCGCGGATCGCACCGTGGGCGAGCTGTACGGCGACCGCGTCGCCGCGGCGCTGCGGTCGGCGGGCCTGGCGGTGGAGCGGTTCGAGCTGGCGCCGGGGGAGGAGTCGAAGACCCTCGCGACGCTGGAGGGCCTCTACCACGGGTTCGCCGCCGTGCCGATCAACCGCGGTGACGTGGTGGTCGCGCTGGGCGGCGGCGTCGTGGGCGATCTCGCCGGCTTCGCAGCCGCGACCTGGAACCGGGGCGTGGCGGTCGTGCAGGTGCCGACGACCCTGCTCGCCCAGGTGGACTCCGCCATCGGCGGGAAGACCGGCGTCAACCTGCCCGAGGGCAAGAACCTGGTCGGAGCCTTCCACCAGCCCCTGGCCGTCGTCGCCGACACCGCGACCCTTTCGACTCTGCCACCGCGCGAGCTGCGAGCCGGGCTGGGCGAGGTGGTCAAGTACGGCTTCATCGCCGAGCCCCCGGTCCTCGACCTGCTCGAGGAGCGGGCCGATGCGGCGCTGGGCGGCGACGCGACCCTGCTGACCGATCTGGTCCGCCGCAGCGTCGCCGTCAAGGCCGACGTCGTCGCGGGGGACGAGCGCGAGGCCGGCCGCCGCGCGGTCCTCAACTACGGTCACACCATCGGGCACGCCATCGAGTCCCTCACCGGCTATGCGGAGTACCGCCACGGCGAGGCGGTCGGTTTGGGGATGGTCGCTGCGGCTCGGCTCGGCGAGCGTCTGGGTGTGTCCGAGGCCGGGCTCGCCGATCGCACCGTCGCGGTCCTGGAGCGCCTGGGGCTGCCCAGCGGCGGCGTGACGCTCGACCCGGAGCGGGTGTGGGAGGTGCTAGCGCGCGACAAGAAGGCAGCTGCGGGAGTGCGCTTCGTGCTGTGCCGGCGCCCCGGGGACCCGGTCGTCGTAGATCCCCCGCCACGCGCCGAGGTCGAGGCGGCGGTCCGCTCGCTGGCCTGATCCGGCCGAACCGCCTCGGGCCACCGTGATGTTCGCTAGGGTTTCGCTCCGTTGCCGGAGGGACCGGCTGCTTGCCTCTTCCCGGAGGTCTCCATGCGTGTGCTGTCGTTCCTGCTCGCAGCTGTGCTGCTGCTCAGCGCCTGCGGCACGAGCTCGGACGATCCGGAGCAGTCCGAGGACGCGCCAGCGGGCGGCCTGAACATCGTCGCCTCGGACCCGTTGATGGCCCATCTGGTCGGTCAGGTGACGGGCGACGAGGGCGCCATCAACACGCTGATCGGGCTCGGCGAGGACATCCGCGACTTCGAGGTCGGACCCGACGACGCCGAGCTGCTGCACGAGGCCGACGTCTTCGTCGAGAGCGGCCGCTACATCAACGACGCCCTGACGGCGTTCGTGCTCGAGGAGGCGGGCGAGGATCTGGAGCACATCATCCTCGGCGACACGGCCATCAGCGAGGACGAGATCATGCTCGGGAGGATCCTCGATCACGAGACGCACGCCCACCGCGTCGGGGCCAGCACGCAGCTGTGGGGCGACGTGACCTACGCCCGCCGGTACGTGCGCTCGGCGGCTCGCCAGCTCGGGAGCATCGACCCGGACTCGGCCGCCGACTACGAGGCCAACGCCGAGGCGTTCGCCGAGCGGCTCGACGCGCTCGACGACGCCATCCGCGCCGCCGTCGGCACGATCCCCGAGGAGAACCGCAAGTTCGTGGTCGCCAGCGATGAGTGGTCCTACTTCGCCCGCCGCTACCGGCTGGAGCTGCACGAGCTGTACAAGTACGACCCCGGCGCCAACCCCGAGGACGAGTTCCGCGAGCTGCGCGACGAGGTCATCCAGCTCAGCCCTTCCGTGCTGTTCGACGGGCCGAACCTCGCGGACGACCAGCTCCAGCAGATCGCCGAGGAGGCCGGGGTCGAGATCCTCGACGCCCCGCCCACGATCGCGTACCTGTCGGAGGGGTCGAAGAACCCCGAGCGCGCCTACGAGGCCATGATGGCTGCCGCGGCACGGGCGATCGTGGAGGGCCTCGGCGGCGACGCCTCGGCCCTGGACGACCTGGATCTCTAACCGTGCGGATCCTGCTGGTGCACGGACCCAACCTGTCCCAGCTGGGCAGCCGTGATCCCGCGGTGTACGGGACCGCCACGCTCGAGGACGTCATCGCCGCCGCGCGTGAGCGCCACGACGACATCGAGGCCTTCACGTCCGACGAGGAGGGCGCGCTCGTACGGCGGCTGCACGCCGCGCGCTCTGACGGCACCGGAGCCGTTGTGATCAACCCCGGCGCGCTCACGCACTACAGCTACGCGCTCCGCGACGCGCTCGAGCTGCTGACCGTGCCGAAGGTCGAGGTGCACCTGTCGCAGACGCACGCCCGTGAGGAGTTCCGCCATCGCAGCGTCGTGTCGGCGGTCGTGGACGTGACGATCACCGGGGCCGGTGTCCTGGGCTACCGGCTGGCGGTCGAGGCCGCGCTGGATCTGGCGGCGCGCAGGTGAACCCGGCCGGGCACGACGCCTACGAGCGGGCGGCGGCCCGTCGGGATGAGGTTCGTCACCGCCTGGCGGCCGAGGGCGCCGACGCGCTGCTCGTCACCGATCTCGTGCACGTGCGCTACCTGACCGGGTTCACCGGCAGCGTCGGGGCGCTGCTGCTGGGTGCTCGGCCAGAGGACGATCACTTCGCGACCGACGAGCGCTACCGCCTTCAGGCCGAGCAGGAGGTCGGCGGCCTGCCGACGACCATCACGCGCGGGCGCGAGTGGCTGCCGGCGGCCGTGCCCGAGGGGACGACCCTGGCGCTGGAGGCACGGCGCATCTCCTGGGCGGAGGCGACGGCGCTGAGCGAGCTGCTCGGTGGGCGCCGGGTCGTGCCGATCGATGGCGTGGTCGAGGCCGCGCGACAGCTCAAGGACCCGGCCGAGCTCGAGGCCCTGCGCCGCGCCTGCGAGCTGATCAGCGACGCCCTGCTCGCCACCCTCGATCACGTCCGGCCCGGGCGGACCGAGCGCGAGATCGCCGCGCACCTCGAGGCGACGATGCTGCGGCTGGGCGCCGAGGCGCCGGCGTTCCCCTCGATCGTCGCCTCGGGTCCGAACGGAGCTCGGCCGCATCACCGTCCGGGCGACCGGCGCCTGGAGCGCGGAGACGTGATCACCGTCGACGCGGGCGCCTGCGTGGACGGGTACCGCTCTGACATGACGCGCGTCCTCAGCCTCGGCGAGCCCGCCGGCCCGCTGGCCGCGGTGCTTGAGGTCGTCGCCGCCGCGCAGCGGGCGGGGCTGTCGGCCGCGCGTGACGGCGTGACGGCGGGTGAGGTGGACGCCGCCTGCCGCGGCGTCGTGGCCGAGGCGGGGCTCGGCGACCGGTTCGTGCACGGCACCGGTCACGGGATCGGCCTGGAGGTGCACGAGGCGCCTCTGCTGTCGAGCGGGGCCTCGGATACACTCCGCAGCCGGATGGTGGTCACCATCGAGCCGGGTGTGTACCTGCCCGGACTCGGGGGCGCGCGCATCGAGGACACGGTCCTGGTTGGCGCCGAAGGGGTCGATATCCTGACCCCCGCTCCCTCACAGGTCTTCGTCCTCTAGAGCTCCAGGAGCTGCGCGCGCCATGGTTTCCACGAACAACCTCAAGAACGGCATGACCGTCAAGGTCGATGGTGAGCTGTGGCGTGTCGAGTACTTCCAGCACGTAAAGCCCGGCAAGGGCGGCGCCTTCGTCCGCACGACCCTGAAGGGCGTGCAGAACGGCAAGACGGTCGACCGCACCTTCCGCGCCGGCGAGGAGCTAGAGCAGGCCATCCTCACCAAGCGGCCGCTCCAGTACCTCTACCGCGAGGGCGACAGCTACGTGTTCATGGACACGGAGCACTTCGAGCAGACCATGGTCCCGGAGACCGCGCTCGGCGACGCCGTCCGCTGGATCAAGGAGGGCGACACCATCGACCTCGTGTTCCACGAGGAGCAGGTCGTCGACGTGAACCTGGCT
Organism: uncultured Actinomycetota bacterium; assembly: GCA_964629825.1. Classification (GTDB taxonomy): domain Bacteria; phylum Actinomycetota; class Nitriliruptoria; order Euzebyales; family Egibacteraceae; genus CAZVUW01. The sequence goes on from CAZVUW010000034.1 coordinate 20,608, forward strand.
GCATCCGTGGAGCTCGAGGTCACCGACACCGAGCCCGGCATCCAGGGCGACCGCGTCTCCGGTGCGACCAAGCCCGCGACGCTCGAGACCGGCGCCACGGTCCAGGTGCCCCTGTTCATCAACGCCGGCGAGCGCATCAAGGTCGACACCCGCTCTGGCGAGTACATCTCGCGGGCCTGATGGCCCGGCCGAGCAGCAGGCGGGACGCTCGCCGGGCGGCGCTTCAGCTCCTGTACGAGGCTGACCTGCTGGACCGCCCGGTCGCGACGGTCCTGACCGAGCGCCTCAAGGGCGACGACGAGCTACCGCCGTACGCGCTCGACCTCGTCCGCGGGGTCGAGCGCAACCGCGACGAGATCGACGCCCTGATCCAGGGCAGCGCCCGTGACTGGCGCCTGGAGCGCATGCCCGTCATCGACCGCAACCTCCTGCGCGTCGGCCTGCACGAGCTCCTCCACCGCGACGACATCCCCGTCGCCGTCGCCATCGACGAGGCCGTCGAGCTCGCCAAGGAGCTCTCCACCGACGACTCCCCGCGCTTCGTCAACGGCGTCCTCGCCCGCATCGCGCGAGAGCGCGCGCGGTCGGCGAAGGACGCGCCGAAGCCCGACGCCAGCTAGGTCGGCCCGGCGGCCAGGGGATAGCCTCGGACGATCCCGTCCGGGCCGCGGGCGGTCGGCGTGATCGGCAGGTGGATGGAGCTGCTGGCGGTGCTGCTGTGGGGCGGGGCGATCGGCGGGGTCGTCGCGGCGGTGTCGGCGCTGCGGCGGCCGGCCGAGCGCAGGCAGCGGCTGCTGCTCGCCGCGGTGCTGTTCCTGCCGATCGGGGTGCTAGGCATCCTGAGCATCGGGCTGATCTTCCTGCTGGCGTCCGTGCTCTGCCTCGTGGGCGCGGCCGCGAGCTCCTCGCGCCACCCCTAGGCGGCCCTTCGCCGCGGCACCCCTGACCAGCGCCGCGCTGATCGTGTCACCCAGCCGAGGCGCGCCCCGCGGTCGCTGAGGACCAACCTCGCGCGAGCATCGCACCGAAGCGCGACAAGCCGCGAGGACCGCAGTAGCGTCGCCTGAGTTCACAACCCGATCCGGCTGGCAGGGCGGCCTATGGCGGAGCCGAAGAGCGCGGGCCTTCAGATCGATGCCGTGACCGCCCTAACGGGAGCGTCGGCCGGTCAGTCGGCGACCGAGGTCGAGGCCGGAACCGTCCTGCGGATCTCCGGCAGCGGGTTCGGGCGCAACCCGGCCACCGTCAGGGTGCGGTTCGACGGAGTGGAGGTCGCGCCCTTCCACGTGCCCTTCTCGACCAGCGAGCTGGTCGTCACGGCGCCGCTGCCTCAGGAGCAGACCGGCACCGTCGCGCTGCGCGTGAACAAGCGCCGCAGCCAGCCAGTTGATCTCGTGGTGCGACGCCCCGCCGCCCTTGGCTCGGCCCCCGGCCCCCTCGGCCAGGCGTCCGGCGAGCTGTTCGCCGCGCTGGACGAGCTCGCGACGATGGCGGCCGCTCTGTCGAAGGTCTTCTCCACCGCGCTCGGCGGCTTCGCGGATCGGGCGCTGCTCACCGAGCTCGCGATCGCGGCGGACGCCATCGACGCCAGCCGCGCCAACGCCCAGCGGGTGTTCGAGCTGTGGATGCTGTGGCTGCCACTCCAGGCCGACCAGGACTTCGAGCCGCTGCGCCAGATCCAGATCATGGATCAGCTCGCGACCACCGGCGGGTACGCCGACCAGATCCGCCGCACCACCGCGGCGGCCTTCGGAGACGATGGCCCGCTTGCCCCACTGATCCCCGGCGGTCCGCCGCAGCTCCTCACGGCGGCCGGCTCCGGCGCGGCGGCAGAGACCGCCCGCAGCGAGATCGGCGGCGCGATCGAACGGGCCGGCTCGAGCCTCGGCGACCAGCTCGACCTCGCGGGGTTCGTCTTCATGGAGGTGGTCAAGCTCGTCGAGGGCGTCGAGAACTTCGCCAAGATCCTCAAGCCCTCGGCCAGCGCCGGTGCCGGAGTCGAGGTGGATGCCAGCGTCAGCATCGGCGAAGTGCTGAGCGGGATCGCCAAGTTCGTCAACATCCTCGGCCAGATCCTGGTCAAGATCGGCGCCCTTGTGAACGCGCAGGCGGCCGCCGCGGCCGCCGCCGCCCTGCGCGCCCAGATCGATCTCATCCTCCGGCACGTGGTCGAGCTCAAGCAGAGCAACACCGCCATCACCGAGCTCATCGCGAAGCTCGGCGAGCGGATCGGCGAGATCATCGACCGCCAGCGCGAGCAGGGCGCGGAGATCGACGCGATCGAGGGCAAGAACGACGAGCTCGGACGCCTCCTCGGACGCACCCTGGTCGGCAGGGAGTGGATCCTCGACCCGCGCGTGACCCGCACCGGGCCGAACCCGACGCCGGACCGCGATGTGAAACGCGAGCTGCACGACCTCGAGGCGCTGCTGCTGTACCTGCTCCGGGTCCTGATCGGCCTGATCCTGGACCCGGGCGACCCTCCGCCGGAGGAGCCGCCGGACCCGCCGCCCGACGACGCGCTGCTCGGCTCGCTGAAGAAGATCTACGTCTACGACCAGGGAGTGTTCACGCCCGCTTCCAGCGCCGAGGACCGCGTCATCGACGTGCGCACCTCCGCCTTCGACCTCAGCGGGTTCGTGGACACGACGGCGCTGCGGCCGGGCGACCGCTTGGAGGTGGAGGTGGCCGTATCGGTCGCCGGCCAGCCCTTCCGCACGTTCGCCGTCACGACCCTCAGCGAGCCCAGGGTGCACGCGTTCTCCGAGATCGCCCGGTCGGAGAACCGCGTGTCCGGCGACGCCGTCAGGGTCCGGCTGCGCCAGAGCGCTTCGGCCGACGGCTTCGCGACCCCTGTGGGCATCGCCTACCAGCTGGTCGTCGAGTCGCGGTAGCGGCCGCTTGGCGCCCCGCTCGGCCTGCTGCTAAGGTGCCTGAGATCGAACCCGCCTTTAAGTCTGGTCCCGTGAGGCCGGAAAGGTGCGAACATGACGCTGCGCTGCGCCACGCCTCCACACGCGGGAGGCGTTTTCTAGTTGGCTCTCTCACCAGTCCTGGGCCCGGATGACATCGCGCGAGCGCTGCGCCGTATGGCCCACGAGATCCTCGAGCGCAACCGGGGGCCCGAGGGCCTGGTCCTGATGGGGATCCGCACCCGCGGAGTGCCCCTGGCGGCCCGCCTCGGTCGCGCCATCGCCGAGATCGAGGGGACCGAGGTGCCAACCGGCGCCCTCGACGTGACCCTCTACCGGGACGACTACGCCACGCGCGGACCGCGGCCGCTCGGCCGCAGCGACATCCCGGTCGACATCGACGGCAGGACGGTCGTCCTGGTCGACGACGTGCTCTACACCGGTAGGACGATCCGAGCGGCTATGGACGCGATCATGGACCTCGGACGCCCGCGCGCCATCCAGCTGGCGGTCCTCGTCGACCGGGGCCACCGCGAGCTGCCCATCCGCGCCGACTACGTCGGCAAGAACCTCCCCACCTCGCCGACCCAGGAGGTCAGCGTGCTCCTTGAAGAGCACGACGGCGAGGAGGGCGTGCTGCTCGGAGGCGCCGCGTGAGCATCCCGCGCCATCTGCTGGCTATCACCGACCTCGACCCCGACGGCGTCACGGCGATCCTCGACACCGCCGTGGAGCTGAAGGACATCGCGCTGCGGCCCATCAAGAAGGTGCCGACGCTCATCGGGCGCACCGTCTGCAACCTCTTCTACGAGGACTCCACGCGCACGCGGATCAGCTTCGAGCTGGCCGCCAAGCGGCTGTCCGCGGACGTCCTGAACTTCTCCGCCAAGGGCTCCAGCGTCAGCAAGGGCGAGTCTCTGAAGGACACCGCCCTCACCCTGCAGGCCATGGGTGTGGACGCGATCGTCATCCGGCACTCGATGTCGGGCGCGGCCCAGAGCCTCACCCGCTACGTCGACGCGGCGGTGCTGAACGCCGGCGACGGCTGGCACCAGCACCCGACGCAGGCGCTGCTCGACCTGTTCACCATCCGCGAGCACTTCGGGCACATCGACGGGCTGCGGGTCTCGGTGGTCGGCGACGTGCTGCACTCGCGCGTCGCCCGCAGCGTCGTCCAGGGGCTGTCGATGATGGGCGCCGAGGTGACCGTCGTCGGCCCGCCGACCCTGCTGCCGCCCGGCGTCGAGCGCTGGGGCGCCACGGTCAGCCACGACCTGGATGCGGTGCTCGGCAAGACAGACGTCCTCTACCTGCTGCGCGTCCAGCGGGAGCGCATGGAGCAGCAGTTCTTCCCGTCCTCCCGCGAGTACACCCGGATCTGGGGGGTCGACCGCCAGCGTCTGGCGCAGCTGCCGGCCGACGCGATCGTGATGCACCCCGGACCGATGAACCGCGGTGTCGAGATCAGCGCGGACGTCGCCGACGCCCCCAACTCGGTCATCACGGAGCAGGTCACAAACGGCATCGCCGTCCGCATGAGCTGCCTCTACCTCATGCTGGGACGGGAGGAAGGCCGGGTCGCGGACAGGGCAGACGGCAGCGAGCCGGGGGAGGGACGTTGAGGATGGCCCGGAGCAAGATCACCTTCACCGGTGCCCGGGTCGTGGACCCGGCCAGCGGCAGGGACGAGATCGCCGACGTCGTCATCGAGGGCGAGACCATCGCGGCCGTCGGCGACGGCAGCGCCGGTGTGCGCATCGACGCCACCGGGCTGGTGATCGCCCCCGGCCTGGTGGACCTGCACGTCCACCTGCGCGAGCCCGGCGGAGAGGCGGCCGAGACGGTCCAGTCCGGCACCGCCGCCGCGGCGCTCGGCGGCTTCACCGCCGTGTGCCCCATGGCCAACACCGATCCGGTCACCGACCACGCCGGCGTCGTGGAGCAGGTGATGCGGCTGGCCCGCGAGGCCGGCTACTGCGACGTCTTCCCCGTGGGCGCGATCACCCGCAACCTGGAGGGCGAGGAGCTTGCCGAGCTAGGGGACATGGTCGCCGCGGGGGTCCGCTGCTTCTCCGACGACGGCCGCCCGGTGCGCAACGCCCAGGTGATGCGACGCGCGCTGGAGTACGCCCGCACCTGGGACGCGATCATCTGCAACCACGCCGAGGAGGCGGCCCTAACGGCCGGAGCCCAGATGAACGAGAGCGAGCTCTCGTCGGTGCTTGGTCTGGCCGGCTGGCCGCGCGAGGCCGAGGAGATCCAGGTCGCCCGCGACCTGATCCTGGCCCGCGGCCTCGGGACGCGGGTGCACATCCCGCACGTGTCGACCGCGGAGACGGTCGACCTGATCCGCTCGGCCAAGGCGGCCGGCGTTCGTGTGACCGCCGAGGCGACGCCGCACCACTTCAGCCTCACCGAGGAGCTGGTGGCGAGCTACGACCCGGTCTTCAAGGTCAACCCGCCGCTGCGCACGAAGGCGGACGTCGAGGCCGTCCGCGAGGGCCTCGCCGACGGGACGATCGACGCGATCGCCACCGACCACGCCCCGCACGCGCCTGAGCAGAAGGACCAGGAGTGGGGCCACGCGCCCTGCGGGATGCTCGGCCTGGAGACCGCCCTCGCCGTCACGCTCACGGAGCTGGTCGAGCCCGAGGGTGAGGGAGCGCTCTCCCTGAGCCAGGCGATCGCGGCCCTGTCCACGAACCCGGCGCGCAGCCGCGACATCCCCGACCACGGCGGGCCGATCGCCCCCGGCGCCCCCGCCAACCTGGTGCTGTTCGACCCCGCGGCGCGCTGGCGCGTGGATCCGGACCGCCTGGCTTCGCGCAGCCGCAACACGCCCTTCGCCGGCCGCGAGCTGCGCGGCCGGGTCGTGCACACGCTTCTGCGCGGCCGCTTCACCGTCCGCGACGGCGAGCTGGTGGGTTGATGCGCGAGGCATTGCTGGTCCTCGAGGACGGCAGCACCTTCGCGGGCGAGGCCTTCGGCGCAGACGGCACCGCGACCGGCGAGGTGGTGTTCAACACCGCCATGACCGGCTACCAGGAGGTCCTGACCGACCCCAGCTACCACGGCCAGCTGGTCGCGATGACCTACCCCCACCAGGGCAACTACGGCATCGCGAACGAGGATGACGAGGCCGAGGGGGTCCAGACCGCGGGCTTCATCGTCCGCTCCCGCAGCCGCATGTACTCCAACCACCGGGCCGTGCGCAGCCTCGACGAGGTGCTGACCGATGCCGGCGTGGTCGGCATCAGCGAGGTCGACACCCGCCGGCTCACCCGCCACATCCGCTCCGCCGGCGCGCTGCGCGGTGCGCTGTCCAGCACGATCCTCGACCGCGACGAGCTGCTCGAGCTCGCCCGCAGCACCCCCTCCATGGCCGGCGCCGAGCTGGTGTCAGCGGTGACCACCCGCAGCCCTTATGAGCTGCCCGCGGAGGGGGAGGAGCGCTACCGCGTCGTCGCCATCGACTTCGGCCTCAAGCGCAACCAGCTGCGACTGCTGCGCGCGAGCGGTTGCACCATCACGGTCGTCCCAGCGACCACCACCGCAGCCGAGATCGCCGCGCTGCGGCCCGACGGCGTGTTCCTGTCCAACGGCCCCGGCGACCCCGCCGCCGTGCGCAACGGCATCGCGACCATCGACGAGCTGCTGCGCGGCGGCCTGCCGATCTTCGACATCTGCCTCGGCCACCAGCTCCTCGGGCTGGCGCTGGGGGC